>JBMOGO010000025.1:0-35845 GCA_049318305.1 Polymorphobacter sp.
ACAAGGTCGTCATCATCACCGGCGCCGGCCCCGGCATGGGGCAGGCGATGTGCCGCGGCGCGGCGCTGGAGGGTGCGAAAGTCGCGGTTTCGGCGCGCAGCGTGGCGGCGATCGAGGCGATTGTCGCCGATATCAAGGCGGCCGGCGGGGAGGCAATCGCGGTGCCCACCGATGTATCGGACACGGCGCAGTGCAAGGCGCTGGCGGCCGCAACGCTGGCGGCGTTCGGGCGGATCGATGGCTTGGTCAATTCGGCCTATTTTCACCCGCCCTGGGCCGATCTGGAAGTCGCCGAGATCGATGATGTGGCGCAGGCGTTCAATGTCAATGCGCTGGGTGGTCTGCGCATGGCGCAGGCGGTGATTCCGCAGATGCGGCTTCAGGGCTCGGGATCGATCGTCAATATATCGACGCTGGCGACACGCAAGCCGCACCGCGGCGAAGGCGGCTATGCGATGGCCAAGGCGGGCCTTGCGCATATGACACGGCACATGGCGGTGGAGCTTTCGGGCAGCGGCATCCGCATGAACACCGCACTGATGGGCTGGATGGCCGGCGCGCCGCTGGACGGCTATTTCGCCAGCATGGGGGCGGCCGGCGAAGCCTTCAAAAAGCAGCGCGAAAGCGAGATACCGGTCGGCCATATACCGCCCGACAAGGATTGCGCCAAGGCGGTGTATTTCCTGCTGTCGGACTATGCCAGCGAAGTCACTGGCGCGGCGCTGGATGTCAACGGCGGCGACTGGGTGGCGCCGTGACGACTTCAGCTGCCGCCTGGGCCGATTTCTGCGCGAAACTTGCCAAGGCGGGGGAGGTCATTCTCGCCCCGGATGTGCCGGCCGATCCGTTGGTGCAGGCGGAGGGGTTTCGCTATCTCTCGCGCCTCGCCCGGCTCGGGCTGGAGCAATATGTCGAGGCGAGCGACCCGGATTTTCCGTTCTTCTATGTGCTGAGTCACGAAACGGCGAAAATCGGTGCCGATAATCCGGACAACAAATATCTGAACGCGTCGATTTGCGGGACGAGCGATTACCGCATCACCGGCACGCGCGGCTCGATGTTTTATTTCTCCATCGTTGCCAATGCCATGCGCTATCACATCGACGGGACGTGCACCGCCACAGGGTCGTTGATGAACGACCAGATCAGCTGGGGCCCGAACGGCGAAGTCGAGATCATCGCCAGCATGACCCCGCAACCCGGCAACTGGCTGCGGCTGGAGGCGGACACCAGCGTCATCATCATCCGGCAGAGCGCGCTCGACCGAGCGACCGAAACGCCGGGGCAGTTCCGCATCGAACGCATCGGTGGTCCGGCCGTACCGGCACCGCTCGACCCGGCGAAGCTCCAGGCCGGGCTGGCCGCGGCTGGGCAGTTCGTCGGCGGGGTCGCGGCAACCTTTGCCGACTGGACGCGGATGTTCCGGGCGCACCCCAATGCCTTCGCGCCCATCGACCAGTCGATGTTTCAAAAGGGCGGCGGCAGCCCCGATATCTATTACGCCCACGGCTATTGGGCGATTGCACCGGATGAGGCCTGGGTGATCGAGGTGACCCCGCCCGATTGTTATTACTGGAATTTCCAGATCGACAATTGGTGGATGGAAAGCTTCGATTACCGCTTCCGCCAGATCAGCGTGAACAAGCATTCCGCGAAGCTCGAACCTGACGGTAGTGTGCGGATCATCGCCGCGGCCCGCGATCCCGGCGCCTATGGCCTTGGGGGCAACTGGGTCGATACGTCCGGCCACAGCGTCGGCACCGCGCTGCTGCGCTGGGCCGGGGCGACCGAGCATCCGCTGCCAAAGGCGCGCATCGTCAAGCTTGCCGATCTGGAAGGGAAAGCCGCATGAAACACCCCGGCATGCCATCGCTGAGCGAGGACCCGGTATCGGGCTATGACCCCGATGCGGTGACGCGCTCGATCACCGTGGAGATCGACGCGCCGGCCGAAACCGTGTGGGGCGTGCTGACCGACCTTGCGCGCTACAATGAATGGAACCCGTTCTGCGTGCGGGCGGAATCGACGCTCAAAATGGGCGATCCGATGTTCATGACACTGGTGAATTACGCCGTGCCGGGCACTTTGGTACCGAACATGGAATATATCTGCGCCTTTGATCCGCCGCGCCTGCTGTCGTGGGAAATGGTCTATACCGATGCTTGGCCCTATCCGGCGCGGCGCGACCAGGTCATCGAGTCAACTGGGACGGCGTCATGCCGATACTATTCGACCGATGCGTTCCTGGGGGCCAACGGCATTCATGTGTACCGCTTTGCCGGGCCCTGGGTGAAGCGGGCGTTCGATGATTCGGCGCTGGCGCTCAAGGCCCGCGCCGAGGCGCTCTACCGGGGCTGAGCCGTCAGATGATCCGGATGTGCGCCGCGCCGGTATCGCTGCGCGATTACGGCCGGGCGGCGGCTTCGCCGGGGCGGTAGGTGCGGCTGACATGGCCCTTCAAATCGGCGTCATTGAACAGCACGGTGCGCAAATCATGGGAGCGGTACCGCTCCGCCTGGTCGTTGAAATGCGGTGACGCCGGGTTGCCGCTTTCGCCGCCGGCGGACACGGCGCGGGCTTTCACGGTCGGCCCGAATTCGACGACCGCGACAAAGCTGTTGCCATAGGTGCCATACCAGCGTTTCGTGCCGGGCCAGGCCTCGGCGCCGAACGACGGCAGCGACCCCCATTGCGCCGAGGCAAAGCCGATCGGGATGCTGGGTTTCGCATCATCGAATGGCTGCACCAGGTCGCCTGTCAGCCGCTGGAAACGGTTGATCTCGCCCCACGCCGTATCCCATTTGCCGAAATCGGCGGTCAGCTTGGCGGTGGCGGTGGCGAGCGCTGCCAGCCGGTCGGTGTCTGTGGGAGCCGCCAGCAGATACGGCACCAGCGCCTCATCGTCGCGTTTGGCATCGGCGCCGAAGCGCGCGACCAGCGCGTCGCCCCAGACCATCGCCAGCGCCGTCGGCACCGAGCTTTCGCTGCTGCGATAGTCCCAACCCTTCAGCGCTGCGATCGGCCCGGCCAACGCGGCGCGCTGCGGGTCGGCGGCAGGTAGCCGGTCATAAGCCGCGGTCAGTGTTGGTATCAGTTCCGCAAAGGCGGTCAGATAAGTGTCGTACGCCGCTTCGAGCAGCGTATCCGGCGTGAAATCACGCCGCGCGGACAGCACCCTCACGGCATTCGGCCCGCGCGGGTTCTCGCCAGCCTGGTCCATGTAGCGCGGGAAGTCGGCAGCCTTGGGGCTGTCGGCGCCTGCCGATGTCCAGGGCCAGTTGTTGGTGTTGGTCACCCAGCCGTTCCTGGGGTTGAGCACTTGCGGCAGTTCGGACAGTGCATGTTCGCCCTGCCACGCCGTCGCCGGGTCACTGCCATCGACGGGTTGTTCATAATCGAAGCGATTGTCGCGTTTCGGCATGAATTGTGGGTGGAGATAGGCGATTTCGCCCTTGTTGCTGGCAAAGATCGTGTTGTTCGACGAATTCGCCTTCAATTCGGCAATCTGCAGAAAGGATTTCAGGTCGGTCGTCTTGGTGCGCAAAAAGCTTTGTTTCAGCGCGTCGAGGGGTTTGTGCATCAGGCTGACGCTGACCCATTTGCCGTTCGCGCTGCGCACCACCGGGCCGTGCAGCGTGCGAAACGTCTGGAACTTGCGGACCCGCATCGTACCGGCGGCGTCGCGATAAGGGACGGCGATTTCGGTCACGGTGACCGGGCGCCATTCACTGCCGAACTTGTGGACGAGGCGGCCATCCTGCGTTTCGATGGTTTCCAGATATTCGTCGATATTGTCGGTGCCGCTCGAGGTGTGCATCCAGCCGGCATGGGCGTTGAAGCCCTGATAGGTAAAGAACTGCCCCCAGGTGGAGGCGCCATAGGTGTTCAGCCCCTCGCCGCTTTGCACCCGGGCTTCGGACCGGAAGAAGAAGCTGGTGTGCGGGTTGATCATCAACAGCGCATGGCCGTTTTTGGTGTGCGACGGCATGATGGCGAAACCGTTGGAGCCGGTGGGTTCGGGGCGCACCCGGCCGGTTTCGATGTCGGTCAGCGCCACGTCGCGTTTGCTGTAAAAGGCCTCCAACTGGCCGAGCGAGATGCTTTCGATATCGCCGCCGATGCTGCCCTCGCTGAACGATAGCGCCATCCAGGGTTCGAAATGCGTGATGACGCGGGGTTTCACATTGGGGTGGGTGTGGAGGTAGAAATTCAGCGCATCGGCCCAGGCCACCATCAGCGCCTTGAGCCAGTCCGGGCTGCGGGCATAATCGGCCTTGAGCGCTTCGGGCTGGATGAACAATTTCATGCGCAGATCGTGCCAGATGGCGGCTTCCCCCTCGGCTTCGGCGAGGCGGCCCTGCGCGTTGATGAAGTTGGTTTCGACGCGGTTGAAGTCGTCTTCCGCCTGGGCATAGATCATGCCGAACACGGCGTCGGCGTCGGTCTTGCCCTTGATATGGGCGATGCCCCAATCATCGCGGGCAATGGTGACCCGCGCGGCCTGCGTCTGCCAGCGGGCGGCATCATCGGCGAGCGCCGGGGCGGCGCTGAGGAGCAGGGCGAGGAGCAGGGTTTTGTGCATCGCCGGACGCTATCCGCTCCCTGGCGTTCAGTCGAGATGCGGTGGGCGCTTGAGAAGCAGCAGCGCGGCAAGGCTGGCCGAAGCTGCGGTTGCCAGATACCAGCCGACCGGTGCCAGCCCGCCGCGATCGGCGAGTGCCTGCGCGATGATCGGCGCGAGACCGCCGCCTAATATGCCGCCGAGATTGAAGGCCAGCGACGCACCGGTATAGCGCACCCGCGCCGGGAACAGCCCGGGCAGCCAGGCACCGAGCGGCCCATAGACAAAACCCATGACGAACAGCGCCAGCGACAGGAACACGCCGACGAGCAGCAGCGAGCCGCTTTCCATCAGCGGTGCCAGCACAACGCCGACGGCGATGGCGGCAAGGCAACCGCCGATGAGCACGCGGCGCGGGTCGAAGCGATCCGACAGCCAGCCCGACAACAGGATGCCGATGGCGAGAAACAGGATGGCGAACAGTTGCACGCCCAGGAACGTCTCACGCGGATAGCCGAGTTTGGTCGTACCATGGCCGAGCGCGAAGGCGGTGGAGAGGTAGAACAGCGCGAAGCAGGCGATGACGCCCAGCGTGCCGCCCAGCGTTTCGCGCCAGTGCAGGCGCAGTACCTCCGCGACCGGCACCGATGGCGGCGGGCCATGGTCTGCCAGCGCCGCGAACGCCGGGGTTTCGGTCAGTTTCAACCGCACCCACAGCCCGACCGCGACGAGCAGCGCGCTGGCGAGGAAGGGCAGCCGCCAGCCCCAGTTGCGGAAATCTTCGTCGCTGAGCACCAGCCCGAGGATGAGGAACAGGCCGTTGGCGGCGATGAAGCCGACCGGCGCGCCCAGTTGCGGAAAGATGCCGAACCGGCCGCGCCAGCCCGGCGGGGCGTTTTCTACTGCCAGCAAGGCCGCGCCGCCCCATTCGCCGCCGAGCCCAAACCCCTGCCCGAAGCGCAGCGTGCAAAGCAGCACCGGGGCGAGCCAGCCGGCGGTGCCATAGGTCGGCAGAAACGCGATGGCGAGCGTGGAGCCGCCCATCACCAACAGGCTGGCGACGAGCGTCGATTTGCGGCCGATGCGATCACCATAATGACCAAAGACCAGCGCGCCGATAGGGCGGGCGATGAATGCGACGGCAAAGCTGGCATAGGCGGCGAGCAATTGCGCCGACGGGCTGTCGGACGGGAAGAACAGCGGCCCGAACACCAGGCTGGCGGCGGTGGCATAGATGTAGAAATCATAGAATTCGACTGCGGTGCCAACCAGGCTGGCGCCGAGCACGCGGCGGGTCGATGCTTTTGCGGTGGTCCCCATGGCGGTGGGGTGGCGGTGGCGGCGGGCGGCGTCAAGGGGAAGAGCCGCATTCCCTGTCATCCCGGGCCTGACCCGGGACCCAGTTTTCTTGGGGAGTTTGGCAAAGAGAAGCTGGGTCCCGGGTCAAGCCCGGGATGACGGGTGTTATTTCACCACCAGTTCCATCACGACCTTGCCGTCCTTGGGCGCCACCGTCTTGTCGGTCGCGACGAACACCCGCGTCGGGGCGATCACGTCATCGGCGAGCAGCACTTCCTTGACCGCATTGGCGCGGGCCTGGCCGAGCGCTGCGAGTTCCGCATCGGTCGGCGCGTATTTCGGCCGCAGAGCCTCCTCCAGCCATTTGACTTCGGCGGCGGCCGCAGCGGCCTTGGCCTCGCCGCCGGCCAGCATGCCGGCCTTGGGCACGACGCCATCGGGGAATTTGGGGCCGTTGCCGAATTTCGCCTTGTAGAGCGACTTCAGCTTGTCGGCTTTTTTGCTGACGTCGAAACTGGCGTAATCCGCTGCCGCCGGGCCTTTCTTGCCGGCCAGCGCGGCGGTTTCGATGGCGCGCGTTGTCATCGCCTCGGCATCTTCGCGGATGCCTGCGCCGGCGGGGATATCGAGATTGACCTCGGTTTTTTCGGCCAGGCCCTTGGCAATGGCTTTCAGGCTCTTGTCGGCATCGGGCGGCAGAACGGCCGACCCGGCATCGAAGCCGACGAATTGCGCATTGTCGCCGCCGCCGAACAACGATCCGATCATGGCGAACGGCGCGGTTATCAGCTTGGTCAGCACGTTGCCGACGACTTTCCAGACCAGCGGCCAGATCTTGAACTTGGGGTCATCGAGCGTGCCTTCGACCGGCAGGCTGAGATCGATGACGCCGTTCTTGTCCTTCAATAGCGACGTCGCCAGCCGGATCGGCAAGGAGACCTTCTGCTGGCTGTCGGTCGCCTCCCCCCAGGTCAGCTGGTCGAGAACGATATTATGTTCGGCGTTCAGCCCGCGGTTGACGATGCGATAATGGATCGTTGTCGACAGCTTGCCCTTGGCGATCGCATAGCCGGCAAAGCGGCCGGAATAGGGGTTGAACACCGGCAATTCGATATTCTTGAAACTGGCGGTCAGGTCGGTGTTGGCATCATAGTTGAAGACATTGGCGCGGCCGGTGATCGTTACCGGGGCAAAGCGATCGATGACATAACCCTTCAGGTTGAAGCGCGCCTGCGAACCGGGGGCGGTGGACAGGCCGGTGACAGCACCGCTGAAGCCTTCGATGCGCGCGGCGAAATTGGGCTCGATCGAGAAATCTTCGAAACTGATGGTGCTGCCGCGCACCGCGATCTCACCGATGCTGACCGGGAACAGCTTGGCGGCGGCATTCAGCGTGTTGCTGACCGGCGCCGCAATGCGGATCTTGCGGACGGTCTTGGACTTTTTGCCGGTGGCGGCGGATTCGGCCACGGCAGCTGCCGTAACCGGCGCAACGGCGGCTGCCGTAACCGGCACCACGGCAGCTGCCGTAGCGGGAACCCCAGCTGGCGTTTCGGCGACCGCTGCCGGCTCGGGTGATGTCAGGCTGGGGGTTTCGACGCCGGCGACAGTGGCGAGGTTGAGCTTTGCCTCTCGCGTGATGATGACATGGCTGATTGCGCGATCGAAGGCCATGCGCTGGATAGCGAGTTTTTGCGGCGCCGACTGGTACCGGATGCCAGTCACATCGAGCTTTTTCCACGACAACAGGTTGGCGCCGCTGCTGCGCTGCGCCAGATCGAGATTGGCGACGCCAACATTTCCTTTGAAATCCGGTGCCGGGCCGGCGCGGCTGTTGGCGACCAGCAACCGGCCCTTGGCGGACAGCGTGCCGGATCGCACCAGCACCGGGCTGGGCGGTGCCATAGCTGCGAACTCGGCGAGTGGCAGCCCGGCAAGATCGACAGCAAGATCAGCCGTGCTGTTGCGCAGCGATGCGGTGCCGGACACGGCGAATTTGGCCTTGCCGTTGATGCCGGTGGCAAAATCCAGCGCCAGCGGCGTATCGAGTGCACTTGTCACCGGGCCGAGTTTTGCTGTCATCGGCGCCAGGTTGAAGGTGCCGCCCTGCATCGGTGGCGGCCGCGCCACCGCCACCTGGACCGCGGCATCGGTCATCGCGAAGCCGGCGAGCGATGTTGTCCAGGCGGGGCCGGCAGCGGGCGCGGATTTGGGCAGCGCCATCGGCCATAGCCCCGGGATGGTAACGCTGTTGTCCGCCGCCACGTGTGCCGCAAGGCGCAGGCCGTTCAGCGTCACCATGCCGATCTTGGCGGTGTGCGGCGTCATCGCGACCTGGCTCGGGGCGACGGTGATACCCGCCAGCGCCACGGTTTCGGCACCCTTGCCGCGCCCGGTGACGCTGATGCCCGTCACTGCCGCCGCGCCGATATCGGCAACTGCGGAGGAGATGCCATAGCGGGTCGCCGCCAGCGTCAAGTTGGCGACGGTGGCGTGTTCGCCGCCGGGCCGGCGCACATCGATGCCGGTGATGGCAATATCCCCCACCGCCAGCGCATCGCCCGCCAGCGAGACCTTGGTCGGCGCGACGGTCAGCCGCTTGATGGCCAGTGCGTCACCGGTGCTGGCGGTCATCGCTGCGTCGGCCAGCGTGAAGCTGGTCAGGTCGGCATCGAATTGTAGCGCCGGCGGCGCGGCGCCCTTCACCACCGGTGGCACCGCAAAACGATATTGGCCGCCAAGATCGACTTGCCCGGCAGTGAGCGCCACGGGCAGCAGGTCGCCGGCGAATTTTCCGATGGAGGCAAGCTTGAGCGCCGAGATACTGAAACTGCCGTCCGATGCCAGCGGCGCCATCGACAGTTTTCCGGCCCAGGCGAAGCGTTCGCCGTCATCGCTGGCGGCATCGAATTTGAAGCCGCCGCCGCTGGTGGCACGGGTAGCGAAATCCCTGAGGTCGAAGGTCACCGGCGTCAGCGTCTTGCGCACCGGTGCGGTGCGGCGATCGTCGGTGAAAAACAGCGTCCCTTTGCGGACCTTGAGGTCGCCGATCCACACTTCCGGCACCGGTGTACCGTCGTCGGGCGGCACCAGTTCGACCAGATTGATCGAGCCATCCTTGCGCAGCACCGCGTCGATCACCGGCGTATCGACCGTCACCGCATCGAGTCGCGCATGGCGCTGCCACAGCGACGAGATGCTGGCATCGACCGCCAGCGCCTTGATTGCGACCAATGGCTGGCCGGGCGCCTTTGTGTCGGCGATGGCGATATCGGCGATATCGAGCCGCAAATTCCACGGGTCGAAGGTGATATCGCCCAGGGTCAGCACCTTACCGGGCAGGTTGGTCTCCACCCACGCCTGCCCCTGTGAGCGCACGACACCGGGCAGCAGCGCATAGCCCGCGGCAATCGCGGCGCCGAACAGCAGCACCAGCAGCAGCGGTATCCACAGCAAGGGCCGGCGCAGCAATCCCATCAAATCCCCCCGGAAGCGTTTGGCAACCCTAACCCGTGACGGCAACGTTACAAGACTGAACGCGGCAAGATTGCCCGTAACGGGTCATTCTGCCGCGATTGCGGCGCCCACGGGAAAACGCAGCACGCGCCCGTCCTCTGCCACTACCGCTGTCACCGGACCGTTCATGACGCCCAGAATCGCCGGGTCGGTGACATCCAGCCCACCGGTAAAGGCGCCATAGGCCGGCAGGATCAGCTTGGTCGCCGACAAGGCGAAACAGCGGCGCACGATGCGGCGGCCACGCACCTGCACGGCGACCTTGGGGTGGAAATGCCCGGACACTTCGGGGGCGGGGTCGCCGGGCACGGCTTCGTGGCGCAGCATCAGCGGCCCGATGCGGGCCTCTGCCATCACCCGGCCACCGAGCGCCGCGCCGGCGGTATCGTCATGGTTGCCGGTGATCCAGATCCAGTCGAGATTGGCGGTGAGGGCGCGCAGCGTCGCCCGCGGCGCTTCTGGCAGGCGATCCGGGCCACCGGCATCGTGGAACGAATCGCCGAGGCAGAACAGCCGGCGGGCACACGTTACCTCCAGCGCGTCGATCAGCCAGGCCAGCGTATCGGCGCTGTCGTGCGGCGGCAGAAACCGGCCCTTGCGGGCAAAGGCGCTGGCCTTTTCGAAATGCAGGTCGGCGACCAGCAAGGCATCCTGCGCCGGCCAGTGCAGCGCGCCGCAGGGTAGCGGCCGCAGCGTTTCACCCGCGAACGAAAAGGCAACATCCATGCGGCGGATATGCGCGGCATCCTGGTGGCGCGGCAAGCGATTTCGCCGTCAAAGCCAATCAGGCCGCGACGAAATTGCCGTGAAAACCGACCGGCAAGGCGACATCGGCGCGCCAGCTGACGATCGGTCCACGCGCGACGCGGCGGGCATCGAGGACATGGAGTTCGGTGGCTTTCGCATCGAGGTTGACGGTGGTGCCGATCAGCCATCTGCCGACCGGCACGAACTCCTCCACCAACTGGCGCGCGCCGAAGTGGAACGCATCGTCCTTGCCGGTCTGCCAGTCCCACACGCCGACGCTTTGGGCGAACGGTCGCGCCTGATCATAGCTGCCGACATGAACGGTCCGGCGGCGCTTCAGCCCCGCAAGCTGCGGATCGACGCGGGGGAATTCGGCAGCGATGCCGCTGGCCGACAAACTCGCCTTGCCGTCCGGGTGCAGCGCCACCATGGTCAGTTGCGGCTGCGGTGAGGCCACATGGACACCCGCCACCAGCGCCTTGGCGGCGACAGCGCCGAATGTCGGGTCGGATTCGAAACAGCCGTCGAAGCGGATGGTACCATCGGCTTCCTCCCAGGCGTCGCCCAGATGGAAAAACGCGAACGCCGGCAGTTCGAACAGCCGCTGGCGCGACAGGTCGGCCTTGTCGACCACCAGCACCTGCGTGCCGAGTTCGGGCCGCCACGACAGGCTGTCGAGGTAAGGGAGCGTGAATTTGTCCTGCACCCAGGGTTGCAGCACGATCACGAGGTGGCGGGAGGTGGCGGTGAAATCATGCGCATAGCTGGCGCGCGGCAGCTTGATCGCCTGGCCCGCCTCCAGCACTCCGGACGCCGACAGCCGCCAGACGAACGCCGCCTTGCCCGACATCCCCAGGTTCCAGATGCGGCCATCGGGCTCGATACGCGGGTGGGCGAGGAACGGCATGTGGGCGAGGTCGGGGCGCAGCGTTTCAATGCCGCGCGTCGCCAGCGTCTCGGGGTCGAGGCCGACCGGCGACCCGGCCTCCCACAGTGCCATCAACCGGTTGCCGGCCATAATGACATTGGTGTTGGCGGCGTTGGTATCATCATTGTTGCGCACCACGGCGCCGCCGCGAACGGGGGTGCCAAAGCCCGGCATGACCATTTCGCCGAGCGCTTCCTCCTGCCGGCGCTTGGGGGTGTCAACAAAGCGTGCCGCCAACCGGGCGTCATCGCCGTTGATCCGCCAGGCGCGGATCAGGCCGTCGCCATCGAACCAGTGGCCGCTGGCGCTGCCAGCGCGGCGAAACCGCGCCGGGCCGTTGCGGTACAGCGTGCCCGCCAGGCCGGCGGGCGCCTTGCCATGGATACGGGTCAGGCCGCGCGGTGCCACGTCGCCCGCTACATCGGCGACGCCCAGCGCCCAGTCGGGCACGGCGGGCGCTGTGGGGGCGGCGCGCAGCAGCGCAGGGGCGAGCAGCGCGGCGGATGCAGGGCCGGTGCGGGTGATGATGTCGCGGCGGTTGATCATGGCGTCGGCCCCCTTTGCAGATCAGCGGATGGTGATGGTGTGGCGGGTCGCGGCGGTGGCATCGAACGCCGCCTGGTCCCAGCGGGCGGGGCCCATCTCGCCAACGGCATCGTTGGAAAAGGCAAAGGGTTCGGTCGGCATGCCGAACGGGTTGACCGCCATCTTGCCGTCGCCATCGACATCGTGGAACGCCTTCACGGCATAGCGGCCGGCGGGCAGGCCTTCGAAATGCGCTTCGATGGCAGCGCCATCGGCGGGAACGGCAGCGACGCGCACCGGCTTGCCGCCGTTGTAGGCGGCGCCGCTGTCGAACAGCGAGATCATGATCATGCCGGTGGGGGTTGCGATGCCGGTGAAGGCGATGGTGATGCCGGGGGCGGCAGCGGGAGCCGCTTGTGCGAGCGACGGGGCCGCCGGAATGGCGAAGGCGGCGGCGATGGCGAGAATGAGCAGTTTCATGGGGTTGTCCTTTGGGTTGGTCGCGGCGAAGCGTCGCCGCTGGTTGCCGTCGCGCTTGTCGGCGGACTAGGATGCGGCGTGGTGGGGGAATGCGTGGAATGACCGCCGGGTTACGTCAGCCGCAGGGAAATGCCGTTGGCGCTTCGCCAGTGGCATCGGCATCGGCATCCAGCGTCGTTCGCGGTATCGTCATCGCCACCATCGGCGCGCTGTTCATGGCCTTTGTCGGCGCGGTCGGCACCGATGAAGCGCCGCTCGGCCGGCGGCTGCTGTACTGGCTTGCGGTCATGGAGGCCGGTGCCCTGCTTGGTGCGCTGGTATCGATCAGCGTGCATGCCTGGGGGCGGCTGCGGGGCTGGCCAGTGGTGGAGGGCGGGTTGGTCGCGCTGCTCATCACCCTGCCGCTGACCACGGTGGTGATTACCGCCAACCATCTGTTCTTCGGTGGCGGCTTTCCGCACTGGTCGGGGATGCTGATGGTCGGCGGCGTGGTGTTCATGGTGTCGACGGTCATCACCGCGATCAACTATGCGACCGCGCCGGTTGTTGTCGCTCCGTCAGCCGATCCGGTGCCGCTGGCGGACGCGGCGCCTCTGGCCCGCGCGGAAACCATGCCGGAGCCGGCCCCTGTCTCGGCGAGCGCTACCCGCCTCGCCGAGCGCCTGAAACCGCATCTGCGCCAGGCACGCCTGCTCGCGCTGGAGGCGGAGGATCATTATCTGCGCGTCCATACCGATGCGGGTTCGGATCTGGTGCTGATGCGGCTGGGCGATGCGGTGGCGGAGCTTGATGGCCTGCCGGGCGCCCGCACCCACCGGTCCTGGTGGGTGGCGCGCGCCGCGGTCGAGGCGAGTAGCACCGACAAGGGCCGCACGCTGCTGTACCTGCCCGGCGGCCTGGTGGTGCCGGTCAGCCGATCCTACCGGCCGGAGTTGCAGGCCGGCGGCTGGATGGGGTGAGGGCTAGCAGCGCGGTGTCATCCCGGGCTTGACCCGGGACCCAGTTGTCTTGGGCTCGCGCAGAAAGAAGCTGGGTCCCGGGTCAAGCCCGGGATGACAGCAAAAAATTAGTCCCGCCGCATTGCCTCCGCCGCCAGCGCATCCGCTTCGATCAGCAGCGCCGTGTCCGCCGCCCCGGCGACGCTTTCGCGGCCCAGTTCGAGCAGCACCGGCACCGCCAGCGGCGAGACGCGATCGAGTTCGACCAGCACCATGTTCGCCTGCGCCAGTTCGAGCAGCGCCGCCAGCCGCTCGATATCGGTCAGCTTGGCGCGGGCATCGGTCCAGGCGGCGGTCAGCAGCAGATGGCCGGGTTCGTGGCGGCGCAGCACGTCATAGATCAGGTCGGACGACACGCTCATCTGCTTGCCGGTCTTGTGCTGGCCGGGGATCTGCCGGTCGATCAGCCCGCCGATGACCGCGACCTCGCGAAAGGCGCGGCGCAGGAACGGCGATGCCGCCATCCACTCCGCCAGTTCGTCTTCAAAGACATCGGGGCTGAACAGCGGGCGCGGATCGGTGACGCGCTGCAGGCTCCACACTGCCACCATGTAATCGCCGCCGACAAAGCCCAAAGGCTGCAACCCGGCTGCCTCCATGCGCTGGGTCAGCAGCATGCCGAGCGTCTGGTGGGCGTTGCGTCCGGCAAAGCCATAGGCGACCATGAACCACAGGCCGTCGCGTTCGAACGTCTCGATGAGCAAATCGTCGAGGCCGGGCAGGCGCGAGCGCAGTTGCTGCATGGCAAGCCATTCGTGGACGTCCGCCGGCATTTCGGCCCAGCGCTCGGGCGCGTTGAACAGGCCGCGCACCCGGGCGGCGAGATTGGTGCTGAGCGGCATCCGCCCGCCGACATAGCTGGGCACGCTGGGGTTGCCGCGGCCGAGCCTGACCTGGATGTCGGGGCCATCGAAACCGATGACTTCGAGCGTCTGGCCGGCAAAGATGAAGCTGTCGCCGACGCGGAGCTGCGCGCCGAAATATTCCTCGATCTGGCCGAGCCGCTTGCCGCGCCGGCCGAACACCACGTTCATGGTTACAGCCTCGACGATGGTGCCGCTGTTCAGCCGGTGCTGCGCCGCCAGTTTCGGATGCGTCAGCCGCCAGCTGCCGTCCCTATCCTGCACCAGCCGCTGGTAGCGTTCATAGGCCTTGAGCGAATAGCCGCCGGTGGCGACGAACCCCAGCACCGCATCGAACTGCGCCCGCGCCAGCCCGGCATAGGGCGCCGCGGTGCGGATTTCGGCGTACAGGTCATCGGCGAAGAAGGGTGCCGCCGCCGCAATGCCAAAGACATGCTGTGCCAGCACGTCGAGCCCGCCGGGGCGGAACACGTCATGGTCGAGTTCGTGATCGTGCACCGCGTCGCGCGCCGCCAGCGATTCGAGATATTCGAAACGGTTGCCCGGCACGATGATGGCGTGGCTGGCCTCGTCCATGCGGTGGTTGGCGCGACCGGTGCGTTGCAGCAACCGCGAGGCGCCCTTTGGCGCGCCCATCTGGATGACGAGGTCGACATCGCCCCAATCGATGCCGAGATCGAGGCTGGCGGTGGCGACGATGGCGCGCAGCCGCCCGCTGGCCATGGCGTTTTCGGTCTTGCGCCGGGCTTCGGGGGACAGCGAACCATGGTGGATGCCGATCGGTAGGGCATGGTCGTTCTCGGTCCACAGGTCGCGGAACACTAGTTCGGCGGTGGCGCGGGTGTTGACGAAGACGATGGCGAGCCTCGCCGCCTCGATGCGCCGCATCACGGCGCGCGCCGCCCAGCGGCCATTGTGTCCGGCCCAGGGGATGCGGTCTTCGGGGATCAGGATCTCGACAACCGGGTCGGCGCCGGGGTCGCCGGTGACCAGCGTCACCGAAGCCGCATCGGCATCGGGGGCCAGCCAGCCCTGATAGGCTTCGGGGTCGGCGATGGTGGCGGACAGGCCGACGCGGCGCAGACCGGGGGCGAGGCGCTGCAGGCGCGACAGTGCGAGGCTGAGCTGGTCGCCGCGCTTGGTGGTGGCAAAGGCGTGGATTTCATCGACGATAACGGTTTGCACACCGGCGAGCATGGTGGCGGCATCGGGGTAGGAGATCAGCAGCGCCAGCGATTCGGGCGTGGTCAGCAATATCTGCGGCGGGCGTTCACGCTGGCGGCGCTTGCGGTCCGACGGGGTGTCGCCGGTGCGGGTTTCGATGCGGATATCGAGGCCGATCTCGGTGACCGGGGTCAGCAAATTGCGCTGCACATCGGTGGCGAGAGCCTTCAAGGGCGACACATAGATGGTGTGCAGACCATCGCGCGCGTCCCCGGCGAGGTCCGCAAGCGTGGCGAGGAAGCCCGCCAGCGTCTTGCCGGCGCCGGTGGGGGCGACGAGCAGGGCATGCCGCCCGGCACGCGCCGCGGCGACCATCTCGAGTTGGTGGCCGCGGGGCGTCCAGCCGCGCGCCGCGAACCAGGCGGCGATGGGGGTGGGGAGGGTCACGGTTCCGATATAGGCGCGGCGGTGGCAAAGTGCACCGGGGTGCTACACAAGCGCGGCCGTGCTGGGGTATGCTGCCTGCAGGGGAGACTGCCATGCCCAGCGGATCATGTCTTTGCGGTGCCGTGACGTTCAGCGTGGCGGGTGACCTGCCGCCGCCAGATGCTTGCCATTGCAGCCAATGCCGCAAGCAATCAGGGCATTACTGGGCGTCGACCGATGTGCCGCGCGCGGCCCTCACCATCCAGGGCGCGGACCGGCTGACATGGTTCCAGTCGTCGGAAAAGGTGCGGCGCGGCTTTTGCGCCACCTGCGGGTCGTTCCTGTTCTGGGACCCGCCGGGTCGCGCCAGCATCGCGGTGGCCATGGGCGCGTTCGATGCGCCGACCGGAACGGCGCTCCACATGCACATCTTCGTCGCCGACAAGGGCGATTATTACGTGATCAGCGACGGCCTGCCGCAGAACCCCTAGGCCTTAATCCTTGGCGCGCTCGACATAGCCGCTGTCTTCGGTGTTGATGACGATCCGGGTGCCGACATCGATATGCGGCGGCACCATGACGCGGGCGCCGCTTTCGACCGTCGCGGGCTTGTAGCTCGACGAGGCGGTCTGGCCCTTGACCACCGGTTCGGTGGCGATGATCGCCATGGTGACGCGCGGCGGCAGCTCGATCGACACCGGCTTGCCGTCGAACATCAGCAGCTGGCATTCGGCGTTTTCCTGCAACCAGACGACATCGTCGCCGATCATGGCGCCGGTGACGTTGACCTGGTCGTAATTCTCGTTGTTGAGGAAGACATAGTTTTCGCCGTCCTGATACAGGTAGTTGTGGCTGACCTGCTCGACGAAGGCGCGTTCCAGGCCTTCGCCGGTCTTCACCGTGATGACGGTCTTCACGCCATCCGAGATGCGGCGCATTTCCACCGTGGTGGTCGGCGTGCCCTTGCCGGGGCGAAAGCTGTCGGCCTTGAGGACGATATACAGCTGGCCATCGTCATGTTCGATGACATTGCCCTTGCGGACGTTGCTGGCGATAACCTTGACCATGATCGAACCTTTTGCGTGTCTGGCGGCACTGTCGTTGCCGGGAAACTTGCGCTGTTAGCGACGAAGCGGCCAAAGGCCAACCGTCTAGTGTAAAGGAAGCGCGATGCAGGCTGAATATTGGCGCCCCGGCCGCCATGCCGACCGGCGGCCGCTGCTGCTGGCGCGCAACCGCATCAAGGCGGCGCTGCGCTGCTGGTTCGCCGGCGAAGACTTTACCGAAGTCGAATGCGGCGCCGTGCAGCGGTCGCCGGGCAACGAGGTGCATCTGCACGCCTTTGCCACCGAATGGTGCCCGGAAGGCGGCGAACCGCAGGCGCGTTACCTGCACACCAGCCCGGAATTTGCCGCCAAGAAACTGCTCGCTGCCGGCGAAACGCGCATCGTCGATTTCGCCCGGGTGTGGCGCAACGGCGAAACCGGGACGCTGCACGCACCCGAATTCACCATGGTCGAATGGTATCGCACCGATGCGCCATGGACGCAGCTGATGGCGGATAGCGCCGCGCTGTGCTGCACGGCGCTGGCGGCGAGCGGCAACGACCGGTTGCGCTGGCAGGGGCGCCGATGCGATCCGCACGCCGAACCCGAAATGCTGACGCTGGTCGCGGCGTTCGATCGCCATGCCGGTATCGACCTGGCGGCGTTGCTGGATGACCGCGACGCGCTGGCGGCGGCGGTGGCTGGGCTGGGCATCACCGTGCGCGGCGATGACAGCTGGTCCGACCTGTTCAGCAAGGTCATCGTGACGCGGATCGAGCCGCAACTGGGCGATGGCCGGCTGACGATGCTGTGCGAATATCCCATCTGCGAGGCGGCGCTGGCGCGGCCCTGCCCCGCCGATCCGCGCTTTGCCGAACGCTTCGAGCTATATGCCTGCGGCGTCGAACTCGCCAACGGCTTTGGCGAATTGACCGATGCCGCCGAGCAGCGGCGGCGCTTCGAGGCCGATATGGACCTGAAACAGGCGCTCTACGGCATCCGCTACCCGATCGACGAGGCGCTGCTGGCGGCGCTGGCGATCATGCCCGCTGCCAGCGGCGTCGCGCTGGGCTTCGAACGGCTGGCCCTGCTGGCGTGCGGCGGGCGGCATATCGACGACATGATCTGGACGCCGTTTCCGGTCTGACGGCTTTCAAGCGGCGCTCATCGGCCCCATATCGGCAGCATGGCTTCCCCCGATTGGCTGATTCCCCACCCGGAGGGGATATATGTGGCGCCCGCCGATGTGTGGATCGACCCGTCGCGGCCCAAACCCGCCGCGCTGGTAACGCACGGCCATGCCGACCATGCCCGCGCCGGGCATGGCAAGGTGCTGGCAACGCATGAGACTCTGGCGATCATGGATGTGCGCTATGGCGAGCAGACCGGCGGCCAGGGCGTGGCGTATGGCGAGGCGCTGCGCATCAATGATGTCGATATCCGTTTTGTGCCGGCCGGTCATGTGCTGGGGTCGGCGCAGATCGTGCTGGAGCACAAGGGCCAGCGCATCGTGGTGTCGGGAGATTACAAGCGCCGCGCCGACCCGAGTTGCGCAGCGTTCGAACCGGTGCCGTGCGATGTCTTTGTCACCGAGGCGACGTTCGGCCTGCCGGTGTTCCGCCATCCGCCGACAGCGGGGGAGGTTGCCAAGCTGCTCGCGGCGCTGGCTGCCAATACGGATCGGTCGGTGCTGGTGGGTGCCTATGCGCTGGGCAAGGCGCAGCGCGTCATCACCGAACTGCGCGCCGCGGGGCATGATGCGCCCATCTTCATCCATGGCGCGCTGCAAAAGCTGTGCGATTTGTACGAAGCGTGTGGCGTGCGCCTGGGGGATCTGCGCCCGGCGATGGGGCTGAAACCCGCCGAGATGAAGGGCGCCATTGTCATCGCGCCGCCATCCGCGCTGGCCGATCGCTGGTCGCGGCGGCTGCCCGACCCGATCACCGCCATGGCATCGGGGTGGATGCGGGTGCGCCAGCGCGCCGTGCAGCGCGGCGTCGAGCTGCCGCTGATCATCTCCGACCATGCCGATTGGGATGAATTGACCGGCACGGTCAGCGAGCTGCGGCCCGGTGAAGTGTGGGTGACGCATGGCCGGGAGGAGGCTTTGGTGCATTGGTGCGCGCTGCATCAGGTCAAGGCGCGGGCGCTCGACCTCGTCGGGCGGGAGGAGGAAGACAGCTGAGCGCGACTATTTGCGGGGCGCGCCGGCGCTCGGGAGCGCCTTGGTGTCGATGTAATCGGTGGACCAGGGCCCAGTGGCGGTGCCGATGATGATGGTATCGGTGGGCGATCCGTCGAAGTGCACGGCGCCGGCGGGGACCAGCAGCACACTGCCGGCAGGGTAGGCGCGGGCCGTCTTGCGGTCGAGTTCGGCGCCGTAACCGAGGTGCAGCGTGCCTTTCGCCACAAACACGCGGGCGGTGGCGGCGTGGCGATGCGGGCCATCCCAGACGCCGGCGGGGATGAAGAAGGCAAAGGTGAAGGCCACGCCGGGCTGGTCCCGCACGCCTTCGAGCAGGGCGAAGCGCGTGCCATCGGGGTTGGTCTGCTGCCAGGCGATGCTGTCGGGGTGCCAGTCGGCGGGGTTTGGAGCGGGGTTTGCAGCGGCGACAGTGGCGGCGAGGAACAGCACGGCGGCGGTTACAGGGGTAAACATGGCGGACTCCGGTGGTGTGCCGGGGTGTTGTGGGGCGGTATGGGCGCGGAGTCTGGCGGAAAGCGGACGTGTTTTGACGGCGTGGCGCGCGCCGGCGGTGCCTCCGGCGGGGGACATCGCCCTATTCGCGGCAGGCCTTGACCGTCGCCGGATCGACTGCTGCTGCCGGTTTGAACACCGCGATATAGCCGGGCTTTAGGTCGGCGATCGACACCAGCGTGTAACCGACTGCCTTGACCTCGCAGACCAGCAGCGCCTTGGGCATGCCATGTTCGCCGGACGGCCGATCGAGATCGACAACCGCGACGCGCGCGCCGGGTTTCAGGCTGGTGCGCAGCTTGTAGAGCAGCGCATAGGGCTGGGCGATTTCATGATACATGTGAATCAGCAGTGCGACATCGACACTGGCCCTTGGCAGGCGCGGGTCGGTGGGGGAGCCGAGCACGAATTGCACATTCTTCAGTCCGGCGCGGCGCACCCGGGATTTCAACTGGTCGAGGTAGCGCGGCACGATATCCTGGGCGATGACGCGGCCCTTGGCACCGACCACCGGGGCGACGCGCATGGTGTAATAGCCGCTGCCGGCGCCGATATCGGCAACCGTCTCGCCGGGGCGGATGTTCAGGATGCGCAGTACATTGCTGGCTTCGCCGGCATCGTCGCGGCTGTCTTCATTGGCCCAGGCCGGGCTGACGATGCGCGCCACCTCGCGCTGGGGCAGCGGAAACGCCTGCGCCGCCGTGGGCAGCAGGAGCAAAAGGGCGAAAACACTACGCATGGGTTTGCGATAGCGGCTGCCGCGCCGCAACGCCATCAGAACCGGCGGCGGCGCTTTTCGGGTTCGGCGGTGGCAGCGGTGGCGCTGCCGGCGGGCGTCAGGTTGCGCAGCCGGCTCATGCTGGCGAGGAAACGCGTCAGCGCGCTACCGTTCAACGTGGTGCCGCCGATGAATTTCAGCGTCATCGGGTTGGTCGCCTTGCCGCGCAGCCAGACTTCATAATGCAGGTGCGGCCCGGTCGACACGCCGGTGGAGCCGACATAACCGATGACTTGCCCCTGCGTCACGCGCTGCCCCGCTCGCACCGCAAAACGCGACATATGAGCATAGCCGGTCTTCAGCTCTTTGTTGTGGGTCAGCTGGACATAATTGCCATGGCCACCGTGGCGCCCGGCAAAACCCACCACGCCGCCGGCAGCGGCGAGGATGGGCGCCCCCATCGGCGCGCCGAAATCGACACCCTGATGCATGCGCGAATAGGCCAGCAGCGGGTGAAAACGCATACCGAAGCCCGAGGTGAGGCGCGCACCATCGACCGGCGTGCGCATCAGGCCCTTGCGGGCGCTTTCGCCGTTCGAACGGAAATATTCGGGGCGGCCGCCGAAATCATAACGGCCAAGCTCGATCGGGTCCTTGCCGGCACGGTCCAGCCCGGCGAACAGCAGCGCGCCGTAACGAACTTCGCCGGTTTCGGCGCGGTCGCGTTCGACAACGATATCGAACTTGTCGCGCTTGCCGACGCCGCGCTGGAAATCGACGACATAGCCCATGACCTTGGTATATTCGGCGACCAGATTGCCGGGGATGCCAGCGCCGCGCAGGGTGCGGCCCAGGTTGCCGCCAACGCTGCCGGTGATGCGCAGTGGCGTTGAATCGATGGCAATCGGGATGCGCTTGACCTGCAGGACGCCGTCGACGCGGCTGACCGCCAGCCGCAGTTCGAACGCCGCGCGGAAGCCGAGCAGTTCGAGCGGGCGTGGCACGCTGCGGGTTTCCCGCCTGCCGAGCACGATATCGACATCGGAGCCTTTCGGCAGCGCGCCGAGATTGGCGAGCGGGCGGACCAGCGCCGTCACCGCTGCAACATCGGCAGCACCAACGCCGGCGCGGCGCAGCACCGATTCAAAGCTGCCGCCGCTGATCCGCGCCGTCAGTTCCAGCCGCGGGCGTTCGGGGGCTTCGGCGAGCGCCTCGACAAGGCGCGGGGAGGGCAGCGGCGCGGTGCCGGTGACGCCGCCCAGCGCCAGCGGCGCGATCGCCTGCGGGCGGGCGGCTTCGCGCTGCACCGGGGTCAGGCCGGGGCGGATCGATTGCGGCAACGGCGCGACCATGGTGGCAAGATAGAGCGCGCCGCCGCACAACGCGGTGCAACTGCCCAGGCCCAGCCACCAGCCGCGTGTGCCGATGGCGTCGCCAAGGTCGGTCGAAACGTCGGTGCCGATACCAAGACCCAGCGATTCCAGCCGCTTGATGCGGGCGCGCAGCGCCTGCCAGTCGGCGGCGGGCAGCGTTGCCGGCAAGCGCAGGACGCGGCGCACGCCGCCTGGGACCGCGGCACCGGGCGCGCCATCGGCGCCTAGCGCCGCGCCATTGGCGGCCTGCAAATTCGGCTGAAACAAACGTATCCCCCCACGGGTCGTTCAAACTAATGGAATCTTTCGTCGAATCACCGGGCCTGTGTCAATCCTGCCACGCCGCCAGCGATAATTTGTGCGACGAGGCGGTAGAAATAAGACTGTCACTTGAATCGCGATTCGGGACGTGCGAATCAACATATAGTGCACACACGTTCCAAAGGACGCGATGAGCCAGTTGGTGAACTTGTCCCGTTGCCAATGCCCGCATGATGCGGCCGGGGCCTTTGGTCGCACCGTTGCCGCCTTTCATTCCGCCGTGTTTCACCCAAGATTGTGCGGGTGACGCAGCGCCTGCCTTCAACGCCCGCCGTGCGGGGCGCCTCACCCACCGGGCCGGTGACCGCAGTGCTGGGGCCGACCAACACCGGCAAGACGCATCTCGCGGTGGAACGGCTGTGCGGCCATGCCAGCGGCATGATCGGCTTTCCGCTGCGGCTGCTGGCGCGCGAAGTTTATGAAAAGGTCGTGGCGATCAAGGGCGCCGCCAATGTCGCGCTGATCACCGGCGAGGAAAAAATCGTGCCGCCGGGGGCGAAGTGGTTCCTGTGCACGGTGGAAGCGATGCCTCTCGGTCGCGTAGGCGACCAAACGCCTCTCGGTCGGCTCGGCGATCCCTCCAGCCCCAATCGCGAAGTCGCATTTGTCGCCATCGATGAAGGCCAGGTCGCCGCCGACCCCGAACGCGGGCATGTCTTTACCGACCGCCTGCTGCACGCCCGCGGCTATGCCGAAACCATGATCCTCGGGTCGGAAACGCTGCGGCCGCTGATCCGCAAGCTGATCCCCGAGGCGGAGATCATCACCCGGCCGCGCTTTTCGACGCTCAGCTATGCCGGTTCGAAAAAACTGTCGCGCCTGCCGCGCCGCTCCGCCATCGTCGCCTTCACGGCGGCCGAAGTCTATGCGCTCGCCGAAATGCTGCGCCGGCAAAAGGGCGGCGCGGCGGTGGTGATGGGCAGCCTGTCCCCGCGTACCCGCAACGCCCAGGTGGCGATGTACCAGTCGGGCGAGGTCGATTACATCGTCGCCACCGATGCGATCGGCATGGGGCTGAACATGGATATCGCCCATGTCGCCTTTGCCTCGCTGGGCAAGTTCGATGGCCGCCGCCACCGCCGGCTGATGCTGTCCGAAATGGCGCAGATTGCCGGGCGCGCCGGGCGTTACCAGAAGGATGGCACCTTCGGCACGGTGCAACTCGGCACTGCCGAAGCAGCGACTTTCACGCCTGAAGAGATCGAGGGGTTGCAGGCGCACCGCTTCGAGCCGCTCGAGCAACTGGTGTGGCGCAACACCGACCTGGATTTCGGGTCGCTGCCGCGCCTCATCGCTGCGCTTGATGAACGGCCCATGCTGCCGGGTTTGTCTCGCGGCGACGATGCCATCGACATGGCGGTGCTGAAGCGTCTGGCCG
Source organism: Polymorphobacter sp. (assembly GCA_049318305.1). Lineage (GTDB taxonomy): Bacteria > Pseudomonadota > Alphaproteobacteria > Sphingomonadales > Sphingomonadaceae > Sandarakinorhabdus. The sequence goes on from JBMOGO010000025.1 coordinate 23,042, forward strand.
GCGAACCCTGGGTGATGGAGCGGGCGCATTCACCGCGCGGTGTGGCGCGGCTGTGGAACGCCTGCGGCCTGCCCGACTATCGCAAGACCGGCGCCGAACAGCACGCCCGGCTGGTCGGACGGGTGTTCCGGCATCTGTCGGAAGGCAATGGCAAGCTGCCCGAAGCGTGGATTGCCAGCGAACTGGCGCATCTCGATCGCATGTCGGGGGATGTCGAAACGCTGGCGGACCGCATCGCCGGGGCGCGGACCTGGACGTATGTGGCGCATCGCCCCGACTGGCTGGCCGATGCGCCGCTGTGGGCGGATCGCACCCGGGCGGTGGAGGACCGGCTGTCGGACGCGCTGCACACCGCCCTGACGCAGCGTTTCGTCGACCGGCGCACCGCCGTCCTGCTGCGCGACCTGAAGGCGCGCGGCCAGGACCAGCGGGTCGAGATCGACCCCGATGGCGCCGTGGCGGTGGAGGGTGAAGTCATCGGCCGGCTCGATGGTTTTCGCTTTACCGTCGATCCGCTGGCGCGAGCGGGCGAACAACGCCTGCTGCTGGCGGCGGCGGAACGCTATCTCGTCAAGGAAATGGCGCGGCGCGCACTGGGGCTGGAGGCCGCGGACGATACGGCGTTCGGGCTGGATTTTGCCGGGCGCATGCCGCCGCGGCTGTTGTGGAACGGCGCCCGCGTTGCCAGCCTGCGGCGCGGCCGCGACGCCATGTCGCCGCGGATCGAGCTCGACCGCGCGCTGACCTGCCTGTCGCCCGATGATCGCCGGCGGGTGCAGGCGCGGCTGGAAGGCTGGTTCGCGGCGGCGCGGGCGCGCGAGCTTGGCCCGCTGGTGCGGCTGGCGGCGCTGGGTCCGGCCGTGTCGCCGGTGGCGCGCGGGCTGATCGTGCGGCTGGTGGAAACGCTGGGCAATCTCAAGCGCAGCGATGTCGAGGACCAGGTGGCGGCACTGCTGCGCGCCGACCGCCAGGCGTTGACCCGCGCCGGGGTGCGGCTCGGGGTGGTGCATGTCTTTGCCGGCGCGCTGTTGCGGCCGGAGGCGACGCGCTGGCGGCTGGCGCTATGGGCGGTGTGGAACGAGGTGACCGTGCTGCCCGACCTGCCGGCGCCGGGTCGGACCAGCGTTGCGGTGGCCGATGGCCTGCCGCCGGGGTTCATCGAGGCGGCGGGGTTCTGGCGGATCGGCGACGAAGCAGTGCGCATCGACATGGTCGACCGGTTGGCGCGCGCCATCCACGAGCGGCGCGATGGCCGCACGCCGTTCATCGCCGACCCCAATTGGGCGGCATCGGCGGGGCTGACCCGCGACGGGCTGGCGCGGTTGATGCGCGCGCTGGGCTACCGGCTGCAGCTTGTCGATGGTGCCGCGCATTTCGCCTGGCGCGGGCAGCGCCGACCACAGGTTTCGATAGAGTCCGTGAATGACGCCAGGGCGTTCCCGGATTCTCCTTTTGCCATTCTGGCGGGAATGAAAGGCAGGTAGCACTTGGTCTATGGCGCAGGGCTTCGGCTCGACAAATGGCTGTGGTTCGCAAGGCTTGCGAAGTCACGATCAGCGGCGCAGGACCTGTGTGAAAGCCGACGATTGCGCATCGACGGGCGGGTGATCGACCGGGCATCGGCGCTGGTGCGGGCCGGATCAGTGCTGAGTTTTCCCCGCGACGACGAGGTCATCGTCGTCCGCGTCGAAGGGTTGAGTGACCGGCGCGGGCCTTATGAGGAAGCCCGTCACCTCTATACCGATCTCAGCCGCGCGCTTCGGGCGCAGGGCGATGGCGGCAATCGAGGATTGACGGCGGCATCGGCTTCATTCTAGCAGCGGCTGGTATCCAATCGACGGGCACTGCCCGTAGCTGACAACGGGCGTTGCCCGAGGGGAAAACGCGATGGCCTATTTGGTGACCGAAGCCTGCATCAAGTGCAAATATATGGATTGCGTCGAAGTGTGCCCGGTCGATTGCTTTTACGAAGGCGACAACATGGTCGTCATCAACCCCAATGAATGCATCGATTGCGGCGTCTGCGAGCCGGAATGCCCGGCCGAAGCGATTTTGCCGGATACCGAGGGCGGCCTGGAAAAATGGCTCGAACTCAATGCCACCTTCTCTGCGTCGTGGCCCAACATCACCGTCAAGGGCGACACGCCGGATGACGCAGATGCGCACAAGGGTGAAGAGGGCAAATTCGACAAATATTTCTCGGACAAGCCCGGCAGCGGCTCCTGATCGGGCGTTGCGGCGGTTCCGCGCGGCATGACGTTTTCGACAGGGCGCGCGCCAATACCGACGCAACAGTAGAATTCTGTGGTTTTTTCTGCTATGAAGATCGTGTGACAGCGGAGAAACCGCTGTAACGGTCGCTGGTTCTGCCGCCAATCGCCCTCTGCCGGGCCGGCGGTAAACCTGAATGTCATGCTGGCAGGTCGCCCCGTCGAGTCGAAAGTGCAGCGCCGCAGCCACATGAATGCATGTGGGGCAAGGTCGTTCCTTTCGCCTGCGGACGCGCAGAAAGGAACGGATCCGGATGCCCATCGTCAAGCCGCTCGGCTTTGAAGTCGGTGATTATGTCGTTTATCCCAAGCACGGCGTAGGCCGCGTCGTCGAGCTGCAACGCTCCGAAATCGCCGGCACCGTGCTCGAACTGTTCGTGCTGCGTTTCGAAAAGGAACGTATGACGCTGCGCGTTCCGACCAACAAGGCCGAAGCCGTCGGCATGCGCAAACTCTCCAGCCAGGCGACGCTGACCGAGGCGCTGACCACGTTGAAGGGCAAGCCGCGGATCAAGCGCACCATGTGGTCCAGGCGTGCGCAGGAATATGAAGCCAAGATCAATTCGGGTGATCTCGTCTCGATCGCTGAAGTGGTGCGCGATCTTCACCGTGCCGAGGACCAGCCGGAACAAAGCTATTCCGAACGGCAGATCTATGAAGCGGCGATCGGCCGCCTCGCCCGCGAACTGGCGGCGATGGAAAACATCGACGAGCCCGCGGCGCAGCTGAAGATCGAACAGGTCCTCAAAGCGGCCTGAAGCGCGATACGCGGACACATCAAGCCCGGGCCGGCAACGGCCCGGGCTTTTTTGTGGCTTGCGCGCGGCGGTCGCTTGTGTATTATTCTCGCAATACACAACGGACAAAGGATTTCGTGATGCGCCGCCTGTTGATTGCCGCCGCCCTGCTCGCAACTGCCGGTGCCGCGAGCGCGGAGGAGCGCAGCTTTGCCGTCGGCGGTTTTCAGCGCGTTGCTGCCAGTGGCTCCGAAGATGTCATCATCATCACCGGCAAGGCCGTGTCGGTGGTGGCGACCGGACCGCAAAAGCGTCTCGATTTGCTCGATATTCGCGTCGAAGGCGACACGCTGAAGATCGGCCACAAAAAGGGCAACTCCTGGGACTGGAGCAATGACAAGGTGACCATTCGCGTCACCGTGCCGGCGCTGCACGGCGTCAGCATGGCCGGATCGGGCGATATCACCGCCGACAGCGGCAGCGGCCCGGCCTTTGCCGTGTCGCTGGCCGGATCGGGCGATGTGCGCGTCGACCGCATCAACAGCCCCACTGTCAGCCTGTCCACCGCCGGGTCGGGTGACATCACCGTCAGCGGCAAATGCACCACGGCAAAAGCCTCGATTTCGGGCAGCGGCGACATGATCCTCGCCGGCCTGCAATGCGCCGATATCGATATCGGCATTTCCGGCTCGGGTGATGTCACGGCGCAGGCAACGCGCACCGCCAATGTGCGGATTTCCGGGTCGGGCGATGTCCGCATCACCGGCGGTGCCAAATGCCAGACGCGGACATCGGGCAGCGGCAGCGTATCCTGCGGTTAATGTTCAGGACTGCCAGGCGCGCACTACCGCATCATAATCCGGCCGCGGGCGTTCCTCGAGCGCGCGGGTCGGTTTGCCGATGAACACGAACCCGGCGATGCGTTCGCCGGCCTGGCCCACGGCCGCCAGAACGCCCGGAGAATAGGCCGGCCAGCCGGTCAGCCAGTTGGCGACAAAGCCCTGGGCATGGGTGGCAGCGCACAGCATTGTCGTGGCAGCGCCGGCGGAAAGCTCCTGTTCCCAGACCGGGATATGGCTGGCCGGGTCGGGTCGTGACATGACGATGACCAGGCACGGCGCCTGCAGCGCGAAATTGCGCATGGCGTCGCGTTCCAGCCGGCCGGCTTCGGGCTTTTCAGCGACATAGGCCGCCTCCATCACCGCGCCGAGCGCCTCGCGCTGGTCGGCGGCGACCGTCACGAACCGCCACGGCGCCAGCTTGCCATGATCGGGGACGCGCATCGCGGTGGCGAGTATGCTGCGGAGCTGGCCGGCATCGGGGCCGGGGGCGACCATGTCGCGTGCCTTGCCCGACCGGCGGGTGGCGAGCAGCGTTGCGGCGGAGCTGGTGTCGTTGAAGATCATGCCCAGCCTCTAGCCTGCGCTCTTGCTGTCGACCACCCCGCGAATCGCCCCCTTTCGCCGCGCCCCATCGCTCGCTATCGTGTGCGCTTAACCGGCCGCCAAGTCGCCGGATCAAGGGTTCGGGAGTTCAGCTTTTGAGTGACAACGCCGCAGGTGCCGTCGTGGATACACGGCCGCAATGGTTCGGCCACCCTGCGCAACTGGCGCGGCTGTTCACCACCGAAGCGATGGAGCGGTTCGGCTATTACGGCATGCGGGCGCTGTTGACGCTCTATCTCGCCGATCATTTCCTGTTCAACGACACGACGACGACCAGCCTGTATGGCGGCTTCACCGCGCTGGTCTATCTGACGCCGCTGGTCGGCGGGTTGATTGCCGACCGTTACCTCGGGTCAAAGCGATCGGTGAAATTCGGCGCCATCATGATGGCCATCGGCTATTTCACTTTGTGTTTCGGCGGGGACGCGGCCAAGCCGTTCGCCACCATCGACGGCACCCGTTACGAAGTGACGGTCGAAAAGACCGGCGCCGAAAAACAGCAGTTCGTCGTCGATGGCGGGCAGAAGCTGGCGATCAAGGGCAATGAGGACGGCAGCGTCGCATTGTCGGCGCCGGATGGCAGCGTGGTGCGCACTATTGCCAAGGGCGGCTTTGTCGCGGGCGGCGACCGCGACGCCTGGTTCACCATGATCATGCTGATCGGCCTCAGCGCCGTCACCATCGGCAACGGCTTCTTCAAGCCGAATATCTCGACGATGGTCGGGTCGCTGTACGAAAAGGGCGATCGGCGCCGCGATGCCGGCTTCACCATCTTCTACATGGGTATCAATCTCGGCTCGCTGGGTTCGCAGCTGGCGTGTCCGTTCCTCGCCGACACCTATGGCTGGTGGGCGGGCTTCCTGCTCGCCGCGATCGGCATGACGATCAGCTGGGCGCTGATCCAGTTCGCCGGGCCCAAACTGGCCGGCTATGGCGAGCCGCCGGCGCAGGAAGGCGGCGACAAATCGCTGTTCATCTATGCCGGCGCGATTCTGGCGGTGCCGCTGGTCTGGTTCCTGTTCACCAATCTGATGAACGCGCCGCCGCCGGTGGCCGGGCAGGGGATTGGCGGCTACATCATGGGCCTGCCGATTTTGGGCAAGGTGCTGTTCGCCACCTTCCTCGCGTCGGTCATCGGCATCCCGATCTGGTCGCTGCGCGTCGGCACGAGGGCGGAATTCGAGATGATGCTGGCCGCCATCGTGCTGATTGTCTTCAACGTGGTGTTCTGGACGCTGTTCGAACAGGCCGGATCGTCGTTGACGTTGTTCGCCGATCGCAACACCGACCTGTCGGTGTTCGGCTGGTTCAGCATCTCGGCGGGGCAGACGCAGTTTTTCAACGCCTTCTGGATTGTCGTGCTGGCGCCGGTGTTCGGCGCGCTGTGGCTGTGGCTGGCGAAACGCGGCCTGGAGCCGGGGATTCCGGTCAAGTTCGGCATGGCGCTGGTCGGTGTCGGACTGGGCTTCCTGTTCCTCGTCTGGGGCACGCAATTCGCCGGCGATGACTTCAAGGTCGGCATCTGGTGGCTGGCCGGTCTTTACCTCATCCATTCGATTGCCGAATTGATGATCTCGCCGGTCGGTCTCAGCATGATCACCAAGCTGTCGATCGCGCGGATCGTCGGCATGATGATGGGCGTGTGGTTCCTGTCGATCAGCTGCGCCCAATATGTGGCGGGCGTCGTGGCACAGGTCGCCAGCGTGGAAACGGTCGGCGGCCAGGTCACCAATTTGAAGGTCAGCCTTGAGACCTATGCCGGGGTGTTCCAGACCATAGGGTTGATTTCGGCGGGCATCGGCGTGCTGCTGCTGATGCTGTCGCCGCTGCTCAAACGCTGGATGCACGGGGTCAATTGATGCGGATTTCACCGGTTTTCGCGCTGTTGCTGCTCGCCGGGTGCGCAGCAAAGGCGCCGCCGCCCAGCACCGCCGGCGGTACACCGGCGGAGGTGGTGCGGGCGCCATCCGACCCCTGGCCTTCGACCTATCGGGCGTATCCCGGTGTCACGACCGTCATCCAGAACGCCACCGTCTACGATGGTGCCGGCAAGAAGTTCAGCCCGGGTGCGGTACGCATCGAAAACGGCGTGATTGCCGAAGTCGGCGCCAGCGTCGCGGTGCCGGCCGGTGCTACCGTCATCGATGCGGCGGGCAAGTTCGTGACGCCGGGCGTCATCGATATTCACAGCCATCTGGGGGATTACCCCAGCCCGGGCGTCGATGCGCTGAGCGATGGCAATGAAGCGACCAGCCCGGCGCGGCCCGAGGTCTGGGCCGAACATTCGGTCTGGCCGCAAGATGCCGGCTTTGCCCGCGCGCTGGCCGGCGGGGTGACGACCTTCCATGTGCTGCCCGGCTCCGCCAATCTGTTCGGCGGGCGCGGATCGACGCTGAAAACGGTCTATGGCCGCAGCGTGCAGGACATGAAGTTTCCAGGTGCACCCTATAGTTTGAAGATGGCGTGCGGGGAGAACCCCAAGCGGGTTTACGGCAACAAGGGCCAGTTGCCGGCGACGCGGATGGGCAACATCGCCTATGCGCGGCAATTGTGGTCCGACGCTGTCGTCTACAAGCGCAAATGGGATGATTATACCCGGCGCGCCAAGGCGGGAACCGCCAAGCCGACCGACGCGCCGCGGCGGGAACTGGCCAATGACACGCTGATGGGCGTGCTGAATGGCGAAATCCTGGTGCAGAACCACTGCTATCGCGCCGATGAAATGACCAACGTTATCGCGATGAGCCATGAGTTTGGTTACAAGGTGACCGCGTTCCACCATGCCGTCGAAAGCTACAAGATCGCCGATCTGCTCGCCAAGGAGGGCATTTGCAGCGCGCTCTGGGCCGACTGGTTCGGCTTCAAGATGGAAAGCTATGACGGTATTCGCGAGAATATCGCGCTGGTCGATCGCGCCGGCGCCTGCGCCATCGTGCATTCCGATGACGCCAATGGCATCCAGCGATTGAATCAGGAAGCCGCCAAGGCCATGGCCGCCGGCAACCGCATGGGGATGAACATCACGCCCGAACATGCCTGGACCTGGCTGGCGATAAACCCGGCGCGCGGCCTTGGCATCGACAAGCGCACCGGCAGCCTGGAGGCCGGCAAGATGGCCGATGTCGTGTTGTGGAACGGCGACCCGCTGTCGGTCTATTCGCGGCCCGAAAAAGTCTGGATCGATGGCGCGGTGATGTACGACTGGGCCGATGCCAAGCGCCGCCCGATGGCCGATTTCGAGCTGGGCCAGCCTGGCGCGGGAGACCCGAAATGATGCGCTTTGCAGCACTGATCGGGCTTTTGCTGGCAAGCGCGGCGCCCGCCGCGACCATCGCCATCACCGGCGGCACTGTGGCGACGGCGGTCGGCGAAACGTTGATTCCAAACGGTACGGTGATCGTGCGCGATGGCCGCATCGTTGCGGTCGGCGCCGGGCTGGCGGTGCCGGCGGGGGCGACGGTCATCGATGCGACCGGCAAATATGTGACGCCGGGTATCATCACCGCCATGTCGACGCTCGGCATTACCGAAGTCGAGGCAGTGCGCACCACCAACGACGCCAGCGCGCGGGGCACCCCGTTTTCGGCCGCGATCGATGTGACCCCGGCGCTCAACCCGCGGTCCCCGCCGATCGCCATCAACCGGCTGGGCGGGGTGACGCGCGCCGTGGTCGGCCCGGAAATCGGCGGCGAGATCTTTGCCGGACAAGGCGCGATCATCAGCCTGGCCGATAGCGGCGACACGTTGATGCGGCCGCGGGCGTTCCAGTTCGTCGAAATGGGTGAGGATGGCGCGCGTGCAGCGGGCGGCTCGCGCCCGGCGGCGTGGCTCAACCTGCGCAACGGTTTCGCCGAGGCGCAGCGTTACGCCCGCAATCCGGCAGCGTTCGACAGCGGGCGCGACAAGGATTCGCTGATCAAGCGCCTCGATGCGGCGGCGCTGGTCGCCGTGGTCGAGGGCCGGGTGCCCGCCGTCATCCACGCCGAGCGCGCCAGTGACATCAGCGCGGTGCTCGGACTGCGCAGCGAATTTCCGCAATTGCGCATCATCCTGGTCGGCGCGCGCGAAGGTTGGATGGTGGCGGACAAGATCGCCGCCGCAAAGGTGCCGGTGATTACGCTGTCGCTGTTCGACCTGCCCGATTCGTTCGAAACCCTGGCCTCGACGCGATCGAACGTTGGGCGGCTGGTCGCGGCTGGGGTCACGGTCGGGCTGGGCATCTTTGGCGGCGATTCGGGCGCGGGGGCGCAACCGCGCAACCTGCCTTATTATGCCGGTAATGCCGTGGCGCAGGCTGCGGTGCCCGGCGGTGTCGGGCTGACCCGCGGCCAGGCGCTGGCGGCGATCACCCGCGCGCCCGCGGCGATTTTCGGGCTGAATGACCTGGGCACACTGGAAGTCGGCAAGCGCGGCGATGTCGTCGTCTGGGACGGTGATCCGCTCGAGCTGACGTCTGCGCCGGTCGCGGTGCTGATCGACGGTGTGGCGCAACCGATGACATCGCGGCAGTTGCAGTTGCGCGACCGTTACCGCGACCTGACGCCGGGACAATTACCGATGCAGTACAACAAATGAGCGATATCGGGCTGCTGATCCTCGCGGTGTCGATCTTCGTCGGCGGGCATGAACTGCTGGCGCATCCGCTGCGCGCGCCGTTGGTGCGTATGCTCGGTGCCAAGGGCTTTGCGCTGCTGTATTCGGTGGTGGCGCTGGGGTCGCTCGGCTGGGCGGTGCAATTGTGGAAGGCTATTCCGCCCGATCGGCTGTGGACGGTGCCGCCCTATGCCTATGTGCTGGCGCTGGTCGCGATGCTGTTCGCCTTCATCCTGTTTGTCGGCTCAGTGACATCGCCCAACCCGGCGTTGATGGGCATGTCGGCCGGCGGGTCCCCGCGCGGGGTGCAGCGCATCACCCGCCACCCGATGATGTGGAGCTTTGCCATCTGGGCGATCGTCCACATGACATTGAGCGCCGACAGTCGGACTCTGGTGCTGGCCGGTGGAATTTTGACGCTGGCCCTGTTCGGTGCAGCGATGCAGGACGGCAAGAAGCGCGGCCAGGACCCGGCCTATGGCCAGCATATGGCGGCGACGGGGTTCGTGCCGTTCGGGGCGCAACTGCGCGGCCGGGCGGCATGGAACAGCGCACTGCCGGGGCTGGTGGCAACGGTCGGCGGCGTCGCGCTTTGGGCGCTGGTGCTGTGGGTCCACCCCATGCTGATCGGCGTGCCGGCGCTAAGGCTCGGATAAATGGGGTCTGGGGCCAAGGCCCCAGCCGCCGGAGGCTCTGCAAGGGAAAAGCAATGGATATCGCCGGCAAAACCATCTGGATAACCGGCGCGTCGTCGGGCATCGGCCGCGGCTTGGCACTGGCGCTGGCGGCGGAAGGGGCAACACTGATCCTGTCGGGCCGCAACGAGGCCGCGCTGACTGAAGTGTCGGCCGCGTGCCAGGGGTCGACAGCAATAGCTTTTGACGCCGCGGACCTCGCGGTGTTGCCGGCAATGGTGACGCGGGCGCAAGGCGTCACCGGGCACATCGACATGCTGATCAACAATGCCGGCGTCGCCCAGCGCAGTTTTGTCGCCGACACGGACATGGTGGTCTATCGCGACCTTATGGAGATCAACTTCTTCGTCCCGGCGCGACTGACGCAGCTGGTTCTGCCGGCCATGCTGGCGCGGGGGCAAGGCCATATCGCGGCCGTTGCGAGCCTTTCTGGCAAGTTCGGCAACCCGAGCGCCAGCGGCTATTGTGCGGCTAAACACGCCGTCATGGGCTTTTTCGATTCGCTGCGCAGCGAGGTAGCGCACGATGGTATTGACGTGACCACCATTGTTCCCGGCTTTGTGCGCACGGCAATTTCGGTGCGGGCGCTGAATGGGCAAGGCAGCCCGATCAACGGCACCGTGCCTGACCGGGGTATTACCGCCGAAGAGGCCGCTGCAACCATCATTGCTGGCTTCAAGGCGGGCCAGCGCGAGATTCCGGTTGGCCGCGGCCCCGAAATGGCGCTGCTCGATCTGAAGCGCAGCAATCCCGACCAGGTGTTCGACATGATGGCGGGAATGGGTGCGCAGATGGCGGCATCGACCTGAAGGGAGCGACAGCATGGAATTCACGGGAAAAACCATCTGGATCACCGGCGCATCGTCGGGCATCGGCGCCGGGCTGGCGACGGCCTTCGCGCGCGCGGGCGCGCGTTTGGTGTTGTCAGGGCGGCGGCAGGCGGCGCTCGCCGAAGTGGCGGGACGGTGCCAGGCATCGACGCTGCTGCTGCCGTTCGAGGCGACCGACCTGACGATCTTGCCCGAAGTGGTGGCGGAGGCCGAGGCGAAGACCGGCGGCATCGATATCTTGGTCAACAATGCCGGGATTTCGCAGCGCAGCTTGGCGCTCGATACGCAGTTTGACGTCTATCGCACCATCATGGAGGTGGATTTCTTCGCGCCGCTGCGGCTGACGCAGCTGGTGTTGCCGGCGATGGTGAAGCGCGGATCGGGCGCTATCGTCAACAATGCCTCGGTGGCCGGCAAGGTCGGGTCGCCGCTGCGCACCGGCTATTGTGCGGCGAAACACGCCATGGTCGGCTGGTCCGACGCACTGCGCGCCGAAATCGCCCAATATGGCGTGTCGGTGCATGTGCTGACGCCCGGGTTCGTCGCCACCGGCATCGCCGACAATGCGCTGAAGGGCGATGGCAGCGTTAATGGCCCCAGCGATGATCCGGTCAACGCGGGTATCAGCATCGATGAAGCGGCTGCGCAGATCCTTGATGCGCTGGCGTTGGGCACGCCGGAAATCCCGGTGGGCCGCGCTGGCGGCATGGAAATGGCGCTGCTCGGCATGTTGCGACAGGACCCGGCGCAATTGTTCGCGGCGATGGCGGGGGCGGCGCCGAAGGTGTCGCGATGATGCCCCACCGGCGCATCACCGGGGCGATCCGGTACACGAGCAAGAAGCCGGAGCGGCTGGACCAGGAACGCGGCCGCGAGGATTTTGCCTTTACCCGTCACGGCGATGGCGCAGTGACCATCCGCGCGCATTGCGAGATCGAGGAGCCGTCACCGACGGTGATGCGGGATGTGCTCTATTCCTTGGGCGCGGATGGGCGACCGATGGATTGCCAGGTGCGGCTTTCGCTCGATGACAAGTTCCTGGGGACGGGCTGGGTGTGGTTCGACCATGCAGCCGGCGTGGCCCATTGCGAAAGCTTTGGCCCAAGCATCGGCCGAGTGTCGCAGCGCATGGCGATTCCCGATGGCCTGGCCGGGTTCGGCACGCATCCGATCGTGGGGGATGGCTATCTGACGCGGTGCATGGACGTTACCAAGGGCCCGCATCGCCGCCACATCACCGTGTTGCTGCCATCGCCCGATCATCGCGGTGCGACGCCGCCGATGCTGGCGCGGGTCGATATCCACCTCGAATATGTCGGGGAGGCCGAACGCACCGTGGCTGCCGGGACGTTCCAGTGCCGGCATTTCCGCTTTGTCGATGAAGCCGCAATGGGCGGCACCCAGCACCCGCCCTATGACATGTGGGTGACAGCGGACGATGACGCGATCTTCGTCTGCGGCGGGGTAGGGGGTTATATGCAGACCTGGTACGAGCTGGTCGAACTGGCGCGATAGGGGTTTGTGCCTCCGGGAACGCGAAAGCGCTTTTTCGCTTGGAAGCGGCACCAATCACCGCTAGAGCCTAAGGCAGGTGAGGTGGATAAAGTCCCTTACCCTTCGACATTGCAGGATCGGCGGCGGCACTCACAGGGTGCGCCAGAGGCAAAAGCCGGAACACACGGTCGAACACACCAGCATCACGGCATATGCCGTCCGTTCATACGGGGACGCCAAGTTGATCAGAAACAACCAGAACCGGCGGCGCCGCGGCGGTAACAACAATAATGGCCCGCGGCCGCAGCAAATGGGCGGCGGCAACAATTACGGCAACCGGCTCGATAACCGCCAGCGCGGTAACGCCAGCCAGCTGCTGGAGAAATACCGCGCCCTGGCGCGCGATGCGCAACAGGCCGGAGACCGGGTGACGGCGGAATATTATCTGCAATATGCGGACCATTATTACCGCGTGCTCGGCGATTATCGCGACAAGACGCCGGATACCAACCGCCAGCGCGGCCGCGACAGCTATGACGACGACAACAGCGGCTATGCCGGCGCCAATGATGACGGCGAAGGCGATGACGAGGACGAAGGCGACGAAGCCCGCGGCGGCGATGACCGCACCGACGAGATTCGCGGCGAGCAGCGGAATGATGGCCGCAACGAGCAGCGCGGCGAAGGCCGCAACGAGCAGCGCGGCGAAGGCCGCAACGAGCAGCGCGGCGAAGGCCGCA
>JBMOGO010000026.1:0-34451 GCA_049318305.1 Polymorphobacter sp.
CGGCGAGTCGGAGTTCGGGGGCGTGTACCGTGCCTTCCTCGACCACGGCGTGCTGCTGCTGCGCGGGCAGAAGATCACGCGCGAACGGCACATAGAGTTCAGCCGCCGTTTCGGCGAGCTCGACCGGCACGATTCCCTGCCACGCGACCGTCACCCCGAGTATCCCGAACTGCTGATGGTGACCAACCTGCCGCAGGCAAACGGTGAGCCGTCCAACTCCCGCTATACCGGCCAGCTCTGGCATTCAGACCTGTCTTTCACGCTGGTGCCTTCGCTCGGATTGCGCGCGCGCGGCAGCTTTGCCACCGAAGTGCGGGCGCCATCGGGCTTTGGCATCGAACGCGGCTATAACTGGGTCGAACAACGGCTGGGCAGCGGCGCGCGCGACGTCGACACAATGCTCGCCGCCCATCCCGAACGCCAGGCCGAATATCTCGCCGCCACGGCGCCGCTGGTGCGCGGCCTTTGCATCCTGTCAGCCAACAATCGCACCTTGGTAATCGCGCTGGCTTGCCTTGCCGGCAATCCCAAGGCTTACTGGATTTGGGAGATTGTGGGGTTGAGTCTGATTGCCGTGATAATGGCGTGGCGCTTGCGCCGGCGGGAAGCCGGCGTTGTCGGTGCGCCATCACCGGAAATGCCCCTTTCCGACCATTCACCACGGACAGCCGGATGACCGACAGCCTGATCGACACCAGCGACCTACCGCCACCGCGCAAATGGCCGCTGGTGCTGGCGCTGCTGGCGTCGCTGCTCTGGTTGGTGGCGCTGGGCGGCTTCGGCGTGCTGACGCTGGTACCAGGCCTCATGGTGCCGCCGCTGCTGCAATCGATTGCCGCGGGGTCGGGCATGGCGCTGATGCTCTTGGCGCCACTGGCGATCATCTGGCTGATTGCCGGACGTCTTCGCGACGCCTCCGGCACGCGCGCCGCGCGCACCGCACTGGCAGCTGCGCATGCCGATTTCACTCAGCGCAAGCTCGATCAGGCGGGCAGTGCATTGACTGATCTCGAAAACCGCATGGCACGGCTCGCCGCCACCATCGAAGCAATCGGCGCGCCAGTGGAGCGCCACCAAATGGCATTGAACGACGCAGCGACCCGGCTCGATGCGAGCGGCGCGCGCTTGACTGCGGTCAGCTTGAACACCGAAGCAGCGACGGTCACGCTTGGCACCGCCACCCCCGTCGCCATTGGCCAGGCGGAATCGCTGCTGGCCTTGCTCGGCACCGCTGCTGGCAATTTGCAGCGCCAATTGGCCGAAACCGAATCGTTGCTGGCGCAGTTGCACCGCGCCGGGCGGGAGGGCGATGCCCAGGCCGAAGCCGCCGCCGCCCGTACCCAGGCCAGCATCACGGCCGTCAACGCGGCCGCTATTACCGCCGAAAATGCCATCACCGCACCGCTGGCCCGGCTGGTCGAAGGCGTTGATGCGGCGTTCCTGCGCACAGCCCAGGCGATGGATGCCACACGTGACGGCGTCCACGCCCAGATCGGCGCGATGCTCGCCAGCGTCGACCAGGCCCGGGTGACGCTCGATCATATCGGCGGGGAAGCCGCCCGCCAGATCGATGCCCGTCTGCAGGCGCTGCTCGGCGATGCCCAATCGCTGGGCGCTGAAATCGGCGTGCAGGCTGCCAACGCCAATGCGCTGATCGATGATGTCTCGCGCGGTTTCACCATTCTCGACGCCAAGCTCAACAACAGCGCCAACACCGGCACCAGCACGCTGGAAACCATCACCCAGCGCATGAATGAAGCCCGCGAGGCCATTCACCGTTTGGGCGAACCGATCGCTGCCACCGAAAATGCACTGTCAGCAGTCGAAGATAGGCTTGGCACAGTCGGCATCGCTGCGGTCGAAACCTTTGATTCGCTCAACATTGCCCTGCCCGCCGCGCTTCCCCAGCTCGACGACATGGCCATCCGCCTGTCCGACCTGCACGAGCGCGCCGACCAGTTGTCGTTGCCGCTCGACAGCGGTCGCAACAGCATCGCCGAAGCCCAGCATCAGCTAGACCGTGCCCGCGAATCGCTCGATGCCGCGGCCGTGCAACTTGGTGCCGAACTGACCGCGGCGCGCAATGCATTGGCCGATATCGACACGCTGACCGGCAGCGCCTCGCTCGCCGCCTCCACCCAGCTGATTGAAGTGTTCGGCCGCGTTCGCGATATCGCCAACCAGACTGCCGGCACGATGCGCGAAACCCTGTCGAGCGTCGTCGCCGAAGCCGAAGCTGCACTCGACCAGGCCGGAACGTCACGTGCCGAGCTGGCTTTTGGTGCACCGATCCGCGCCCGGCTGGCAGAGGTCGAGGTGCTGCACGAACGCGTCGCCGCCGCCGGCCAGGCCGCGGCGGAACGAGTAACAAAACGCTTGCTGGCGCTGACCGAAACCGTCGCCGGCGTCGAACAGCGCATCGACGAAACCGATACCCGCTATGAAATCCGGGCGCGCAGCTCGCTGGCCCGGCGGTCCAGCCTGATGATCGAATCGATGCAGGCCGCCACCATCGACATCGCCGCGCTGCTCGCCTTCGATATCGAGGACACCGCCTGGGACAATTACCTGAAGGGCGACAAGAGCATTTTTGCCCGCCGCATCGTCGAACGGCTTGATGCCAATGGCACCCGCGCCATCGCCCGGCACTTCGAGCATGATGCCGAATTCCGCACCGAGGCAACGCATTATATCGAGGAATTCGAAGCGCTGATCGGCCATGTCATGCCCGATCGCGAAGGCCGGTCGCTAGCAGTAACGCTGCTGTCGTCCAACATCGGCCGCTTGTATATCGCGCTTGGGCAGGCGGTCGGCCGCTTCGGGTGACGCGGATCAAGACCTGCTGCATGGCATCGCTGTCCGAAATGGCGATGGCGGTTGAGGCGGGTGCCGATGCGGTCGGGTTGGTGGGGCGCATGCCATCAGGCCCCGGGCCGATTGCCGACGATCTGATTGCACAAATTGCGGCTGCAGTGCCGCCGCCGGTTGCCGCTTTTCTGTTGACCAGTGAAACCTGCGCCGACGCCATCGCCGACCATGTCCACCGCGCCGGAGCGCCGGTGGTACAAATCGTCCGCCACATCGATCCGGACGAATCGGCACGCCTTGCGGCGCTTTTGCCCCATATCCGGCGGGTGCAGGTCATTCACGTCGAAGGCGAAAGCGCGCTCGATTTGATCCCGGCCTATGCGCCGCATGTCCACGCTTTCCTGCTCGATTCGGGGCGCCCAGGCGCTGCCGTGCCAACGCTCGGCGGCACCGGCGATGTTCATGACTGGGCGATCAGCGCGCGCTTTGTCGCTGCCAGCCCGGTGCCGGTGTTCCTCGCTGGCGGCCTGACGGCAGCCAATGTCGGTGCGGCCATCGCCCAGGTGCGGCCATTCGGTGTCGACCTGTGCTCCGGCATCCGTACCGGTGGCGCGCTCGATACCGCCAAGCTTACGGCCTTCATCGCTGCCGTGCGCCGCGCCGATCAGCGCGGGCGATAGGGCCCGGTATCTTCCCAGCCCGGAATATCATCGAGCACAACCCAGCCAGCGACATAATTGGCATAAAACAGCGCGAACAGGCTGGTGGCGATGACCGTCGTCCACAGCAATTTCTTGCCGAGCATCGGGTTGGCCGGGGCAGAATCCGCCTGCCCCGGGACCGGATCGCCGCCCTCCTCCCGCGTGGTGCGCACACCGAACGGCAGGACGGCAAACAGCGTCAGCGACCAGAACAGCAGGTAGATGGCAATGGCGGATGCGGGTTTCATGGTCGTTCACTCCCTGCTGCCGTCTTCCCTCCCGCTCGGAGGAAAAGCGTCAGAGCTGCACCACCTGCACATCGGTCACCGGCTTCTTGCCGGTCCATTCGCGCGCCACACGGCGGACCGCCACACGGATCGCTTCCTGGTACTTTTCGGCGTTCTTGCGGTCGCCCTTCGACGCCGCGGCAGCAGCGGCATCGGCGCACTGGCCCAGGAAATCGGCCTTGTCTTCCTCCACCGGCACACCCTGCGCCGTCACCGCCGGCGGCGCCGCCAGCTTGCCGTCACGGTCGATGACCACGGTCACGCCCATGTGGCCGCTCGCCAGCAAGCGGCGGCGCTCGACGATCGTCGCACCATCGGCCGGCAAGATGACATCGCCATCGAGCACGAGACGTCCGGCCTTTTCATGGCTGAGCAGCTTGGGGCCATTGGGGGCGAGGCGAATGGCACTGCCGTTGATCGGCACCATCGCCTTCTTCACGCCGGTTTCGAGCGCCAGCGCGGCATGGGCCTCCATGTGGCGCCGCTCGCCATGCACAGGAATCGCCATTTCGGGGCGAATCCATTCATACATGGCTTCCAGTTCCGGGCGGCCAGGGTGGCCCGACACATGCACATGTGCCTGTTTTTCGGTGATGACTTCGATGCCGCGGGTTGCCAGCGCATTCTGCACCCGCCCGATGGCGAGTTCATTACCCGGGATCTGCTTCGACGAATAAACCACCAGATCGCCTGGCTCCAGCTTCAGCACCGGGTGCGAGCCATTGGCGATGCGGCTGAGCGCGGCCATCGGCTCGCCCTGCGCACCGGTGCACAGGATCAGCAGCTTCGACGGGTCCATGTTGGCAGCGTCGTTCCACGATAGGGTCGGCGGCATGTCCTTCAGATAGCCCGTCGCCTTGGCGACCTGGGTGATGCGGTCCATCGACCGGCCGGCAAGCACCAGGTGACGCCCGCTCTCCTTGGCGACATAGCCGAGCGTCGCCAGACGCGCCGCGTTCGATGCGAAAGTGGTAACGACCACCCGGCCCTTCTTGCGCGCCTTGACGACCTTCAAAAGCCCCTCGCGCACATCGGTTTCGCTGCCCGAGGCTTCGTTGTTGAACACATTGGTCGAATCGCCGACCATGGCGAGCACGCCAGAGTCACCGATCGCGGTCAATTCGGCGGCCGACGCCGGCGTGCCGAGCAACGGGCCGTCATCCAGCTTCCAGTCACCGGTGTGGAAAATCCGGCCATAGGGCGTATCAATGACCAGCGCATTGCCTTCGGGAATCGAATGCGCCAGCGCGACATAGCGAAAGCCGAAATCACCAAGCTGCAAGGTCCCGCCCATCGGGATAATGTTGAGCTTGACCTCCTTGGTCAGGCCTTCCTCTTCCAGTTTTTTGGCGATCAGGCCGGCCGTGAATGGCGTCGCGTAAAGTGGTACACCCAGGTCGTTGGCGAGATAGGGGATGGCGCCGATATGGTCCTCATGGCCATGGGTCAGCACGATCCCGAGCAGATCGGCCGCGCGTTCCTCAATGAAGCTGAGGTCGGGTAGCACCAGTTCGACGCCAGGATAGGATGGGTCGGCAAAGGTCATGCCGAGATCGACCATCACCCATTTGCCGTTGCAGCCATAGAGGTTGACGTTCATGCCAATCTCACCCGACCCGCCAAGCGGCAGGAAAATCAGTTCGTTACCAGGTTTCATTAAAAAAATTCTTTTCCAGGTTTTCAGTTTTTGCCCTGATTGAGGGCGTGAATGCGGATCAAACCGCGAATAGTCAGGTCGCCATCGACGCTATCGATGGCCGAAGTATGACGGTTGAACAATGTGGCAAGACCGCCAGTGGCGATCACCGTGACGGGTGGACCGATCTCTGATGTAATGCGCGCCACCAATCCTTCAATGAGGCCGACATAGCCCCAGAACACGCCGGACTGCATGGCGTGCACGGTTCCCTTGCCGATAACCCCCAGATTGCCGCCGCCGGGGCTGGTCGGTGGCTCGACGGCGATGCGCGGCAACTTCGCCGCGGCCTGGTACAGCGCATCCATCGACAGGTTGATGCCCGGCGCGATCACCCCGCCCTTGTAGCTGCCATCGGCGGCAACCACGTCGAAGGTGGTGGCGGTGCCGAAGTCGACAACGATCAGATTGCCCGGCTGCTCGTGATGCGCCGCGATCGCGTTGACGATGCGGTCCGCACCGACTTCGGCGGGATTGGGCAAGTCGATCTTCAGCCCGAAATCCACCTCGCCGATGGCGCAGACCAGCGGTTCGACATTGAAATATTTACGGCACAGGCGTTGCAGGTTGAACAAGGTCGGAGGCACCACCGTGGCGATGATCGCGGCATCGATCAGGGTGCGCTCCACCCCTTCCAGCTGCATCAACTGGTGCAGCCAGACCGCATACTCATCGGCGGTGCGCTGGCCGTCGGTGGAGATGCGCCAGCGCCATTTGATGGTTTCGCCTTCGCAAATGGCAAAGACGATGTTGGTGTTGCCGACGTCGATGGCGAGCAGCATGGTGCCTCCTACAACGCAAAGACTTCGCCGGCGTGCACCGGCCGCAACTGCCCGTCATCGAGCCGCAGCGCCAGCGCGCCATCGGCCGCCAGCCCTTCAAACCGGCCCTCGAGCGTTTCCGACCCCAGGCGCGCGGTCATGCGATCACCAACAGCGGCAGCATATTGCAACCAGCGGCTGCGAATCGGTTCAAAACCCTGCGCGGCCCATAGCGAGCGATACTCCGCGAACGCTGGCATCAATCGCGCCAACAAATCGAGCGGCCTCGGCGGCACAAGGCCGGCGGCCACAAGTGATGTTGATGGCCGTTCAGTGCCCTGCGGGTGACTGTGCAGATTGGCGCCGGTGCCGATGATCAGCGCGTCGCCCGCCCGTTCGAGCAGAATGCCCGACACTTTCACGCCATCAAGCAACAGGTCGTTGGGCCATTTCAGCTTGATCCGGTCATCGATTGCCAGCGCCGCGCGCAGCGCCAGTGCCGCCACGAAAGATAGTTGCTGCACCGGGCCATCGGCGCGCACCAGCACCGATGCCATGAGGTTGCCGACCTGATCCGACCCCGAATCGAGCCAGGTGCGCCCGCGCCGGCCCCGCCCGGCGGTCTGGCGATCGGCGATCACCCAATGGCCGTCGGGCAATTCCGCCGCCCGCGCCAACAGCCAGTCATTGGTCGATCCCACCTCGGCGAGATGGGTGAAGGCGTTCGCAATCAACCCGCAACCGCAAACAGCGATGCCGACGCACGCCCGGCCGCGGCTACGAGCGGCGTGATCGCCAGCATTCCGACCGGAGAGCAGAACAGCGCCGCCCCGGCGATCATCACGCCGTTAATCCGCCCGCCATCGCTGCCCACGGCAACGCCGGGTTCATCGAAATACATGACCTTGATCAGACGCAGATAGTAATAAGCCGCCACCACCGATGCGATGAAGCCGATGATCGCCAGTGGGACCAGCCCGGCGGCGATGGCGGCCTGGAAAACCGCGAATTTTGGCCAGAAACCGAGCAGCGGCGGGATGCCGGCGAGACTGAACATGAAGATCGCTAGCGCCGCCGCGAGGCCGGGTCGCACCTTCGACAGGCCCGAAAGGTCGCTGAGCAATTCGACCGGCGCCCCATCGGCGCGGCGCAGTTGCAGCACCACAAGAAAGCTGCCCAGCGTCATCGCCAAGTAGACGGCGGTATAGAAAAGCAACGCCTCGATGCCCAATGACGTGGCGGCAGCCAGCCCGACCAGCGCGAAACCGACATTGGCGATCGAGGAATAGGCGAGCAGCCGCTTGATGTTGGTCTGACCGATGGCACCCACGGCGCCCAGGCCCATTGAAGCCACTGCCAGGAAAATGATGATCTGCTGCCAATCCGCCACCATCGGCGCAAAGGCGACGACGAGCACGCGGACCATCAACCCCAGTGCCGCCGCCTTGGGCGCTGCTGAAAAGAACGCCGCCACCGGCGTCGGCGCGCCTTCATAAACATCGGGGGTCCACATATGGAACGGCACCGCCGAAATCTTGAAGGCCAGCCCCGACAGGATGAACACCAGCCCGAAGAGCACGCCCAGCGAACGATCCGACTGGCCGGCGAGCACCTCGGCGATCGCCGGGAAACCCGTGCTCCCGGCAAAGCCGTAAACCAGGGTGATGCCGTACAGCAGGATGCCCGACGCCAGCGCGCCCAGCACGAAATACTTCAGCCCGGCTTCCGACGATCGCGATTCACCGCGGTGAAAGGCGGCGAGCACATAGGAGGCGAGACTGGTCAGTTCCAGCCCGACATAAAGCGACAGCATGTCATTGGCGCTAACCATCATGCACATGCCCAGCGTCGCCAGCATCAGCAGCACCGGATATTCGAAACGACCGGTTTTCGCATCGGCAAGATAGGGCAGCGCCAGCAGCATCGAAGCCGCCGCTGCGGCCAGGATCATCACCTTGACGAAGCCCGAAAAACTGTCGGCGATATACAGACCATCGAACGCCGTCGCCGACTGCCCATCGAGGACGGCATAGCCGGCGATCGCAAGGATCAGCACAGCCACATAGGTCAGCGGCCGTAGCGCCTTGTCTTGCCCCAGAAACGTCCCGAGCATCAGCGTCAGCAGCGAGCCGATGGTGAGCACCAGTTCCGGGCCGGCGGTCAGGATGGAGACAAAGGTCGGGTTCATGGGTGCGCGCCCTGATGCTCGGCAACCGGCGCCGGCGTTCCGGCGAGGATGGTCATGTCGGTCGGCAACGTCGCCAGGGCGCGGCCTTCCAGCCGCGCCACCACCCGTGCCACGGCGGGCTTCATCGGGTCCTGAAAGCTTTTAGGGTAAATCCCCATCCAAAGCACGGCGAGCGCGATCGGCAGCAAGATCGCTACTTCGCGCACGCTCAAGTCCGGCATGGCGCGGGTGTCGTCACCCGCTGCGGCACCGAACGCCACGCGGCGATAAAGCCACAGCATATAGGCGGCGCCGAGGATGATACCGGTCGTCATCACGAACGTCGCCCAGGTGCTGGTCTGATACAGGCCGATCAGCACCAGGAATTCGGCGACAAAGCCACTGGTGGCCGGCAGGCCGACGCTCGCCATGGTGAAGAACAGGAAGAACAACGCATATTTCGGCATGGTGTCGGCCAGCCCGCCATAGCGCGCGATCTCGCGGGTGTGCAGCCGGTCGTAAATCACGCCGACGCACAGGAACAACGCGCCAGACACCAGGCCATGGCTGAGCATCATCACCAGCGAGCCTTCGATACCCTGTGTGTTGAGCGCGAACAGACCCGCCGTCACGAAAGCCATATGCGCCACCGAAGAATAAGCGATCAGCTTCTTCATGTCGGTCTGCACCAGCGCGACGAGCGAGGTGTAGACTACCGCCACCATCGACAGTGCGAACACCAGCCAGATCAGCTGCGCCGACGCATCAGGGAGCATGGGTAACGAGAATCGCACAAAGCCGTATCCGCCCAGCTTGAGCAGCACGCCGGCGAGAATGACCGAGCCCGCTGTCGGCGCCTCG
Organism: Polymorphobacter sp.; assembly: GCA_049318305.1. Taxonomy (GTDB): domain Bacteria; phylum Pseudomonadota; class Alphaproteobacteria; order Sphingomonadales; family Sphingomonadaceae; genus Sandarakinorhabdus. The sequence goes on from JBMOGO010000026.1 coordinate 9,282, forward strand.
ACGTGAGCATCGGGCAGCCAGGTGTGCACCGGCCACATCGGCATCTTGACCGCGAACGAGGCGAAAAACGCCAGGAACAGCCAGAATTGCGCATCGACATCAAAGTTATACGCCGACAGCACGCCGATATCGGTACTGCCCACCTGCCCGACCATGTACATCATGCCGACCAGCATCAGCACCGACCCGAGCAGGGTGTAGAGGAAGAATTTGTAGGACGCATAAATGCGCCGTGCGCCACCCCAGATGCCGATGATCAGGAACATCGGAATCAGCCCGGCTTCGAAGAACAGATAGAAGAGAAAGATGTCGCGCGCCGCAAAGGTGCCGATCATCAGCGATTCCATGACGAGGAACGCCGCCATATATTCAGGCACGCGTTTCTGCACGCTTTCCCATGACGCCAGAATGCACAGCGGCATCAGGAACACGCTGAGCAGGATCAGCATCAGCGCAATCCCGTCGACGCCCAGGTGCCACGCCAGATAGGGCGCGAACAACGGCAGGTTCTCGGTGAACTGGAACGACGCGCCGCCATTGTCGAAGCCGGCCCACAGCATCAGCCCAAGCGCGAATTCGGCCAGCGTCACCACCAGCGCCGCGACACGCGCCCGGCCATCGGTGACCCCGGGCAGCACCGCCAGCAACACCGCCGCCGCGACGGGCAGCAAGATCATCAACGAAAGCATCATTTGCCGCCTGCAACGAACGCCATCGGCGCAAACCACGCGGCGGCGGCAGCCAGACCGATCAGCATGACCAGCGCATAGGAATAGACATAGCCCGACTGGAAGCGCTTTGCCGCGCGGGCGCCGCTGGCGACGGCTGCCGCTGCGCCATCGGGGCCGAAGCGATCGATGGTCTGCTGGTCGCCGCGCACCCAGAGGAAGCGCCCGATGGCGAACGACGGCCGCACAAACAGCGCGTCGTAAAGCTCATCGAAATACCATTTGTGGGTCAGGAAGCGGTACAGCGCCGGCACCGCGCCGGCGAGCCTGCCCGGCACGTCGGGCGACTTGAGATAGGCGAACCACGCCGCGCCGAGCCCCAGGAAGAACGCCACCGACGGCGTCCACACCACCCAGGCCGGCACCTCATGCATGGCGTGCATCAGATGCTCGCGGAAGGCGAGGCTGCCGCGCCAGAAGGACGCGCCCTCTTCCGCGCCGACGAATTTTTCGTGCCACACCCAGCCGGCCAGCAAGGCCCCGGAGCCGAGCACGAACAGCGGCAACAGCATCGACCAGGGGCTTTCGTGCGGGTGATAGCCACCATCGCCCGTGGCCGGCGCGCGATGCGCGTCATGGCCATGCGCGTCATGGCCATGCGCGTCGTGCAGCGCGTGCTGGATATGCTCCGACCCCGCCCAGCGCGGTGCGCCGTAAAAGGTCAGGAACACCAGCCGCCACGAATAGAAACTGGTCAGCAGCGCCACGAGAGCCCCGACGAAAAACGCGAACTGCGACGCGCTCGAGCCGTTGGCGAACGCCGCTTCCAATATCGCATCCTTGGAATAATAGCCCGCGGTGAAGAAGAACCCGGTCAATGCCAGCGTCCCCACCGTCATCAGCGCAAAGGTGATCGGGATATGCTTCCGCAGGCCGCCGTAAAAGCGCATGTCCTGCTCATGGTGCATCGCATGGATCACCGACCCGGCGCCGAGGAACAGCAGCGCCTTGAAGAACGCATGCGTGAACAGGTGGAACATCGCGGCGCCATAGGCACCGCTACCGGCCGCAAAGAACATGTAGCCGAGCTGCGAACAGGTCGAATAAGCGATGACGCGCTTGATGTCGGTCTGCACCAGCGCGACGCTCGCCGCGAACAACGCGGTAATCGCCCCGACATAGGTCACCACATGCTGCGCCGTCTCGCTGGCTTCGAACATCGGCGACAGGCGGCAGACCATGAAAACACCGGCGGTCACCATCGTTGCCGCATGGATCAGCGCCGAAACCGGGGTCGGCCCCTCCATCGCATCGGGCAGCCAAGTGTGCAGGCCAAGCTGCGCCGACTTGCCCATCGCGCCGACGAACAACAGCAGGCAGATGGTGGTCATCACGTCGAAACGCGCGCCGAGGAACGAGAAGGTCGCACCCGCCTGCCCCGGCACTGCCGCCAAAATCGCATCGATCGACACGGTGCCGAACACCATGAACGTCGCGAAGATTCCCAGCGAAAAGCCGAAATCCCCGACGCGATTGACGACAAACGCCTTGATCGCCGCGGCGTTAGCGGAGGGCTTGTGATACCAGAAGCCAATCAGCAGGTACGACGCCAGCCCTACCCCTTCCCAGCCGAAGAACATCTGGACCAAGTTATCGGCGGTCACCAGCATCAGCATGGCAAAGGTGAAGAGCGACAGATAGGCGAAGAACCGCGATTGCGACGGGTCTTCCTCCATATAGCCCCAGGAATAGAGGTGGACGAGCGCCGACACGCTGGTGACGACGACAAGCATGACCGCGGTCAGTGTGTCGACCTTCAAGGCCCAGCCGACGTTCAAGTCACCCGACTGAATCCAGTCGAGCACCGGCACTACTGTTGCGGGCGCGTTATCGAGCCAGAACTGCGAGAAAATCACCCAGGACAGCGCCGCCGACAGGAACAACCCACCGGTGGTGAGGAACTTGGCGCTGGTATGCCCGATGACCCGGCCGCCAAGGCCAGCCACCAGCGCCGTCAACAACGGCAAAAAGACAAGGAGCTGGATCAACGTGGCTCAGCCCTTCATCATGTCGGTATCGTCAACCGCGATCGTGCCGCGGTTGCGGAAATAGATGACCAGGATCGCCAGCCCGACCGCAGCCTCGCCGGCCGCGACTGTCAACACGAACATCGCGAAAATCTGGCCGTGAATATCGTGCAGATACGCCGAAAACGCCACGAAATTGATGTTCACCGACAGCAGGATCAGCTCGATCGACATCAGGATGATGATGACATTCTTGCGGTTGATGAAGATGCCGAGCACCCCCAGCACGAACAGCGCCGCCGACACCGCGAGATAGTGGCTCAGACCGATCACAGCTCGACCCCCTGGCCCACGCCGGGCCGCGTCGGATGCACCGCATTGGCCGGCGTGCGCGCCACTTGCGCAGCGATGCTCTGGCGTTTGGTGCCAATGCGCTGGCGATGCGTCAGCACGATGGCGCCGATCATCGAAACGAGCAGCACCAGCCCCGACGCCTGGAAGACATAGAGATATCGCGTGTAGAGCACCGATCCGATCCATTGTGTATTGGTCATTCCCGGCGGCGGCCCGGCCAGCGCATCGAACATCGCAACACCAGTGCCCGGCACCCAGGTGCCGACCGCAAGCAGAATCTCGGCGAGGATTACCCCCGAAACCGCCAACCCGAGCGGCAGATAGCGGAAGAACCCCGATCGCAGCGTCGCAAAATCGACATCGAGCATCATCACGACAAACAGGAAGAGCACCGCGACGGCGCCGACATAGACGATGATCAGCAGCATCGCGAGGAACTCGGCGCCGAGCAGGATGAACAGCCCGCCGGCGTTGAAGAAGGCCACGATCAGCCAGAGCACCGAATGCACCGGGTTCTTCGACAGGATGACCATGACGGCCGCGGTCAGCAGCACCACGGAGAACAGGTAAAAAGCGAAAATGGCGGTGGTCATACGGCCCCCTCCCTCCCCGCGCAGCGGAGAGTGGGGAGGGATGGGGTGGGGGAAAACAACAAAATCACCGCCATTTCGCGTCCGCCGCCAGGTTCGCTGCGATCGCGCGTTCCCATTTGTCGCCGTTGGCCAGCAACTTGCCCTTGTCGTAAATCAGTTCCTCGCGCGTTTCCGTGGCGAATTCGAAATTCGGCCCCTCGACGATCGCATCGACCGGGCACGCCTCCTGGCACAGCCCGCAATAAATGCATTTGGTCATGTCAATGTCGTACCGCGTGGTGCGGCGCGAACCATCGTCACGCGGTTCCGCCTCGATGGTGATCGCCTGCGCCGGACACACCGCCTCGCACAGCTTGCAGGCGATGCAGCGTTCCTCGCCATTGGGATAGCGGCGCAGCGCATGTTCACCGCGGAACCGCGGTGAAATCGGGCCTTTTTCGTAAGGGTAGTTGAGCGTCACCTTGGGCCGGAAGAAATAGCTCAGCGTCAGCCGCAGCCCGGTGATGAACTCGATCAGCAGCAGGGATTTGGCAGCACGCAACACGGCGGTCACAACATCACACTCCCCGGCGCGCTTACGAATTTGTCGGTAAAGAACATCAGCCAGCCCGAAACCACGACCACCCAGAACAGCGACAGCGGCAGGAACACTTTCCACCCCAGCCGCATCAGCTGGTCATAGCGATAGCGCGGCACGGCAGCCTTCACCCAGGCGAAGACGAAAAACATGAAGGCCATCTTGCCGAGCATCCAGACAAAGCCCGGGATAAAATAGAGCGGCGCCCAATCCAGCGGCGGCAGCCAGCCGCCGAGGAACAGAACCGGCACCAGCGCGCACATGAACAGGATGTTGGCGTATTCGCCGAGGAAGAACAGCGCAAAGCTCATCGACGAATATTCGACCTGGTAGCCAGCCACCAGCTCCGATTCCGCCTCGGGCAGATCGAACGGCGGCCGGTTGGTTTCCGCCAGCGCGGTGATAAAGAACATGATCCCCATCGGAAACAGCAGCGGGTTGAAGATGTTGCCGTTCAGGATGCCGAGCACATTGCCCTTCTGTGCCATCACGATGTCGGACAGGTTGAGGCTTTGCGCATAGAGCATCACCGCGACCAGGATAAAGCCCATCGACACTTCATAACTGACCATCTGCGCCGCAGACCGAAGCCCGCCAAGAAACGGATATTTGGAGTTCGACGCCCAGCCTGACATGATGATGCCGTAAACCCCCATCGAGGAGATGGCGAACACATAGAGCAACCCGACATTCAAATCGGCGAGCACCAGCCCGGCATCGAATGGCATCACCGCCCAGATCGCCAGCGCCAGCACGAAACTGATCATCGGCGCCAGCATGAACACTACTTTCGATGCCCCCGACGGGATGATGGTTTCCTTCAGGAACAGCTTCGCCGCGTCGGCAAAGGTCTGCAACAGCCCGAACGGCCCGACGACATTGGGGCCGCGCCGCATCTGCATCGCCGCCCAGATCTTGCGATCGGCATAAACCGCCATGGCGACGCCGACCATCACCGGCAGTACGATAGCGAGGATCAGCACCGTGGTGCCGACAAACCAGCCAAAGCCGTCACCGAGATTGGACTGGAACCAGCCAGTAAAGGTCATTCCGCCGCCTCCTGCACCGGTTGCAGGATTTCCGCGACACACGCCGCCATGGTCTCGCTGGCGCGCGCAATCGGGTTGGTCAGATAATAGTTGCGGATCGGCAGGGCGATCGCGCCGGACACGGCGCCCGGCTTGCCCGCCGGCGACAGGTCACCCGCTGCCACACCATCGGTCGCCAGGTGCGGCCATTCGGCGGCAATCCGCGCGCGCAGCCCCGCGATGTCGTCATAGGGCAAGGGCTGGCCCAGCACCGCCGACAGCGCCCGCAGGATCGCCCAGTCCTCCCGCGCGTCCCCCGGCGGGAAGATGGCGCGCAAGCTGCGCTGCGCCCGGCCTTCCATATTGACCCAGGTGCCGGGCTTTTCGGTGTAGGTCGCGCCTGGCAGGATGACATCGGCGTGGCGAACGCCATGGTCGCCGTGGCTGCCGATATAGACGGTGAACACGTCCTTCAGCGGCATTGTGTCGATTTCATCGGCGCCGAGCAGGAACACCGCCTTGACGGCGTCGTCACCCAGGATGCCCGCCACGCCGCCATCGGCTACCAGCCCCAGGTCGAGCCCGCCGACCCGCGCCGCCGCGGTGTGCAGCACGTTCCAGCCATTCCAGCCTTCGCGTACCAGCTTGATCTTGTCGCCCAGTGCGCGGGCCGCCGTGTAAACGCCGGGCAACATCAGCGCGCCCATGCCGATGATGATCGCCGGGCGTTCGGCGGCCTTCAACGCTTCTGCCGCCGCCTTGGGCAGCTTGCCGATCAGCGCCGCATCATCGCCCAGCCATTCGACCGGGTAGGTCAAATCCACCGCCGGCCCTATGCCGAACACCTTCGACAGCTTGCGCGAGGCTTTCTTGCGCAGCCGCACATTGAGCAAAGGCGCTTCGCGGCGCGGGTCGGTGCCGATCAACAGCACGACATCGGCGTTTTCGATGCCCGCCAACCCAGAATTGAGCAGATAGTCACCGCGCGCCGCCACCGACAGTTCGGCACCATCCTGACGCGCTTCGACCCGGCTCGACCCCAAAGTGCCGAGCAAATCCTTCAGCGCCGTCATCTCCTCGACAGCGCACAAATCCCCGGTGATGCCGGCAATCGCCGTCCCCGGCACCCCGTGCAGGCCGGCGCGGATGGCGGCAAACGCCTCCACCCAAGTCGCTGGCAAGAGCTTGCCGTCCCGCCGCACCCAGGGCTTGTCGAGCCGGCGTTCGGCCAGGCCATCGTTGGCAAAGCGCGCCTTGTCCGAAAGCCATTCCTCGTTGACGTCATCGTTGATTCGCGGCGTGATGCGCAGCACCGCCGGCCCGCGCGAACCGATGACGATATTGCTGCCCAGCGCATCCATCACATCGATGCCGTCGGTCTTTTTCAACTCCCAAGGCCGCGCCTGGATCGCATAAGGCTTGCTGGTCAACGCGCCGACCGGGCACAGATCGATGATATTGCCCGAAACCTCGCTGGTCACCGCCTTTTCGAGATAGCTGGTGATCTGCATGTTCTCGCCGCGGCCGATTGCGCCGATTTCCTCGACGCCGGCCACTTCCTCGGCAAAGCGCACGCAGCGGGTGCAATGGATGCAGCGCGTCATGATCGTCTTGACCAGCGGTCCCATGTGCTTTTCGGTGACGGCGCGCTTGTTCTCCTGATAGCGGGTGAAGCCCTTGCCATAGGCGAGGCTCTGGTCCTGCAAGTCGCATTCGCCGCCCTGGTCGCAGATCGGGCAATCGAGCGGGTGGTTGATGAGCAGGAACTCCATCACCCCTTCGCGGGCCTTTTTCACCTTCGGCGTCGTTGTCAGCACCACCTGGCCATCGGCGGCCGGCATGGCGCAGCTGGCGACCGGCTTGGGTGCCTTTTCCATCTCGACCAGGCACATGCGGCAATTGCCGGCGATGCTCAGGCGCTCATGGTAGCAAAAACGCGGAATCTCGACGCCGGCCGCCTCGCAGGCCTGCAACACTGTGGCGCCGGCCGGCACTTCGACTTCAATGCCATCAACAGTCAGCCGCGGCATGGCTCAGTAGCCTCCCGCAAGCGGCAGGCGGAGCGAAAACAAGGCGCAATGGCAGCTGGCCATGGTCACATCCAAAAATACTCACGAGCCCCGTGCGACCCCGCGTCGCGGCGGCTATAGCGGCCGCAGTGCAGCATGGGAAGGCGGTGCGACACGCGGCGCCCGCAACACTTGCGCAAAAATGTCATGCCACCGCATAGAAGCGCGATGAACCCCATTCACATCATCGGCGGCGGCCTCGCCGGGTCGGAAGCGGCCTGGCAGGCGGCACGCGCCGGAATCCCCGTCATCCTGCACGAAATGCGCGGGGTGCACGGCACCGACGCCCACCACACCGACAAATTCGCCGAACTCGTCTGTTCGAACAGTTTTCGCAGTGACGATCCCGATAACAACGCCGTCGGCCTCATCCACCAGGAAATGCGCGCGCTCAGCAGCCTGGTCATGGCCGCCGCCGACGCCGCGCGGGTGCCCGCCGGTTCGGCGCTGGCGGTCGACCGTGATGAATTCGCAAACCGGGTCACCGCCGCCATGGAGGCCGAACCGCTGATCACGGTCCGCCGTGAAATGATCGGGGGAATGCCGCCGGCCGATTGGGACAATGTCATCATCGCCACCGGGCCATTGACCGCCACCCCGCTGGCCGAAGCGCTCCAGGCGCTGACCGGGCAGGACCAACTGGCGTTTTTCGATGCCATCGCGCCGGTGATCCACCGCGATTCGATTGATATGGACATCGCCTGGGCGCAATCGCGCTGGGACCGCCCCAACGAGCATGGCGACACCAAGGACTACCTCAACTGCCCGATGGACAAGGAGCAGTACAACGCCTTCGTCGATGCGATGATCGCTGCCGAAAAGGCCGATTTCAAGGATTGGGAGGCCAACACCCCCTATTTCGACGGCTGCATGCCGATCGAGGTGATGGTCGAACGCGGCCGCAATACGCCGCGTTTCGGCCCGATGAAACCCGTCGGCCTGACCAACCCCGCTACCGGCCGCCGCGCCTGGGCGGTGGTGCAGTTGCGGCAGGACAATGCGCTGGGCACGCTGTGGAACATGGTCGGTTTCCAGACCAAGATGAAGCACGCCGACCAGGTGCGGGTGTTCCGCATGATTCCCGGCCTCGAACGCGCCGAATTCGCCCGGCTGGGCGGGCTGCATCGCAACACCTTCATCAAGTCGCCAGTGCTGCTCGACGACACGCTGCGACTCAAACTCGACCCGCGCATCCGCTTCGCCGGGCAGATCACCGGCTGTGAAGGTTACGTCGAAAGCGCCGCCATCGGGCTCGTTGCAGCGCGCTTTGCCATCGCCGACCGGCTGGGACAAACGCCGGTCCCCCCGCCCGCCACCACGGCACTGGGCGCGCTGCTCAGCCACATCACGGGCGGCGCCGATGCCAAGCATTTCCAGCCGATGAACGTCAATTTCGGCCTGTTCCCGCCGCTGGTGCCGCCGCCGCTGAGCAAGGATCAGCGCAAACCGGCGCTGGTTGCCCGCGCCCGAGCTGATCTGGCAGGCTGGATGATGGCGTGACAGCGGACTTGCAACCGCACCTGGCCAACGCCGGCGTACTCCTGCGCCCGCTAGTCGCTGTGGATTGGCCCGGTCTGTACGCCGCCGCATCGGACCCGCAGATCTGGGCGCTCCATCCCGCGCACGATCGGTGGCAGGAACCGGTGTTCAGGCGCTTCTTCAACGATGCGCTGGCCAGCGGCGGTTGCCTTGTCGTCATCGACCCGCAGACCGGCACCATCATCGGCACTTCCCGTTACGACACCGCCCGCGCCGAACCGGGCGAAATCGAGATCGGCTGGACCTTTCTCGCCCGAAGCCATTGGGGCGGCCCCACCAACGCCGCGATGAAGGCGCTGATGATCGAGCACGCGCTAACCCACTTCGACCGGGTCATCTTCCTGATCGGTGAAACCAACCTGCGGTCCCGCAGCGCGCTGGAAAAGATTGGCGGCACCCTGACCGACCGCAGTTTCACCGCCGACATGTCCGGCACCGCGGTGCGCCACGTTATCTACGCCATTGATCGCCGCGATTTCCGCACCGGCCCGCTCGCTGGACAAGACCGGCCAATCGGTTAAGCCTTGGCAAACGGTTGTGGGGGCGTATTCATGGCATCCATTCCTGTTGACGGTGCCGCCCCCGGCCTGCCGGACCGTGTCATGCGCAAGGCGCAATGGCGGCTCCTGCCGATCATCTTCCTGGCCTATCTCATCGCCATAGTCGACCGGCTGAACATCAGCTTCGCCGCCGCCACGATGAACGAGGACCTTGGCTTCACCGCCACCGTCTACGGCCTTGCCGGTGGCATCTTTTTCGTCAGCTATGCGCTGCTCGAAGTGCCCTCCAACGTCGCCATGATGCGTTTTGGTACCCGCGTCTGGGTCACTCGCATCATGATCACCTGGGGGCTGATTTCCGGCGCCCAGATGTTCGTGCAGACGCCGATGCAATTCTACGTTCTGCGCTTCCTGCTCGGCGCTGCCGAGGCCGGCTTTTTCCCCGCCATCCTGTTTTACGCCAGCCTGTGGTTCCCGGCAAAATGGCGCGGCCGCGCCGTCAGCCGCTTTTATGTCGCGCAACCGGTGGCGCAGATCCTCATGGGCCTTGTGTCGGCGCCGATCCTCGGGCTTGACGGCGTGGTGGGCCTGCACGGCTGGCAATGGCTGTTCCTGCTCGAAGCCATCCCGGCCCTGCTGATGGGCATCATCATCTTCAAATTCCTGCCCGACAGCCCGGTGAGCGTCGGCTGGCTCGATGCGGGTGAACGCCAATGGCTGACCGGCGCGCTCGCCGCCGACGCCGACGCCATCACCAGCACGAAACATGAAAGCGTGCTGCGCGCCATCGCCGACCGACCGGTGCTGCTGTTCGGCGTGGTCTGGTTCTTCTACACCGGCGCGGTCAATGCCTTCTACACCTTTACGCCTCAGGTTCTTGGCGTGAAAACCGGCTTCGACACCCAGAGCGTTGGCCTGCTCATTGCTGCCGGCGGCGTGGTCGGCGTCATCGCACTGATCAGCCTTGGCTGGCATTCGGACCGGCGGCAGGAGCGGTTCTGGCACATCATCATCCCCGCGCTCATCGTCGCCGCCAGCTTTGCCACCCTTGCGCTCGACCCGGCACCGGCGCTCGCGGCCCTCGCCTTCCTCGCCATCGCCGCCACCTGGCTACCCTCGGGGCCCGTGTTCTTCAGCGCTCTGTCCGAAACGCTCCACCAGCGCCACCGTGCCGTCGGCATCGCCGCGGTCAATACCTTCGGCCAGTTCGGCTCGTTCCTCAGCACCAGCGCCTTCGGCTATGCCAGGGATACTACCGGCAGCTACGACCTTGGCCTTGCCGTCATCGCGGCCTGCGCAGTGATCGGCGCGTTGTTCGTCAACCACATCCGTCGGCGTTCCGCACAGACTGGCCCCGTATCGGCCTGATCCGCGCTAAAACGCTTCTCCCCGGCGATAACTACCCCTAGGGTTGCGCGCAAGTTACAGGGGTCAAGTCCATGAATCGCACACGCAATCTCGCCCTCGCCGCCGTTCTCGCCGGACTTGCGCTGCCAGCAGTGCCCGGATTCGCGCAAACCCCGGCCGCCGTCGCCAGCGAAGACGCCCGCCTCACCGCCTTTCTCGACGCCGAGTTCGCGCAATGGATCAAACAGCAACCTCAACTTGCTACCCGCCTGGGCATCAAGGACGGCGGCGACCGCTGGAACGACACCAGCAACGAGGCGGCCGACGCGCAGGTCAAATGGCGCAAGGATAGCGTCGCCCGCATGAAGGCCGGGTTCGATCGCGCCAAACTGTCCGCCGAAGCCCGTGTCAATTACGACATCTGGGCACTGGAGGCCGACCGTGCCGCCACGGCAAACGCCAACCGCATCTATCGACCACCCTTTTACTCCCGGCTCTATTCGGCACATAGCCAGCTGCCGGATTTCTTGGTTAATACGCACAGCGTCGCCGACACGGTCGACCTGACGAATTACATCGCCCGGCTACGCGGCATGCCCGCCGTGCTCGATGCCGCCATCGCCCGCACCAAGGCGAGCAGCGCGGCCGGCATCCGTGCACCGAAATTCCAGGTCGAATCGATCATTTCCGGCAGCGAGAAGCTGACCAGCGGAGCGCCCTTCGGCACCGGCGCTGATTCAGCACTCTGGGCGGATGTGAAGGCCAAGACCGAAGCGCTGGTGACCGCGGGCAAGCTGCCCCGCGCCGACGCCGATGCGCTGCTGACGGACGCACGCGCCGCGATCATGGACCTCAAGCCCGCCTATGGCCGCGTCATCGCCTGGGCCCGGTCGGAACTGCCCACCGCCCCCAGCGGCAAGGTCGGTGCCCTCACCCTGCCGAATGGTGCCGCTTATTACGCCACCGAACTGCGGCTTAACACCACCACCGACTATACCGCCGACCAGATCCACGCGATCGGCCTGAAGGAAGTCGCGCGCATCGAAGCCGAACAGGATGCGCTGGCCAAAAAGGCCGGTTTCAAGGACCGCCAGGCGTTTTACGAAGACCGCGCCGTGCGGTTTCCGCCCAAGCCCTATACCGATGCCGACCGCGCCGCGTATCTGAGCACGGCCAACGCCTTTGTCGCAAAAACGCGCACCTTGCTGCCGGGCTATTTCAACACGCTGCCCGCCTATCGTATCGAAGTCGTTCGCGAACCGGCGTTCAGCGAAGTCGCCGGCGGCGCCGCCCATGCCTCGCAGCCCAGCCCCGATGGCGCTCGTCCGGCGCGGACCTATGTCCACCTGGTCGGCATGACCCCCGACCCCGCCGCGCTGTATACGCTGATGTGTCACGAGGCGGTGCCCGGCCACAACACCCAGGGCGACATTCAGGTCCGGCAGAAGGACGGGCCGAAGTTCCGTTCGGTCACCGGCTATGTTGCCTTTGGCGAAGGCTGGGGGCTGTACGCCGAAAAACTCTGCGCCGAAATGGGCGCCTTTCCCGATATCGCCGCCGATTTCATGCGATTGGATGCCGAACTGTTCCGCGCCGCGCGGCTGGTCACCGACACCGGCATCCATGCTCTGGGCTGGACCGAGGCCGAAGCCGTCACCTACATGACCAACACCGGCCGCCAGCCGCAGCAACGCTCCGCGTCCGAAGTGCGCCGGTACATTACGCTTCCAGGCCAAGCCACCGGCTACAAGATCGGCATGCTCAAGATCATGGCGGAACGCCAAAAGGCCGAAACCGCGCTGGGCCCCAAATTCGACCTCAAGGGCTTTCATGATCTGCTGATCGCATCAGGCTCGCAGCCGCTGTCGATCCTCGAACGCCGGGTCGACGACTGGATCGCCTCGAAACAATAGCCGTTTAGACCGGCATAGACGCGAGGTCGGCAAAGCCGTCTGCGACAACTTTGCCATCAAAGTTGCGATTGGCTAGATTTACGTGACCTTGCCATTCGCGTAGTTGCCAATTCCATTAACTTGTTCGGCATTTTGTCGTCCTGTATTAACAATTTACGACAAAATGTCACAACAAGGGCTCGTTTCAACAATGCGTATGTTTGCTTCGGTAGTTGCTTTCGCTTGCGCGGCCAGCCTGGCCAGTGCCGCCGCCGCCGTGACGACGATTGTCCCGATCAAGGGGCTGTTCAACACCGGTGTCAACAACAGCAATGTCGCGCTCGCCGACAATGCCATCGATCCGCATTGGAAGCTGACGGCAGCACCGAACGGCGTCGTGCTTGGCAACGCTTACACCGGCGTGCGCAACGCCAGCTTCCCGATCGGGCCGTGAATGGTCAATACAGCAACCTCGCGCTGGCTGACGCCGACCGTATCGCATGCCAATATCGCGCCCGGCGTCTATAGCTACGAACTGCAGTTCACCCTGACGCCCAAGCTGATCGCCAGCACCGGCCAGTTCACCGGCCGCTACGCAAACGACAACAACATGGTTTCGGTTTTCCTCAATTCGACGCAGCTCACTGCGCCCGCGGGCAGCTTCACGGCCTGGACCAATTTCAGCGCCGCCGCGGGCTTTGTTTCCGGCCTGAACAAGCTAAAGTTCAACGTCAACAACGCGGCAGGCGCCACTGGCAACCCAACCGGTTTTCGCATGGAGTTCCTAACCAGCAGCATTCAGGCCCTGCCGGAACCGTCATGCTGGTCATGGGCTTCGGCTTCATCGGCGCCGCGCTGCGCCGCAACCGGCTTCCAGCCACCGCCTGAACAACCGCTGCCCGAACGGGTCGCAGCCGACCGTTGCCCTAACGGGCCGCAAAAGAGTGTCGGCTGTCACCCACCGGAAACGGGTTCGCACCGGCAAGCCGGCTTGGCCTTGCGCTTCACCGCCGTCGTCGCAAACTCCGGCGCCGCCAGTGCGCCATCGCCATCGCGGTCGGCCTTGCCGAACTTCTTTGCCGTGGCGGCGGCATATTCATCAAAGCCGAGCCGGCCATCACCGTTCGCATCCAGCCGCGCGAACGCCTTTTTGCGCGTCGACAGATACTCGTCACGGCTGATCCGCGCGTCCTTGTCCTTGTCCGCCCGCGCAAAGCGCCGCGCCTCGCGCTGCTCCGGCGTCACGCTCGATACTGGCGCGACCAGCGGCGCATCAGCATCGTCGGCATCCAGCGCCGGCAGGCCGACCTCCGTCGCAACCGCCACGGGTCGGTCGCGTGTCCACAGGAACCCGGCGGCCAGCAAGGCGGTCAGCGCCACCGCCAAAGCCAGGAATCGCCGCATCCGCACCCCTTCATCTGCGACCCTGCACCAACTCTGACCGCATCACCGCCCCAGCGCAACCGCCTGCAACAGCCGCAATTGCCGCGCCGGACTGCCGTGCACCTCCCGCGGCAAACCCTTGCGCGCCCGTTCGGCGTCGCGCTGTGCCAGACGCACTAGCCCTAACAACGGCCGCAGCGCCGCAGGAACGTTGCGCGTCGGCGGCGCATCACCACCGCTCCAGCACCGGCCGAGCGCCCGACCCGCCTCCGCATCCCCCCCGGAAAGCTGCGCCGCCAGCGCAAAAACTACGCCACCACCATCGATATGGGTCAGCGGCACGTCATCCGAACCGATCAAGCCCAGCCAGCGATCCTCCAGAACCGCCAGGTCCGCCCCTGTCACCCCGCACGGCAGCACCGCCGCCGCAAGCAGTTGCAGCAGCGGTTGCGCCGGCACCACGCCATCATCCAGCCCGCACAGCGCCTCACGCCACCATGCCAGCCGTATCTCCCCGATCATCGGATCGGTGGTGCCGGCCACCACCGCGGCCAGTTCCAGGTCGAGCGCATGCAGCGCGAACAGTCCCGGCCGAGCCGCCGCCGGGGCATAAAGCACGCTAAGATAGCGATCGCGGTCGCGGTCCCGCACCTGTGCGGTGACAATATCCAGGTCGGAAATCAGGCGGGAGCGCCCCAGCGCATCCGAATCACGCCGGACCGACGCGAAACGCACACAATTTGTTTCCGTCCAGATCGCGGAAATAGGCGCCATAAAAGGCCTGCGGCCCCTCTTCACCGCGCACACCCGGCGCGCCTTCGTCGGCGCCGCCCGCAGCGATGGCCGCTGCGTACACCGCATCCACCTTGGCGCGCGTGTCGAGAGTCAGCGCCAGCATCCCGCCATTGCCCACCGTCGCTGGTTTGCCGTCATAAGGCGTGCCCACCGCGATCATCGGCACACCCCAGGACACGCCCCAGGCGATGCCACCGCTGGGAAAAGTCATCAAGCGGCCGACCCCGATGGCGCCGAACACGGCATCGTAAAAGGCGTTGGCCCGCGCCTGATCATTGGTACCGAGCATGGCGTAACCGATCATCATCCGTCTCCCCGTGGTTGCGTACTGCTTCTAACGCCGCGCCGGCGTGGCCGCCAGTTCGATCAACAGCTGTTCCTCGATCGCCGAGAACGCCGACCTGTGCGGCGCCGCAAACGGATCGGCGCGTGTTCCCGTCATCAGATAGACCAGCACGCGCTGCTTTGATTTGTCGACCCACAGCCCGCCAAGCAGCCCATAGGCCTCGCCCAGATGCCCCCACCACGCTTGCGGCGCGCCCGGCACCATCTGGTCGCTCGCACCGGGCTGCCCCGACAGGCATTGCAAGCCCGCGCCGTAACACAGCATCTGGCCTTGATAGGTGTCATCCTGCGGCCGGCCCGATGCGCGCCACACCGGCGTCATCAACATCCGCACGGACGCCGGTGTCAGCAGCCTCACGCCATCGACCCGGCCTTGCCCCAGCAACATCCGGCCGATCTTTGCCAGCCCCAGCGCCGAAATGCGGAGGCCACCCTGCGGACTGAACATCGTACCGTTGCTGCCGGGCACATAGTCGGCGAGGTCGCACCCTGCTTCGCTGCGCACCGGGCAATCCGGGCGGACCCCCTGAATGTCGTCGATCTGCGCCACGAAGTCCCCATCGGGGTGCCAATCGCTTTCATCCTTGCCGGAACGATACAACACGCCGGCCGCCGCCACCGCCGCATCGCTTGCGCCGCTCCAGTTGTAACCGGCGTCGAGCCGCAGCGGCGCCAGCACTTGCGCGCTCATCAACCGGTCGAAGCGTTCGCCCGTCGCTGCCTCCATCACCGTCCCGATGATGCCGTAATTGAGGTTGGCATAGGCGAACCGCCCGCCCGGCACCGACCCCGACCAGTGCGCCGCCGTCAGCGACCCGCGCAAACTCGCCTCGAGCGGAAAGCTGTAACCTGGGCCATCGACCACGCCTGAGGTGTGCGACAGCAGCTGCCGCAGCGTTACCGGCGCATCGGGAAACGCCGGATTGCGCAGCGGCCAGCCCAGCCAGCGCGACACATCGCTGTCCAGATCGAGCTTGCCCGCCTCCACCAGTCGCATCACACCGATGGCCACCACCAGTTTCGACACCGACGCCACCCGCACCGGCGTATCCGCCCCCATCGGCCGCGCCCGCGCCGGATCGGCAACCGCCAGCCCGCGCGCCGTGACTCGCACGACGCCCTTTGCATCGGCAACGACCAGCGCGACGCCGGCGACATCACCGCGCGCCGGCGGTTGCATGTCGACCGTTGCTGCCCCCACCGGCGCGGCAAACAGACAGGCAGCAAGGATAAAGCGCTTCATGCGCACCACGCTATCATCCTCTACCGATTGCGAAACCCCGCGCCGCACCGCATATCGGCAGGATGAGTGTAGCCTTCACCAAGGAATCCGACGCCGAAGCCGTCGCCGCCGACTTGCCCGACCGGCCGATCCCGGCACACGCCAACCTTGTCACGGCCAAGGGCCTGGCGCAGATCGACAGCGAACTCGCCGCCGCACGTGCCGCCTATGACGCCGCGCGCAGCAGCGACGCAATCACCAGCGACCGCAGCGCCATGGCCCGCGCCACCCGCGACCTGCGTTACTGGTCCGCCCGCCGCGCCACGGCGCAATTGATCGAAGCCGGGCCGCGGGGCAACACCATCGCTTTCGGCGACCGCGTCACCATAGAACGCGGCGATGGCCGCATCCAGACCTGGCACATCGTCGGCGACGACGAGGCCGACCCGGCGGATGGCAGCGTGAGCTATGTCTCCCCCCTTGCCAGCGCCGTGATGGGCAAGCAGGTCGGCGATGTCGTGACACTGGCGGGCCACGAGGTGGAGATCACCGCGGTCGACTGAGAGGCCTCAGGCTCTCAACGCGCCTCGACGCGATAGGCGATCAGCCGGTTGGTCGCCTGCCATGTCTTGCCGCCATCGCCAGACCGTTCGCCCAGTTCATTCCACACCCCGGGCTTCGACAGATCGATGGTGAAACGCAGCATCGCCGGCCCCGCTGCCGCCGTCCAGCGGAACGTCGTCGCGCCGATCAACTCGGCCCTGGCCGGCACCATCTCGCCAAATCCGAACGACCGCAGCGTGTATTCGCCGGTCTTTTCGTCGAACGAGATCACCCCGAACGACCCGCTTCCCGGCTGGAAAGCCTCCGCCGCCCCCTGCCGCAAGCTGCGCCCCTCTAGCGTCAGCAACAGGCCATTGGCGTGCGGTTCGTTGATCATCGTCTGGGTAAAGGCATAGGACGAGCCATCCGGGTTCATCCGCACCCCCTGCCCCAGCCAGCGCCCGGCCAGCGCATCGATCTTGCGCATCGCCGCCGCCTGCGCCGCCAGGTCGCGCTGCGGCGTCTGCGCCGTCACCGGCGCCGCAACTGCCAGAACCGCCGCCAAAACCATCCAACGCATGATTCTTCTCCCTGCCATCACACGCTATTGCACCGTGCCCGGCCGCACGTCGCACCCCCCTGCGCCACTGCCCGCCAGACGGCCACGCCTTACGCTTCGAACACCGTTCGTCCGCCGGTGACCGTCCGCACCACCTGAATGTCCTTGATCTTGTCATGGGCCACCGCCAGCGGATCGTCCGAAAGCATGACGAAATCGGCCAGCTTGCCCGCGGTGATCGATCCCTTGATCGCTTCCTCCCGCGACGCATGGGCGCCGTTCAGCGTGCTGATCCGCAGCGCTTCGGCCGGCGTCACCCGCTGGTTCGCCCCCCAGGTCTGGCCGTCCCACCCGGTGCGGGTCACCATGCCCTGCATCGCCATCATCGGCGCAAACGGGCCGGGGTAGAAATCCGACCCGGCACATACCGGAATCCCGGCATCGAGGAAGCTGCGAAACGCCATGGCGTTCTGCATCAGCTCCTCGCCGTAAAAGCCGAACTTGTCGGAATTATAATAGGCGTAGCTGGTGAAAGGCGCCAGGATCGCCCCCACCGCCTTGATCCGCCGCACAAGCTCCGGATTGATCAAGGTGCAATGGGTGATCTTGAAGCGCGGATCTGCGACCGGAAACAGTTTCTGCGCGCGTTCATAGGCGGTCAGCAGCATCCCGATCGCCACATCGCCATTAGCGTGGCAATTGACCTGGATCCCCGCCCGGTGCACTTTCTCCACCCAGGCATCGAGCGTTTCCTGATCCTGAGCCACATTGCCGTTATAGGGCGGGTTGGTACCGGCGAACGGCACGCTCATTGCCATCGTCCGTTCCGAAAACGACCCGTCGACCATATGTTCGAACGTCGCGCCCAGCCGGATCATGTCGTCGCCAAAGCCGGTCTTGATGCCGTTGGCGATCATCGCATCGAGCATCGCACCGTTCGCCTCGTAACTGACCCTGTGCAACAACTCGCCCTTCGCCCGGATCGCCTGCAACGCTGCGAGGTCGCCGCCCTGGTGATGCACGCTCGTCAGGCCATAGCGGGCATAGGATTTCGACATGTGCGCCGCCCCCGCCTGCCCGCGCTGCGCCAGTTCCGCCGCGCTGAACTGCGGCCGCTTGCCGACCGTCTCGAACACATCCATCGCCGTATCGGTCACCCGGCCATTGAGCTTGCCGGACGCATCCTTGTCATAGGTGCCGCCCTTCGGCGCCGGCGTCGCCGGAGTCACGCCGGCCAGCGCAAAGGCCTTTGAATTATAATAGCCCGAATGCCCGCCCCGGTGCAGCACCATCACCGGATGCTCGCTCGAAACCCGGTCGAGATCGGCGACCGTCAGCGCGCGCTTGTCCTTGATCTTGGTGTCATCGAAGAAAAACCCCTCCACCCATTGTCCCGGCGGCGTCACTGCGGCCCGCGCCTTCAACTTGTCGATGATCGATTCGATGGTGAAGAACTCGACATCGAACGGGTTGCCGACGATCACTTCGAACAGCAAAGTCTCGCCGACCGCATGGTTGTGGCAATCGATGAACCCCGGCACCACGGTCATGCCCCTGGCATCGATGACCTGCGTGCGCTTGCCGGCAAACGCCATCGCGTCTTCATCGCTGCCCACCGCCACGAACCGCCCGCCGCGCACGGCAAAGCCCGTCACCAAGGGCAGCCGGTCATCCACCGTGTGTACCCGCGCGTTGCGCACCACGAGATCGGCGTCATTCTGGCCGCCGGCGAGCGCCGGCGCTGCCAGCGCAGCAGCTCCCAACCCCAGCACCCCGCGCCGGCTCGTTTCGTGCAGCATCGCTTTTCCCCCGCAAAGACCGCACGATATGCTCGGCGCTTGAGAGCAACAATGGCTTTCCTCGTGCTTTACCGCAGCGCCGCGATCCCCAATTTGTCTTCCTTCGCTCGCGCCTTCACCGATTCCTCGCTGCGGGTCAGCGCCTTGGCGATGGCACGCAGCGGCATGCCCTTCTTGGCCAGCGTATGCAGTTTCTGCACTTCTTCACTTGTCCACGCCTGTTTGTGCCGCTCGAACTTCTCGCCCACACCCTTGCCCTCTTGCCAATCGCCTCGCTGTCGGCTGCATAGGCGGCCATGACAAGCTTCTATCTCGGCCTTGCCGTCGTTCTTGCCGTCACACTCAACTTGCCCTGGGCGATCGGGCGCGCGCTCGGCAACCTCGTCGCCGGGGTGGCGCTGGCGTTCATGGCGGGGTCTATCGCGCTCGCCAACATGGATGGTACCTTTGCCAAGGCGCCGGCCGGCAGCAGGATGCCGCTGCTGCTAAATGCCGAAGCGGTGCTGATGGTCGCTGCCGCCGCGCTGTTGCTATTGACCATCCCGCGGCAGTTGCGCCATGCTACTCCGGCGCCGCTGCCGCTGCATAGCACCACCACCGCATATGGCATGATCACCCGCGCGCTGCACTGGCTGGCGGCGACGTTGATCATCGCTGCGTTCACCATGGGGCAATTCCTCGCCGTGCTGCGCCCCGACGCACCGGAACGACCCGACTTCCTTGCCACCCACATGGCGGTCGGCGGCGCGATCTTCCTGCTGACCTTTGCCCGCATGTTCGTACGGTTGATCAAGCCGGCGCCGCCCAACCCGGACCGCGTCCACTTCGCGCATTTCCTGCTCTATGCCGTGATTACCGCCTTTTGCGTCACCGGCCTGGCGCTTACGCCCGTGCCCGTGCCGCTGCTCGGCCTGTCGCTGCCCAATCTGCCGCCCGATCCGATCGCCGGTCCGCTGCACCATCGCTCGCTGCCGCTCCTGTTCCTGCTGCTGGTCGGGCTGCACCTGTTCGGCGCGGTCAAGGCGATCCGCCGCATGGCGCGGTAGCCACTGGAACAAGTAGCCACTGGAACAAAAGGCGACTCTGCCCCATATTCACGGCATGGCCATCCAGATTCGCACCAACCTTGCCGAGCCGGAGACGGCCGAAAACTTTGTGCCCCACCGCCCCATCCGCCCGGAAAAATCCGAAGGCGGGCAGCGGTTTGAAATCGTGTCGGACTATACCCCCGCCGGCGACCAGCCGGTCGCCATTGCCGAACTTGTGGCGCAGGCGAACGAAGGCGAACGCGATCAGGTCCTGCTCGGCGTCACCGGCAGCGGCAAAACCTTCACCGTCGCCAAGGTCATCGAGGCGGTGCAGCGCCCGGCGCTGATCCTGGCGCCGAACAAGATCCTGGCCGCGCAGCTGTACGGGGAATTCAAAAGCTTCTTCCCCAACAACGCCGTCGAATACTTCGTCAGCTATTACGACTATTACCAGCCCGAAGCCTATGTGCCGCGCTCCGACACCTATATCGAAAAGGAAAGCTCGGTAAACGAAGCCATCGACCGGATGCGCCATTCCGCCACGCGCTCGCTTCTCGAACGCGACGATGTCATCATTGTCGCGTCGGTATCGTGCATCTATGGCATCGGCTCGGTCGAGACCTATTCGGCGATGACGTTCAGCCTGAAAAAGGGTGAAACCGCCGACAGCCGCGAGATCATCCGCAAGCTTGTCGCGTTACAGTACAAGCGCAACGACGCCGGTTTTGCGCGCGGCAATTTCCGTGTCCGCGGCGACAATGTCGAGGTCTTCCCCTCCCATTATGAAGACAGCGCCTGGCGGATCAGTTTCTTCGGCGACGAGATCGAAAGCATCACCGAGTTCGACCCGCTGACCGGCAAGAGCGTGGCGAAACTCGACAGCATCAAGATCTACGCCAACAGCCACTATGTCACCCCCGGCCCGACGCTCAAACAGGCGTCGGAAGCGATCAAGTTCGAAATGACCGAGCGGCTGAAGGAGCTCAACGCCGAAGGCAAGCTGCTGGAGGCACAGCGGCTGGAACAGCGCACCAATTTCGATCTCGAGATGATCGCCGCCACCGGGAGCTGCGCCGGTATCGAAAACTACAGCCGCTTCCTCACCGGCCGCCTGCCCGGCGAACCGCCACCCACCCTGTTCGAATATCTGCCCGAAAATGCCATGCTGTTCGTCGATGAAAGCCATGTCACCGTCGGCCAGATCAACGCCATGGCCAAGGGCGATCACCGCCGCAAGCTGACGCTGGCCGAATATGGCTTCCGGCTGCCATCCTGCATCGACAACCGCCCGTTGCGCTTTGCCGAATGGGAGGCAATGCGCCCGCAGACGGTGTTCGTGTCGGCAACCCCCGGCCCCTGGGAAATGGACAAGACCGGCGGCGTGTTCGTCGAACAGGTCATTCGCCCCACCGGGTTGGTCGATCCGCCGATCGAGATCAAGCCGGTCGAGGACCAGGTCGAGGATCTGATCGCCGAGGCGAAAAAGGTCGCCGCCGCCGGCTATCGCACGTTGGTGACGACGCTGACCAAACGGATGGCGGAGGATCTGACCGAGTTTCTTCACGAGGCGGGCTTGCGGGTCCGCTACATGCACAGCGATGTCGAAACACTGGAGCGGATCGAACTGATCCGCGACCTGCGGCTGGGCGTTTATGACGTGCTGGTCGGCATCAACCTGTTGCGCGAAGGGCTCGACATTCCCGAATGCGGGCTAGTCGCCATTCTTGACGCCGACAAGGAAGGGTTCTTGCGTAGCGAAACGTCGCTCATCCAGACCATCGGTCGCGCCGCGCGCAACATCGATGGCCGGGTCATCCTCTATGCCGATCATGTCACCGGCAGCATGGAGCGCGCCATCCGCGAAACCGACCGCCGCCGCACAAGGCAGGAACTATATAACGCCGAGCACGGCATCACCCCCGCCACCATCAAGCGCGACATTTCGGACCTGTTGGCCGATGTGTCACAGCGCGACGGGCTGATCGTCGATACCGGCGACAGCGAGACGCCCAACCTCGTCGGGCACAACCTCAAGGCCTATATCGCCGACCTGGAAAAGCAGATGCAGACCGCCGCGGCCGACCTGGAATTCGAAACCGCCGCCGCCATTCGCGACCAGATCCGCCGGCTGGAAATAGACGAGCTGGGCATACCGGACGCCGACCGGGTGGCGCCAATCAAAGGCCGAAGCATGGGCGGCGCGCCGGGCACACGTACAACACGGTTCGAAAAGATGAAGAAAAAAGCGAGTTTCGGGAAGCGGCGAGCGGGCGGGTCATAACGCGACCGGCTGCGGGATCATGGAACAGCACTGACGATAGCGCTCAACCCTGCGTCGTCGTTTGCGCCGTCACCCGCGCCAGCGTCGCATATTTCGGATTGTCCACCGCGACCTTGGCCATAACCGCCGCCGTCAGCGCCTCCAGCAAGCCCGGCGTTTCCGGTGTCAATTGCCCGCTGCGCAGTCGCCCGCACAATTCGGCGCGCAAGGCGTCGACACCGGCATCATGCGATAGAAAACTGCCCAACGCTGCCGCTTCCGCGGCTTGCGGTGCCTGTGCCAGTTCCCGCGCCACGATGGCCAGTGCGTTGGCCGCCACCTTTGCGTGAAACGCCTGCTGCCCCGACAGTGCCGGCTCCACCGATTTGAGGAAGTCCGCCACCGCTGTGATCAGCGCCGCTGCTTCGATCTGTTCGGCCATCAAATGCCTCCAAAGCGGATGAGATGCAGCAGGTCGAGTTCGACTTCCGACACACGCCGCCCGATCGCGGCGCGCTCTACCGACTTCACCCGCCCCGAAACATGGTCATGCCCAAGTTGCAGGCAAGCCAGCCCCCACCGCAGTGTGCCCCACACCTCCCACATGTGCGCGCGGCCGCGGTCGACCCGCCCCCCACCAGCCGCCGCATAAGCGTCGTAAAGTGCCTCGCGTTCGCCGAAACCGCCCACAGGTTGCTGCCACAGCCCGAACCGCCAGGCGTTGACACATAGCCAGCCGAGATCCTCCGCCCCCTCACCCAAGTGCGCCAGTTCCCAATCCAGCACCGCCGCCAGACCGTCCGAATCAATGATAAAGTTGCCGCTGCGAAAGTCGCCGTGCACTATCGAGACCGGCTCCGCGGTGCCGCAGCGTTCCGCCAACCAGGCAAACGCCAGATCGAATACCGGCGAATTGACCCGGAACGAGCGGTAATGTTCGAACATCCGCACCAGCGCTGCATCGGTCCGCCCCGCCGGCAGCGCCAACCCTGCCGCGTCCGCCAGCGGAATGGCGTGTATCGCCGCCAGCACCGCGGCACATTGCCCGGTCAACACCGCCCGCGCCGCCGCATATTCGGGCAAGCGCAGCCATTTGGGCGCCAACGCTTCGCCGGCGATGCGCTCCATGACAAAGCCTTCACCCAGCCCATCGCTTGGCTGCAGCACCGCCACCACTGGCGCGACCGGCACGCCGTGACGGCCTGCCAGCATCTGCAACGCCGCCTGGTCGGCCTTGGGCAAGGCGCCCTCGTTCACGGCACCGGCCGCTGCGCATTGCAGGATCAACGGCCAGGCCGCGCCATCGCGCAGCGCATCGACGGCATAGGTGGCGGACGCGGCGCCACCCGACAGTGCCGCGACACGGGTCACGGAAACATCGCCACCGGCACCGCGGATCAGCACCGCACAGACCGCTGCCTCATTCACC
Organism: Polymorphobacter sp.; assembly: GCA_049318305.1. Lineage (GTDB taxonomy): Bacteria > Pseudomonadota > Alphaproteobacteria > Sphingomonadales > Sphingomonadaceae > Sandarakinorhabdus. Next base: position 33,239 of record JBMOGO010000026.1, read on the forward strand.
GGCAAGCCGGGCATAGCCGATTTCGTCGAACCATTTGCCATCCTCCTGCCAGCTTTGCCGGTATTCGCCTTCGCGGCGGAAGCGCAGGCGTTCCAGCAGGCGTTGCGCCGCCAGGTTGCGCATGTCGGTCTGCGCAATCAAGCGGTGGCGTCCGCGGGCGAACAGCAGGTCGACCAGTGCCGCGACAGCCTCCCCGGCATAGCCCTGGCCACGCGCCGCCGGCGCAAAGGCAAAGCCGATTTCGGCCTGAAGGTTACGAGGCGTATCGAAATTGACTCCGATATCGCCCAGGAAGGTACCGTCGGAACGCGCCAGCACGGCGAACTGTTGCCACCCGGCAGCATCGTGTGCCGGCCGGCGGTCCATCGCCGCGATCAGGCGCCGGGTCTGCGCCAGGCTGCGTTTCTGCGGATCGAACGGCATCTGGCCGCGACTGGCGTGCAACGCTTCGGCATCGGCGGCGACCGCCGGTCGCACCAGTGTCCGCGCAGTTTCAAACTGCCAAGTTCGCGGCGGCGATGCCTTGTCGATTGCCATGTATGCCGGAATGCGCGGCATCGCCCTTGCCCGCAACCCCCGAATTTTGCCGTAGTAGCGCGGTTTTGGGGGCAGATTGTGGCTTGCGGGTCGCACCTGTGGAGATATTGCGCACCATGCTTGCAGAATGGTTGTTAGTTTTAAACTTTGGTGGCAGTCGTCGCCCCGTCATTCGGTTCAATGCGGCGAGGCGAGCAACCTTTCAGCATGGCCGGAGCCCATTTCCGGCTATTCCGTCGGCAATGGAGTTCACAAAAGGCTTCTAACGGCGCAGGCGCGGCAGTCGCTTCCTGTGTCCAACACCAGATTGCGGGCTCACCGCAGCTGTTTTTAACATTTTCCTTTGGGAAGGATTGTCAATGCGTTCTGCTACGTCCCTGATCCGCGCCGGTCTTCTGGCCTCGATAGCCGCCTCCACCATGCTGGTGTCCGGCACCGCCTTTGCGCAAACCGCCGAAACCGCCCAGGCGACCGACGAAGACAGCGATAGCGTCATCATCGTTACCGCTTCGAAGCGCAGCGCGACGTTGCAGGATACGCCGATTTCGGTTTCGGTCACCGGACGCGCCCAGATTGAAGAATCACAGATTCGCGATCTCAAGGATCTGCAGACGCTGGTGCCGTCGCTGCGCGTCAACCAGTTGCAAAGCTCGGCCAACACCAACTTCATCATCCG
>JBMOGO010000027.1:0-33474 GCA_049318305.1 Polymorphobacter sp.
GCTAGCCGGATCGCCGCCGGCCAGTTGGTCTAGGCACGTCTGCTGAGGGGAAGGTATCAGCCGTCAGCTGTGGGTGTGCAGCGCCAGATGCTTGGCAACTTCGGTGGCATAACGCTTGCTGACCGGTTCGAAGACGTTGTTCTTCTCGTCATAGGCGTAAACTTCACCCTCGGCGATGTCGTAAACCCAGCCGTGCAACCGCAGGTCGCCACGGGCGATACGGACCGCCACCGCCGGGTGGGTGCGCAGATGCGCCAGTTGCAGGATGACATTCTGTTCGAGCAGCAGCAGGTTGCGATCGTGATCGTTCAGGTCCTTGCCGATCTCGTTGGTGATTTCGACCGCGGCCCGCGAATAGGATAGCCACTCCTTGACATGCGGCAGGCTGGTCAGGCTGTCGAGGTTGAGGGCGCCCTTCATGGCGCCGCATTCGGTGTGGCCGCAGACAACGATGTGCGGCACGTTCAGCGCGATGCAGGCAAATTCAATGGCGGCTGTGGTACTGCCCGTGGTGGTGGTGTGAGGTGGCACGATGTTGCCGGCATTGCGCACGATGAACAGGTCGCCAGGCTCGCTTTGGGTCAGCATGCCGGTTTCGATCCGCGAATCCGAACAGGTGATGAAAAGCGCTTCAGGCGACTGGCCCTTGGCGAGTTTTTCGAAAAGGTCGACGTTGTCGGGAAAGACTTCCTGCTGGAATCGGACGACGCCGGCGGCGAACTTGGGCATGGCAGTTCCTTTCAATTCGATGTTGCGGATACGGTCAACATTACGAAAAAGCAATCTCGTTTGACGGCATGCCGGGTGGCATCTCTACCTCGCGCCCTGTTACCACAAGGTGGCGTGCATTGCGCAGCGACGATGCCGGGGCTATCCCGTTGGCGATGAAACGCTTCACTGGCCAGGACCGATCGATAACCGACAAATGGCGGCCGGCGACGCTCGCCGTGCGCGGCGGCACCATGCGCAGCGATTTTGGCGAAACGTCCGAAGCGATCTTCATGACGTCGGGCTATGCCTATGACAATGCGGAGGAAGCGGCCGCGCGGTTCCGCGGTGAACGCCCCGGCATGACCTATTCGCGGCTGCAGAACCCGACGACGGACATGCTGGAAAAACGGCTGGCATTGCTGGAGGGGGCAGAGGCGGCGCGCGCCACCACCACCGGCATGGCGGCGATGAGCGCGGCACTGCTTTGCCAATTGTCCGCGGGCGATCACCTGGTGGCCGGCAAGGCGCTGTTCGGCTCGTGCCGGGTGCTGGTCGATACCATATTGCCGCGCTTCGGCATCCAGACGACGACGGTCGATGCCACCGACACGGACGCATGGGCCAAGGCTCGGCAGTCGAACACCAAAGCGTTTTTTCTTGAAACCCCGTCGAACCCGGGCCTTGAAGTCTCCGACATTCGCGCCATCGCCGATATCGCCCATGATGCCGGTGCGCTGGTGGTCGTCGATAATGCCTTTGCCTCGCCGATCGTGCAGCGGCCGATGGACCTGGGCGCCGATATCGTCGCCTATTCGGCGACCAAGCTGATGGACGGGCAGGGGCGGGTGCTCGCCGGCGCCGTGCTGGGCACGGAAAAATGGATGAACGACGTTTATCTGGCGTTCGCGCGCCACACCGGGCCAAACCTGTCGCCGTTCAATGCCTGGGTGGTGCTGAAATCGCTGGAAACGCTTGATCTGCGCGTGCGCCGCAGTTGCGAAAATGCCCTGAAGGTGGCGACGTTCCTCGAAAGCCGGGTGCCGCGCGCGTTGTATCCCGGGCTCGCCTCTCACCCGCAGCACGCGCTGGCGATGCGCCAGATGGCGGCGGGCGGCACCATCATCGCGCTGTTTCTGGATGGCGGCCGCGAGTAGGCGCATGGCCTGCTCGACGGGCTGGAGCTGATCGACATTTCGAACAATCTCGGCGATTCCCGCAGCCTGATGACGCATCCGGCTTCGACAACGCATTACAGCGTGTCGCCCGATGTACGCGCGGAAATGGGCATCACCGAAGGCATGTTGCGCCTGTCGATCGGGCTGGAAGACCCGCAAGACCTGATCGATGATCTCGACCAGGCGCTGCGCCGGGTTGGCCTGTGACATGGTGGTGATGGATTTCATCTTTCCCTATGCGGAGACCACCAACAATGTGACGGTGCGGGTGGCGCCGCGCTATCTGCCCGACCAGTCGGACCCGCGTGCCCCGCGCCACGTCTGGAGCTATCACGTCCGCGTCGAAAACCATGGCCTGGCGCCGGTGCAATTGGTGGCGCGGCACTGGCGGATTACCGATGGCGAGGGCCGTACCGAAGCGATCGATGGCCCGGGCGTCATCGGGCAGCAGCCGCATATCGATTCAGGCGGTGCCTTTGATTATGTCTCGGGCTGCCCGCTGGCGACGCCGGCCGGGCGCATGGAGGGGCATTACGACATGGTCGGTGAAGCCGGGGCCTTTGCCGCGCGCATCCCCGCCTTCCGGCTGGAACGCACGCCGGCGGACGACTGATGAAGCGCACGCACCTGCCCTTGAACGCCTTGCGCGTTTTCGACGCGGCGGCGCGGCACCTCAGTTTCACCAAGGCCGCTGACGAACTGGCGGTCACGCCGGCGGCGGTGGGCCAGCAGATCCGCGCGCTCGAAGACACGCTGGGGGTCGTGCTGTTTAAGCGGATGACGCGCAACCTGGAGCTGACGGCCGAGGCGGAACGGTCGCTTCCAGCGCTGCGCGCAGGCTTCCTGCAATTCGAGGAAAGTGTGCGGCTGCTGCAGGATGGGCAGGGGTCGAAGGTGCTGACCATCGCCGCGCCGCGCGATTTCACCGCCAAATATCTGGCGGCGCGGCTGGCCGACCATGCCCGCGCCCACCCCGATGTGCGCTTTGTCATCGCCGCAGTCGATGGCACGCCGGACTTTACCCAGGCCAATCTCGATCTAGCCATCGTCTATGGCGGCGAACCGACCGAGGAGGGCATTCACGGTCGAACGCTGACTGTCGAAACACTTGTCACTGTCGGGGCGCCGGGGGCTGGTGACCTGCCGCGGATCGCTTGGCCGGGGGATGCGCAGGCGCCGGGGCTGACCGTCGCCGACGCCGGGCTGGCCATCGACGCAGCAGCCGCGGGACTGGGCGTAGCGCGCGTTCCGGCGACGCTGGTGGTTGCCGATCTGGCGAGCGGGCGCGTTGTCGCGGTTGGCGAGGCCGAGCCGACCGGAAACGCCTATTGGTTGATCGCGCCGACTCCGCAATGGCGGCAGGCCAAGGTGCGCGCGATGGTGGAATTCCTGCTCGGTTAGGCGGAGCGCCGGGGCTGACGGCAATCCGCGGCGCATCGAGCCATTTTTCATTATTTTTAGTGCATATTGGCGCTGTGGCGGGCCCTGCGGCGATTTTCCGTTTGCGTGGTTTCGTCGGGCGCATTAGCGGCATTGCGTCGTTCAACAGCAGGAAGTGCCACCACCATGATCCGTTTTCCGGCTTTTTCCGCCGTCGCTCTCGTTGCCGGCCTGTTTGCCGCGCCCGTCCTGGCGCAGGCGCCCGTCGCCATGCCCGCCGGCAATGCCGCTGCCGGTGAAAAGATCTTCATCCAGTGCAAGACCTGCCATGTCGTCGACAAGGGCGTGAACCGCGTCGGCCCGTCGCTGCACGGTGTCGTCGGCCGCAAGGCATCGACCGTCCCCGGCTACACCTACTCGGCCGCCAACAAGAAGAGCGGCCTGACCTGGACGGCGCCGGTGCTGTTCAAGTATCTCGAAGCACCCCAGAAGATGGTGCCGGGTACCAAGATGGCCTTTGCCGGTCTGAAGAAGCCGCAGGATCGCGCCGACGTGATCGCGTTCCTGGCAACCAAGAAGTAAGGCGCAGCGCCGCGAGCGCGTAGTGAAACTGCGCGCCGACAGGCGCAAGACCGGCCAGCGAGGCGGTCGGCTATGCCGACCGAACTCGTCTGACGCCAGCATGGGCTTTGCCCATGCGTCTTCTTCCTGAACGCCAACAGCATGGGCTTTTCCCATGTCCTTGCCTCCGTCTTCCACTAGAAAAATGGCCAGCGGGACCCCCCGCTGGCCATTTTCATGCCCACCCCCTATCGTGACCGCCGCTCTTGCCCCGAAAGGCCCGCCCACCCAGTGACGCGCTCCGACGATCGCCGCGCCATCCTTCTCGACCGGCTGGCGGACTTTGTCCTAGCCAAGGGCCTCGCTGCTGCCAGCTTGCGGCCGCTGGCGCAGGCGGCGGGGCTCAGCGATCGGATGCTGCTCTATTATTTCAAAGACAAATCCGAAATTCTTGTCGCAACACTTGAAGTGATTGCAGGGCGCCTGGTCAAGGTGCTCGAAGCCCGAACCAGCGGTGAACGGCTGCCATTCGATGCGCTGCGCGCCGCCCTCGCGGAGGTGGTCCTTGATGCCACCGTCTGGCCTTATCTGTGCCTGTGGCTGGACCTTGCCAGCCTGTCGGCGCGGCACGACCCGTTGTTCAGCCCCATCGCGGAACAGATCGGCCGCGGCTTCCTCGCCTGGGGGGAGGCGCAGCTCGACAGCCCCGACGCGGCGGCGCGGCAAAGCGAGGCCGCGCGCCTGTTGGTAATGACCGAAGGCCTGGTGTTTGTGCAGGCGATCGGTATGGCGGATACCTGCCGTGTCGCGCTTAAACCGTAAAGGATGCCATGCGATGACCGTTCTCACCCGCCCCGAAGGCACTTTGCCCGAAGATTTGCACATCAGCCGGCGCGGCCTGACCGCGCTGCTCGCCGCGGGCTATGCGGCGGCCGCGGTCAGCGCCGATGCCGAACCGATTACGACCAGTGCCGATGGCCTGCTTATCGAAACCGTCACCATGGCTGGTGGCCTGCCGGGCTATGTCGCTCGGCCGGCGGCCAAGGGTCGCTATCCCGCCGTCATCGTCGTCAATGAAGTCTTCGGCGTGCATGAATGGATCAAGGATATCTGTCGCCGGCTGGCCCGCGCCGGCTATGTCGCCATTGCGCCGGCGTTTTTCCATCGCAACGATCCCGGCAATACGCTGGCGACATCGAAGGATTTCGGCGCAATCCTGAAGATCGTCGGTGAAGCGAAGAACGACCAGGTGATTGGCGATGTCGCGACGACGCTCGCGTGGCTGGATAAGGCGGCGTTCGTCCAGCCGAAGCGCCTCGCCATCACCGGTTTCTGCTGGGGCGGCAGCGTCGTCTGGATGGCATGCGCAAAGTTCCCGCAGCTGAAGGCCGGCGGCGCCTGGTATGGCCGGATCAAGGGCGCACCAACAGCGACCGAGGCCCGGCAGTATCCGATCGACGTGGCGGCATCGCTGAAGGCGCCGGTGCTCGGGCTGTACGGCGCGCTCGACAAGGGCATCCCGGTGGCGGATGTGGAGGCGATGCAGGCGGCGCTGAAAGCGGCGGGATCGAAAAGCAGTATCCGCCTGTACCCGACCAGCGACCATGGCTTTCTGGCGGACTATCGACCGAGCTATAATTCGGTCGATGGGCCGGACGCCTGGGCGCGGCTGTTGGCGCATTTCAAGGCGAACGGGGTTTAGGCGCGCACTTCTCTCCCGGCGGGCGGGGTCAATAATCCCGCCGCGATCGCCGTGCCGGCCGCCCAGCCGCTGGCCCACGCCCATTGGAAGTTATAACCGCCCAGCCAGCCGGTGACATCCACCGCCTCGCCGATGGCATAAAGGCCGGGCACTTTCTTTGCCGCCATCGTTTGTGACGACAGGCCAGCGGTGGAGATGCCGCCCACCGTCACTTCGGCCTTGGCAAAGCCTTCGCTGCCGTTGGGCAGGAATTGCCAGTCCGCCAGCAGCCGCTCGATATCGCCCAGCCGCGCGTCGCTCATGCTGTTGAGGTCGCCGTACAAGCCGATGCGTTGCCACAGCATTTCCGCCAGCCGGTCCGGCAGCACCGCCGCTAACTGGTTGCGCAGGAAACTGCGCGGTCGCACCCGCTTGGCCGCGACCAGCCAGCCCGGCGCCGCATCGGGCAGGAAGTTGACGGCGACCGGCTGGCCGTGCCGCCAATAGCTCGACACCTGGAGGATCGCCGGACCCGAAAGGCCGCGATGGGTGAACAGCGCCGCCTCGCGGAAACTGGTCTTGCCGCAGCGCGCCACCACATCGGCAGCGACGCCCGAAATCTCGCGGAACAGCGTTTCGTCGCCGCCCAGCGTCAGCGGCACCAGCGCCGGGCGCGGCTCGATGATCGAGAGCCCGAACTGCCGCGCCAGGCCATAGGCGTAATCGGTCGCACCCATTTTCGGGATCGACGGCCCGCCGGTGGCGATGACCAGCGCCGGCGCACTTGCGCTGCGGTCGCCGTAAGCGATGCGAAAGCGGCCATCGGTGTGCTCGACGGCGCCGATGCTGCTTCCCAGGCTGATCGTCACGCCGCCGGCGTCACATTCGTCCGTCAGCATGGCGACGATCTGTTTGGCGCTGCCGTCGCAGAACAATTGGCCCAGCGTTTTTTCGTGGAAGGCGATGCCGTGCTTTTCGACCAGCGCGATGAAATCGGCCGGGGTGTAGCGGCGCAGCGCGCTTTTGGCGAAATGCGGGTTGGCGGAGATATAGCGTTCGGGCACAGCGCCGACATTGGTGAAATTGCAACGGCCGCCGCCCGAAATCAGGATTTTCTTGCCCACTTCATCGGCGTGATCGATGACCAGCACGCGCGCGCCGCCTTGCCCGGCGACTGCGGCGCACATCAGCCCAGCACCGCCGCCGCCAAGAATTATCGCGTCATATTCGTTCGTCATCGGCATCCCAGGCTTGACCCAGCGTCCAGCTAGTCCTTCATCGTCCAGCCGAACAGCCCCCGCGACAGGAGCGCGCCATGAAGATCGACTGGAACGACGCGGCCACCGCCATCCTGCCCGACCTTGTCGCGTTGCGCCGCGCCATCCATGCCGAGCCGGAACTTGGCCTGCACAACCCGCGCACCACCGACAAGATCAGGGCAGCGCTCGCCGGCCTGCCGCTGGAGATCCGCCAGGGGCCTTCGACCACCGGCTTGATTGCGACACTGAAGGGCCCGCAGAATGGCCGTACCGTGCTGCTGCGCGGCGACACCGATGCGCTGCCGCTGACCGAGGACACCGGGCTGGATTTCAGCTCCGATATCGCCGGTGCCATGCATGCCTGCGGCCATGACAGCCATGTCGCCATGCTCGTCGGTGCCGCGAAACTGCTGTGTGCCCGGCGTGACAGCCTGGTCGGCACCGTGCAGTTCATGTTCCAGCCGGGCGAGGAGGGGCACCACGGCGCGCGCTTCATGCTGGAGGACGGGCTGATCGACCCGTTGCCCGACGCAGCCTTTGCCCTGCATATCATGCCCAACGCGCCGCACGGCGTGTTCAGCGGCCGCGCCGGGGCGTTGCTCGCCGCCACGGACCGGCTACACGTCACCATCACCGGGCGTGGCGGCCATGCGTCGATGCCGCATGATGCGCTCGACCCGGTGCCGATTGCGTGTGAAATCGTCGGCGCCATCCAGAGCTTCGTCACCCGGCAGGTGTCGGTGTTCGACCCGGCGGTGGTCACCATCGGCAAGATCGAGGCGGGCACCACCGACAATATCATCCCGGAGACCGCGCGGATGCTCGGCACCATCCGCACGCTCAGCCCGCGGACGCGAGCCAGCGTCGCTGCCGGGCTTAAACGACTGGTGACCGGGATCGCTGCCGCCCATGGCGCGACTGCCGAGATGCACATCGAACAGGGTTTTCCGGTGACGCTGTGCAACGCCCGAGCGGTTGCCTTTGGCCAGGCGACGGTCGAATCGCTGTATGGAGAGGCCGCCTGGCGCACCATGGCCAGTCCGGTGATGGGCGGCGAAGATTTTGCCTATGTGCTCGAAAAAGTGCCGGGCGCGATGTTCTTCCTCGGTGCTTCGGCGGACGGCAGTGACTGGACCCAGTGCTGCGGGCTGCACTCCAACCATATGGTGATGGACGAAGCCGTGATGGCGCGCGGCGCGGCGGTCCACGCGGCACTGGCCGAACGCTTTCTGGTTGGCGGTTTCGAATAATTTCTGTAGAATCGGAGTTGGCAGTCTGCCTGCCATAACTATAAATTTGGTTCATATCTGCGTAAGCCGAATCGTGTAGAGAAATCTGCATGATTCCAGAACTTGATTTCGAAGCATTGTTCCGTGAAGCGCCGACGCCGTTGATGGTGCTCGATACAGAATTTCGTTTCGTTGCCGCAAACAACTGTTATCTCGGCGTCACTGGCCGCACATGGTCAGATCTTGACGGTCAGTTTGTCTTTGATGCCTTTCCCGACACGCCGGAACGCCAGGAAAACATCATGCGTGCCTTTGTGCTGGCGCTGGCCGGCGAAGGCAACACGCTGAAAAACAATGTTTTTGCTATTGATCGGCCGAAAGACGGGTTTCAGGATGTATGGTGGACCTGCGAGCAGTTGCCGGTCCGCAATGCCACTGGGGCTATCATTGGGGTCATGCAACACTCCCGCGATGTGTCGAATGAAGTTGCCGCCGAACGCATGCGCGACGCGATCTCCAAGGAATATGACCACCGCGTTCGCAACATATTGACCAAGGTTTCCGCAATCGCGAGGCGTACGGCGGCGCATAGCGGATCAACGCAGGCTTTTATCGCCGATTTCGATCCGCGCATTTCGTCGATGGCGCGCGCCCATCAATTGCTCGTCGAGGGCGGCTGGGAACGCATGAGCCTGTCGGAGCTCGTTGCCAGCGAGATGGAGCCCTATGCCACGCCGGAGATACTCGGGCACCACGCGATCGATTTTGGCGGACCGGTGGTAGCTCTGTCGAGCCGGGTGGCGCAGGCGCTGGGCATGGCGCTCCACGAACTGGCAACGAACGCTGTCAAATATGGCGCGCTCAGCCGACCCGGCGGGCAACTTCATGTGAACTGGAGCGTCAACGCTTCAACAGGCGCGGTGCTGTTCCGCTGGACCGAAACGGGGGTCCGCGGCCTCGGCACACCCAGTCCGAGCGGGTTCGGATCGACAATCATCGATCGTATCCTGCCTGCCGAGATCGCCGGCACGGTGGCGCGCGACTTCACACCGGACGGCCTGGTCTGCACCATCGAAATCCCGGTGCCGACCAAGCCGTGAGGCGCGCTTATGCGGCGCTTTTCAACCGCGCCGCATAGCCCTTGCGGAACTTGGCGAGCTTTGGCGCCACCACCGCAGCGCAATAGCCGTTGGCCGTGCCGTTTCGTTCGAAATAGCGCTGATGATAGGCCTCGGCGGGATACCAGGTCGAATCCGGCTCGATACTGGTGACGATCGGGTGGTCCCAAACCGGCTGGTTGCGGGTGACGGCGGCTTCGGCTTCGGCGCGCTGGTCGGCGGAATGCGGGAAAATCGCCGACCGATATTGTGTGCCGGTGTCAGCGCCCTGGCGATTGAGTGTGGTCGGGTCGTGAGTGTGAAAGAAAATATCGAGCAAATCGGCATAGGAAACAACGGCCGGATCGAACGTAATTCGCACGGCTTCGGCATGGCCGGTTCGGCCGCCGCACACCGCTTCATAGCTCGGATTGGGAATGCTGCCGCCGATATAGCCCGATTCGACAGCTTCGACGCCCTTCAGTTCATTGAAAACGGCTTCGGTGCACCAGAAGCAGCCACCGGCGATTGTTGCAATTGTCATGCGTCCCTCGTCAAAAAACGATTGCCCGTAGATAGTGCTTCATTGCGCGGGTTGTAAGAGTGTAAGGAATGTCATCGAACGTCGCCGAAAGGTTACGCGCGATGGGGGAACAAAACCAGTGTCCAGGCTTGCCGAGGTGCAGCAGTTCGTGCGGACAGTCCGGGGGGCGACCACCCTGCCGGCAATCACGCAGGTATTGAGTGACGCCACGCGCGCCTTTGATTTCGATTATTTTGCGATGGTGCAGCGGGTCAGCTCGCGCCTGTCGATCGGCCCGGTGCAGCTGTCGGACTATCCGGCGGAATGGGTCGATCTGCTCAGCACCACCAGCTATTATGTCCATGATCCGGTGCTCGTGGCCTGCGAGAAATCGGTCGCGCCCTTCGCCTGGGATGCGATTCCCGATATGTTCGACATGTCGAAACATCAAAAGGCCTATATGGCCAATGCGCGTTCGGCAGGGTTGGACAGCGGCTATACCGTGCCAATCCATGTCCCGGGCGCTGCATCGGGCCTGTGCAGTTTTGTCACCACTCGCGGCCGCGCGTTGCCGGCGGAATCGTTGCCGGCGGCACAATACCTCGCATGCTTCGCCTTTGAAGCGGCGCTCCGGCTGGTCGCCGCCATGCCGGGCGACGATCGCCATGGTGCCTCGGCTCCGCCACCAAAACTCACCCAGCGCCAGTTCGATTGCGTTGTGCTGGCGGCGCGCGGCAAATCCAACTGGGTGGCGGGGAGGCTGCTCGGCGTTTCGCCCGATACGGTCCACAAATATCTCGAAGCCGCTAAGCGCCGCTATGGCGTATCCAGCCGTACCGAACTCGTCGTTCGCGCGCTGTACGATGGCCAGTTGAGCTTTAATGACATCATCAGCGATGATGATGGCAGCGGCGGTGACAAGCGCGCCCGGCCACTGGCCCGCGAAGTCTGAAGGCCGCCGGGGCAGGGGTGGTTAATCCCATATTGCGACCGTTGGACGCGACAGCGGAAAAATGTTATACACAGGGCGACTCGGGGGAGTTGCGTCTTGCCATCGTGCCTGTATCCAGGTGCGGGATTGGCCTATCGCGGCGAACCCGGGGCAGAGTCTGTAACAGACGGGTCGCGCAATGAATCCCTATGAACCCACATTGCCCAATGTGATCGCGCGCGTCACCGCCTGGTGCCGAGGCCTGTTGCGCCGCTATCGTCGACCATTGCTCGTCATCGTCGCGGCCACCGCCACGGTTGCTGTCGGTGTGAGCGCGGCAATCGCCCCCCCGGCGCCGGTGCTCGTCGCGCAACGCTAGGATCAGCACGGCAATTCGGCATCGCCAACTGGTGCTTCGCGGCTTTCATCCCGAGTGGCGGCCTGCTACCCACGTGACAAGCGTCGGGTCAGTCGCGGGTTGAGTTAGGGGTCGCATGGCAGGTTCAGACGCGCAAACGGCTGAGATTCCTCCTGCAGACGGCGACATGCCCCCCGTCGGCGGCGCCTATGCGAAATATGTGCTCGGCGTGCTGGTGCTGGTCTATGCCATCAACTTCATCGATCGGCAGATCCTCGCGATCCTCGCCGAGGATATCAAGCGCGACCTGAAGCTGACCGATGCCGACCTGGGGTTCCTGTATGGCACGGCGTTCGCGGTGTTTTATGCGCTGTTCGGCATTCCGCTCGGGCGGCTGGCCGATAACTGGGTGCGCGTGCGGTTGCTCACCGCCGGTCTGTTCGTCTGGTCGGGCATGACCGCGCTGTCAGGCCTGTCGACCAATTTCCTCCAGCTCAGCGCGGCGCGGGTCGGCGTCGGCATCGGGGAGGCCTCGGCCAGCCCTTCGGCGTTTTCCATGCTGTCGGACTGGTTTCCCAAGGAAAAGCGCGCCACTGCGCTCGCCGTTTATTCGGCCGGGCTTTACCTTGGCGGCGGCGTGTCGCTGCTCATCGGTGCGGTCGTCGTGAAGGCATGGAACGCTGCTTATCCGGTGGCGGGGCCGTTGGGGCTCGTCGGTTGGCAGGCGGCGTTCCTCGCCGTCGGCATTCCCGGCATGTTGCTGTCGCTGTGGGTCTCGACGCTCAAGGAACCGATCCGCGGCCGCGCCGAGGGCCTGCCGGAGCCGCCAAAGGTCACCGGTGTCGGTGCCCGGCTGTGGCAGGATGTGACCAGTGTCATCCCGCCGCTGACCTTTCTCCACTTAGCGCCGTTCGGCGCGCGCGTGCTCGGCACCAATATCGCAGTGGCACTGGGCTTTGCGGCGCTGGCGACGCTGCTTATCGGCGTCACTGGCGACGTGCCGCAATGGGTCGCCATCTGCCTGGGTGGTTATGCGGTGACCAGCTGGACGCAAAGCCTGAAACAACGTGATCCGCCGACCTATGCCTTGATCTGGGGGACGCCGACGTTTGTGCTGGCGCTGCTCGGGTTCGGGTCGATCTCGTTCGTCGGCTATTCGATCAGCTTCTGGGTGACGCCTTATGCCATCCGCACCTTTGTCGCGCCGCTCACCGCCGCCGGCGGCGTGTTGCCCTGGTATACCAGCACCGAAATGGTCGCGCTGATTCTCGGCGGCTGGGGCGCGGCCGGCGGCTTTCTCGGTGTTGTCATCGGCGGCACCGTGTCGGACTGGGTGAAACGTCGCAATCCATCGGGCCGCATCCTCGTCGCCTCGCTGGCGACGCTGGTGCCGGCGCCGTTCATCTGGGCGATGTTCCACACAGACAGCCTGGGCTGGTTCCTCATTTTCAACATCCCGCTGGCGTTCGGCAGCATGTATGTCGGCATTGCGGCGGCGACGACGCAGGACCTGGTGCTGCCACGCATGCGCGGCGCGGCGACGGCAACCTATTTCATCGGCACGACCTTGCTCGGGCTAGGGCTGGGGCCTTACTTCACCGGTGCCGTGTCGAAAGTGACAGGCGATCTCGCCACCGGCGTGCTGGCGCTACTGTTGATGGCACCTTTCACGCTGACCTGCCTCTACCTGGTTTATCGCAAGCTGCCAGCGGCGGAGGCGAGCCGGGTAGCGCGCGCCCGGTCCGCGGGTGAACCCATCTGAAACGGAGCGTCAAATGAAAATCGAAGACCTGTTCAGCGTGCGCGGCAAGACCGTCGTCATTACCGGCGGCAGTCGAGGCATCGGCGAGATGATTGCCCGCGCCTATGTCGACAATGGCGCAAACGTTATCATCACGGCGCGCAACGCAGCGGTGTGTGACGGGCTGGCGGCCGAACTGTCGAAAACCGGCAGTTGCGTCTCCATCCCCGCCGATCTGTCGAAAATGGCGGAAATTGAGCGCTTTGCAGCGGCTGTGGCGGCACACACCGACACGGTCGATGTGCTGTTCAACAACGCCGGCGCCAGCTGGGGAGCGCCGTTCGATGATTTTCCCGAGGCTGGCTGGGACAAGGTGATGGATCTGAACGTCAAATCGATCTTTTTCCTGACTCAGAAGCTCATCAAGCTGCTCGAGGCGGCAGGCACTGCCGACGACAATGCCCGCGTCATCAACATCGGCTCGATCGACGGGATGCATGTTTCGGCGCTGGAAACCTACAGCTATGCGGCGTCAAAGGCCGGTGTGCTCCACATGACGCGGATGATGGCGAAAAACCTCGCTGGCCGTCACATTGCGGTCAACGCCATCGCGCCAGGCTTTTTCCCCTCCAAGATGACCGCCGGCATCCCGGCGGAATTTTCCAAGGCGATGCAGCAGGAAACTCCGATGAAGCGCTGGGGCAACAGCGACGATATGGGCGGCGTCGCCCTGTTCCTGGGCTCGCGCGCCAGCGGCTTTCTGTGCGGCAGCGTCGTCACCGTGGATGGCGGCTATGCAACGACGGTTTGAGGCACGAATTGCCCCATTTTCGGGCAGGTGATGGCGCTTTTGGCAGCGTTCTGGCTGAAAATCCGTTATGATGCGGGCGAAATCGGCGGTTTTCCCGCCATTTCGGCCTAAACCACAGACTGGCACGGAATTTGCTTGGCCAGTGACAAATCCAAGGGGTGCATGGTGAAAAAAGTCGAAGCGGTCATCAAGCCCTTCAAGCTCGATGAGGTGAAGGAAGCCCTGCACGAAGTCGGCGTTTCGGGCATTACCGTCACCGAGGCCAAGGGTTTCGGCCGACAAAAGGGCCATACCGAACTCTACCGCGGTGCCGAATATGTCGTCGATTTCCTGCCCAAGGTGCGGCTGGAAGTTGTGGTCGATGATGATCAGGTCGACCGGGTTGTGGAGGCCATTGCCAATGCGGCGCGCACCGGCCGTATCGGTGACGGCAAGATTTTCGTCTCGTCGATCGAAATCGCCGTGCGCATCCGCACCGGTGAACGCGATTCCGACGCCATCTGAATTACGTGCAAAACAAGGGACTGACTGAATATGGGCAAGAAAGCCGCTGCCGTTCTCGACATGATCAAGGACAAGGAGATCGAGTGGATCGATCTGCGTTTCACCGACCCCAAGGGCAAATGGCAGCATCTGACCATGGTCGCCGGCGTTGTCGATGAAGACATGCTGACCGATGGTTTCATGTTCGATGGTTCGTCGATCGAAGGCTGGAAGGCCATCAACGAATCCGACATGATCCTGATGCCCGACCTCGACGCCACCTATGTCGATCCCTTCTCGGCGACGCCTATGCTGATCCTGATCTGCGACATCGTCGAGCCTTCTACCGGGCAGCTTTACAGCCGCGATCCGCGCTCGACCGCCAAGCGCGGCGAGGCCTATCTCAAGTCGACCGGCATCGGCGACACTATCTACATCGGCCCGGAAGCCGAGTTTTTCGTCTTCGACGATGTGCGCTTCGGCACGGGCTATAACGAAGGCTTTTTCCATCTCGACGATATCGAGCTACCGACCAACACCGGCCGCGAATATGATGTCGGCAACATGGGCCATCGCCCGCGCGCCAAGGGCGGCTATTTCCCGGTCGCCCCGGTTGACAGCTGTGTCGATCTGCGCGGCGAAATGGTCTCGACCATGCTCGAAATGGGCCTGCCATGCGACAAGCACCACCATGAAGTCGCCGCCGCCCAGCACGAACTCGGCCTGACCTTCGGCACGATGACGGTCACCGCCGATCGCATGCAGGTCTACAAGTACGTCGTGCACCAGGTCGCCCACGCTTATGGCAAGACCGCGACGTTCATGCCCAAGCCGATCAAGGACGACAACGGCAGCGGCATGCACACGCACCTTTCGATCTGGAACGGCAAGACGCCGCTGTTTGCCGGCGATGGCTATGCCGGCCTGTCGGAACTGGCGCTGTTCTTCATCGGCGGCATCATCAAGCACGCCAAGGCCTGCAACGCCTTCACCAACCCGTCGACCAACAGCTACAAGCGGCTGGTCCCGGGCTTCGAAGCGCCGGTGTTGCTCGCCTATTCGGCGCGCAACCGTTCGGCTTCGTGCCGCATCCCCTATGGCAGCGGCGGCAAGGCCAAGCGCGTCGAAGTCCGCTTCCCGGATGCCATGGCCAACCCGTATCTGTGCTACACGGCGCTGTTGATGGCCGGGCTCGACGGCATTGAAAACCGCATCCATCCAGGTCCGCCGATGGACAAGAACCTGTACGACCTGCCGCCCAAGGAACTGAAGAAGGTTCCAACGGTCTGCGCATCGCTACGCGAAGCCCTGGCCGCGCTCGACAAATCGCGTGCTGTCTTCACCAAGGGCGGCGTGTTCACCGATGACCAGATCGATTCGTACATCGAACTGAAGATGCACGACGTGATGCGTTGGGAAATGACCCCGGCGCCGGTGGAGTTCGATATGTATTACAGCGCGTAAGCGGCCGGCGCCGAAGCCAGCGGCTTCGGCGCGGACCAGCGTCGCGTTCGGCCGGCGAGACGGCGGGGTCTTTCCCCGCCGGACTCGTCCGACGTCAGCCCGGACTTCTCTCGTTTTCCCGCGATTCTCTCCAAACCTGAACGCGATTCATGCCGCAGCGCACCACGCGCCGAATTCCCGGCATCCCACCCCCGAAATTATCGGAAAAAGGCGCCAAAACCCCGGAAAACCATGAAAAAAGGGCCGGTGTTTTCACACCGGCCCGAAAGTCTATCCTTGGGGAGGATCGCCATATCGGCCTCATCTTTGTGCACTGCAACACAGACTTTTGCAATGCAAAAAACACCGACCGTCCAAATTATTTTACACGCTCGTCGCCGTGACCCCGTTCGCCCCCTGTTCTCGCCGCCTCCACCTCTCTATAACCGGTGCATGAGCGATTTGTTCGCCGCGACCGCGGCCCCCAGCGACTATGATGCCAGCCATATCGAAGTGCTGGAGGGGCTGGAGCCCGTTCGTCGCCGTCCCGGCATGTACATCGGCGGCACCGATGAACGCGCCTTGCACCATCTCGCCGCCGAAGTGCTCGATAACAGCATGGACGAAGCGGTCGCCGGGCACGCCAGCCGCATCGAGGTGACGCTGGAGGCCGATGGCAGCCTGACCATCAGCGACAATGGCCGCGGTATCCCGATCGACCCGCATCCGCGCTTTCCCGACAAATCCGCGCTCGAAGTCATCATGACCATGCTGCATTCGGGCGGCAAGTTCAGCGGCAAGGCCTATGCAACCAGCGGCGGCCTGCACGGCGTCGGCATCTCGGTCGTCAACGCCCTGTCGTCGGAAATGAGCGTCGAGGTCGCGCGCAACCGCGAACTGTTCCGCCAGTCCTTTTCGCGCGGTTTCCCGACCAGCGGCCTCGAAAAAATGGGCGCCGTGCCCAACCGCCGCGGCACCACCATCCGCTTCCTGCCCGATACCGAGATTTTCGGCACCGAGGCGCGCTTCCGCGCCTCCCGCCTCTACAAACTCGCCCGGTCAAAGGCCTATCTGTTCGGCGGGGTCGAAATCCGCTGGAAGGCGGCGCCGGCGCTGCTCGATGGCGACACTCCCGAAACCGCGACGTTCCAGTTTCCCGGCGGCCTGTCCGATCACCTGAAGGAACGCCTCGCCGATCGCGAAATGGTCACCGCCGATCTGTTCGCCGGCCGCGCCGACCTGGCTGACGGCAAGGGCGCTGTCGAATGGGCCTGCGCCTGGCCGACCTATGGCGAAGGCGCCACCAGTTTCTACTGCAACACCATCCCCACCCCCGATGGCGGCACCCATGAAACCGGCCTGCGCACCGCGCTGACGCGGGGCCTGCGCAACTATGCCGTGCTGACCGGTAACAAGAAGGCCGGGGAGCTTTCGGGCGAAGACGTGTTCACCGGCGCCGAAATCATGCTGTCGCTGTTCCTGCGCGACCCGCAATTCCAGAGCCAGACCAAGGACCGGCTGACCTCCCCCGAAGCCAGCCGCCTCGTTGAAAACGCCATCAAGGACCATTTCGACCATTGGCTGACGGGCTCCGGCGAACGCGGCCGCGCGCTGCTGGCGTTTGTCGTGGAGCGCATGGAGGACCGGCTGCGCCGCCGCGCCGAGCTCAACGTCAAGCGCAAGACCGCCACGTCGAAGCGCAATTTGCGCCTGCCCGGCAAGCTGACCGATTGCGCGCGCAGCGATTCCGCCGGCACCGAAATGTTCATCGTGGAGGGAGACAGCGCCGGCGGTTCCGCCAAGCACGCGCGCGACCGCATGACCCAGGCGATCCTGCCGATCCGCGGCAAGATCCTCAACGTCGCCAGCGCCAATGCCGCCAAGATCAGCGGCAACAACGAAGTTGCCGACATCATCCAGGCGCTCGGCTGCGGCACCCGCGGCAACTACAGCCCGGAGGCGCTGCGCTATGAACGCATTGTCATCATGACCGACGCCGATGTCGATGGCGCCCATATCGCCACGCTGTTGATGACGTTTTTCTTCCGTGAAATGCCCGGCCTCGTCCGCGATGGCCGGCTCTACCTGGCGCTGCCGCCGCTGTATCGCCTCGCCGCCGGCGGCACCGTGGTTTATGCGCGCGACGACGCCCACCGCGAGGAATTGATGGCCAGCGTCTTCAAGGGCAAGACCAAGGTCGAAATCGGCCGCTTCAAGGGCCTTGGCGAAATGTCGCCGCAACAGTTGCGCGAAACCACCATGGACCCGGCCAAACGCACCATGCTGCGCGTCACTCTGCCCAGCGGCGTCGACGAAAAAGCCGCCGTCGCCGATCTGGTGGAGCGGCTGATGGGCCGCAACCCCGAACACCGGTTTGCCTTTATCCAGGCCCATGCCGACGCCGTGGATGCCGAAGCGCTGGACGCATAAACGCTCCTTTCGCCTCCACTTCCTGCCGCCGGCCACTTGACCAATCTTGCAATCTGACGTTGCCAAAGTTTCATTATTGTAGAAACATCGCCACCTGAGGCAGGCAATGGCCCCCCGGTACCGAGTATTTTTTGCGCGAACCAAACGGCGAACAGCTTGTTTTCTAACAAAAAAAATGGGGAGGCCGGCATGAAGTCGAAAAACATTCTCCGAATCGCGATACCGGGCGCGTTGGCGATTTCCGCGCTGGCGTTTGTTGGTGATCGCGCATTGCAGGCCGCCGATCACTTCGATCCGCCAGGCCGCGTTGGAACCGATACCAACACGGCCGGGCTTGATGTCGCCGCCGATATTGCCGATGTCTATGCCTTCCACGATGCCAGCAACGTCTATCTGGCGATCAGTTTCGGCGGCCCGTCGGCGGTCAACCTGCCGGCCTTTTACGATCCGGACGTACTCTACACGATCAACGTGTCGAATGCCGGCGCGCGCACCGACACCGAATTCCCGATCGAGATCCGCTTCGGCCGCGATGGCACCGATCCGGGTATCGAAGTGCGCAACCTGCCCGGCGGCGGCTCGATCCAGGGACCGGTCGAACGCAATCTTCGGACCAGCAGCGGCATCACGGTGCGCGCCGGGCTGTTCGATGATCCGTTCTTCTTCGACCCGCAGGGGCTGCGTGACTCGCGCGCCACGGGCAATTTGTCGTTCAACACCATGCGCAATCGCTTCGCCAACCTCAACTCGACCTTCGTCATCCTGTCGATTCCGCGCGCGTTGGTCGACCGCGGGCAACCGCTCGATATCTGGGCGTCGTCCGCACGGATCAGGGGGTGAACATGATGA
The DNA here is from genome assembly GCA_049318305.1 of Polymorphobacter sp. Lineage (GTDB taxonomy): Bacteria > Pseudomonadota > Alphaproteobacteria > Sphingomonadales > Sphingomonadaceae > Sandarakinorhabdus. The sequence continues at coordinate 18,663 of JBMOGO010000027.1, forward strand.
CCAGGACCATTCCCGCGCTCACGCTTGCGTCCTCGCTGGCGCTGTCGGTTTTTCTTGCTGGCTGTGGTGACGACGACCCCGCGCCGGTTCCGGTGATTGCGGCGCCGACACCGACGCCGACCCCCACGCCGACCCCCACACCGACACCGACGCCCATTACCGGCGCGAGCTTCGATGTCACGCCGTGCCTCACCCAGACCGTCGTTCCGGGTCGCAGCGTCGCTGATCTGGTGGTGCCCGACGTGCTCCGGCTTGATCTCACGCAGCCGTCCGGTTTCCCGAATGGCCGACAATATCTCGATCCGGTGATTGACGTTACGCTGGCAGCGATCTTCCTCGATCTGCGCCGGCATCCGGCGACCACCTTTGCCGCGATCCCGGTCAACCCGAACGGCATCGATCAACCGCTGCCCGCGACCTTCCCGTTCCTCGCCGCCCCGTTCGGCAGCCAGCCCACACCCACCGGCGCCGGCAGCCGCTTCCGTTTCCGCGATGATCCGGCATCGGCCTATGTGAGAGTCGATCGCGCCGGAATGCCGGCGGTATCGACGGCGCTCATCTCCGGCGTTCCGAACAAGAACGCCTATAATGACGATACGCCCGCGATTGATGCGACCGGCAAATGGGTTCCGGAACTTTCCGGCACGCTGACCATTCTCACCAACGCGCTTGCCGATGACTTTACCCGGCTCGGCCTGACGATCTGCGCAAGACCCAGGACCTGATAGCAGAATCGGGATGACCGCAGCCGTCACCGCCAGGCGTCCGGCCGCGCTCAAATGGGGCGTGGTCGCCGTGCTGGCGATTGCGGCGCTATGGACTATCGATCGCCTGGCCAGCGGTGACCACGCGCCTTCGGCGCAGGCCTGGCAGGACTCGCCTTATTCCGGGCGCGGTCCGCCGCGATCCTATGCCGAGGCGATAACGGCTGCCGACGTTGCCATCGCCAACGCCCGCACCGCCGCGACGGCGGGCAGCGACCAGTGGCTGATGCATGAGATCCTCGCCGGCAACTATCTCGCACGGGCGCAGCTTTCCGGATCCTATGACGACTATGCCGCCGCCGAGCGCGCGCTGGACAATGCGTTCAAGGTCGCCGTTGCCGGCAGCGGGCCGCACCTGATGCGCGCATCGCTGGATTTCAGCATGCACCGCCTTGCCGGTGCGGAACGGCAACTCGCCGCTGTCGATCGTTATGCGGTCAGGCCAGAACCGGGTGACCTGGCCGAAATGGCTGCCATGCGCGGTGACATCGCCTTTTACCGCGGCCAGTTGCCCGATGCCCTGAAACATTATGACGAGGCTGATGCGCTGGTGCCCGGCGCCGCCAGCTTCCGGCGCGCTATCTATGCCGCCCGGACGGGGGACTCCGACCGCGCCGACGCCTATTTCGCGCGGGCCGAGCGGGACTATCGATCGCCGACGCCGCAGACGCGATCCTATCTGGAACTCCAGCGCGGCATCCTCGATCTCGACCGCGGACGTCTTGGCGATGCAATGGCGCACTTTCGCCGTGCCGACAGCCTGTTTCCCGGTCGCTGGCTGACGCAGGAGCATATCGCCGAAGTGCTCACGCTGCAGGGCAAGACCGCAGAGGCCGAAACGCTGTACCGCGATATTGTCCGCCGCACCGGCAATCCGGAATTCATGGATGCGCTGGCAGCGATTGCCGAGGCGCGCGGTGACAAGGCGGAAGCACGGCGCCTGTACAACCAGGCCACGGCCATCTGGACCCGGCGGCTGCAACAGTTTCCCGAAGCAGCCTATGGTCATGCGATCGACCATTGCATCGCGATGCGCGACTGGGCGTGTGCATTGCGCATGGCGCAGGCGAATGATGCGGCGCGCCCCTATGGCGATTCCAAAGTGGCGCTGGCACGCGCCCTGCTGGGCAGCGGCCGCCCCGCCGAAGCGCGTGCCGTGATCGAATCGGTGCTGGCAACGGCCTGGCGCACGGCAAAACTGCACCGCACTGCCGCCGACATCTATCAGGCAAACGGCATGCGCGCCGAGGCGGCGACACAGGACCGGCTTGCCCGTGCGATGAACCCGTTGAGCTGACTGCGGGCTCGAGCCGGAGATTTACGCCACCGTGCTTCACCATCGTCCTAGCCATTCAGGCGTTCAGGACTTAGCTTTCCCCAAGAAGCAAAGTGCCGATGGGGAACGGAACATGACAAAGACACGCGTGGCGCTGCTGGTGACGGCCGTCATCGCCAACCCTGCTGTGGCACGCGATGCCGATGCGATCTGGTTCGGCGGGCCGATCATCACGGTCGACGACAAGACGCCAGCTGTCGAAGCCGTGGCCGTAAAGGACGGCAAGATCGTCGCCACCGGCAAGAAAACGGCGGTGTTGAAGGCCGAACAAGGCAACGCGACGATTCTCCACGATCTGGCTGGCAAGACGCTGGTTCCGGGCTTTGTCGATGCGCACGGGCATCTGACCGGCGTCGGTGTCCAGGCGCTTTCGGCGAACCTGTTGCCGCCGCCCGATGGCCCGGCGCAATCGATCCCGCAGATCCAGGCGATCATGCGCGATTACATCGCCAAATCGCCGGTGGTGAAGCAGTACGGCATCGCCATCGGTTTCAACTATGACGATTCGCAGCTCTCCGAAAAACGCGCGCCGACGCGGGTTGAACTCGATGCGGTATCGACCGAAATCCCGATCATGCTGACCCATCAATCGGGGCATCTCGGCGCCTATAACAGCAAGGCGCTGGCGTTGGCCGGCATCACTGCCGACAGCGCCAACCCCGAAGGGGGGGTGATCCAGCGCGAAGCCGATGGCAAGACGCCGAACGGCGTGCTCGAGGAAAACGCCCATAATGCCGCGCTGGGCAAGCTGTTCCCCAAGCTGACGCCGCAGGATGCGATGCGGATCGTGACGGCGTCGCAGGCGATCTATGCCGCCAATGGCTATACAACGGTGCAGGAAGGCCGCGCCGACCCCGGCACGCTGGCGCTGCTGACCGGGGCGTCGAAAGCCGGCAAGCTCGATCTTGATGTCGTCGTCTATCCCGACCTGGTGATGAACGCCAAAAGCCCGGCGCTGACCGGGCCGCTGATGGCGCGCAGCTATGCCGATCATTTGCGCATCGGCGGCGTCAAGCTGACCTTCGACGGATCGCCGCAAGGCAAGACGGCCTGGTTCACCAAGCCCTATTTCCACGTCCCCGAAGGCCAGAAGCCGAGCTACAATGGCTATCCGAGCTTTCCCAAGACCGGGGAGGCGGCAGGCTGGGTCGACATGGCCTATGCCGACAACTGGCAACTGATGGTTCACGCCAACGGCGATGCAGCGATCGACGAATTGATCGGGGCGGTCGGCGCGGCGCAAAAGGCGCATCCCGGCAGCGATCGGCGGACGGTTTTGATTCACGGCCAGTATCTGCGTGCCGACCAGATCCCGCGGTTGAAGGCGCTGGGTATTTTTCCGGCGCTGTTCCCGATGCATACTTTCTATTGGGGCGACTGGCACCGCGAATCGGTGGCGGGGCCACAGCGCGCCGAATTCATTTCGCCGACCGGCAGCGTGCTAAAGGCCGGGATGAAGTTCAGCATCCACCACGATGCCCCGGTCACCTTCCCCAATTCGATGCGGGTCTATGATTCCGCCGTAAACCGCACCACCCGTACCGGCCACGTGCTTGGCCCCGACCAGCGGATCAGCCCGATGGTGGCGTTAAAGGCGATGACGATCTGGCCGGCGTACCAGCATTTCGAGGAAGCCACGAAGGGTTCGATCAGCGTTGGCAAGGTGGCCGACCTGGTAGTGCTGGACAGGAACCCGCTGACCGCCAAGCCCGCGACGATCAAGGATATCAAGGTGATGCAAACGATAAAGGCCGGCAAGACCGTCTATGACAGGGCGGCGCCCTAAGCCGTCGCTGCCTCCAGCGCCTCGCTCGCTGCCAGCCAGTTCGCTTCGCTGCCGGCCAACGCCTTTTCGGCCTCGCCGCGCAGGCGCATCAGATCCTTGGCGGGGCGGTGGCGATCCGACGCATTGGCGGTTGTCGGGTCGGCAAGGGCACGATCGATTTCCGCGATGCGGGCCTGCAAGCGGGCGGTTTCGGCCTCGGCGTCCTTGACGGTCTTGCGCAGGCCGGCCGACGCTTCGCGCGCCGCAGCGGCGGCCTTGCGGTCGTCCTTCTTGTTGCCTTTCGACTTGCTGCCTTCCGGGCTGGCGGGTGCCTTGCCAAGAATAGAATCGGTATAGTCGTCGAGCGATCCGGCGAATTCCAGCGCCCGCCCGGCATCGACCAGCACCAGCCGGTCGGCGCTCGCCTCGATCATGTGGCGATCATGGCTGACGACGACAACGGCGCCTTCATAATCGTTGAGCGCCTGGACCAGCGCCTCGCGCGTATCGACATCAAGGTGGTTGGTCGGTTCATCGAGGATGAGCAGGTGCGGCGCATCGCGGGTGATCAGCGCCAGCGCCAGCCGCGCCTTTTCGCCGCCCGACATCTTGCCGACTTTCTGTTCGGCCATGCCGCCCGAAAAGCCGAAACGCCCCAGTTGCGCGCGCACCTGTGATGGGTTGGCGCCCTTCATCAGCCGGCTCATATGTTCCAGCGGGGTGTCGTCGCTGTCCAGTTCCTCGACCTGATACTGGGTGAAATAGCCGACGCGCAGTTTGCCGGGGGAGGCGACATGGCCTTCCATGGCCTTCAACTGACCCGACAACAGCCGGGCGAGCGTCGTCTTGCCATTGCCGTTGCGGCCGAGCAGGGCCAGCCGGTCATCCGGGTCGAGCCGCAAGTCGATCTGGCGTAGCACCGGCGTGGCATTATAGCCGACGCTGGCGTGTTCGATCATCACCAGCGGCGGCTTCAGCGGCGCCGGCGACGGAAAGTTGAAGACCAGCGACGGGTCGGTCACCGCCTCCGCGATCGGCTGCATCTTGGCCAGCGCCTTTTGCCGGGACTGTGCCTGCTTTGCGGTGCTGGCGCGGGCGGAATTGCGCGCCACATAGTCCTGCAACTTGGCGCGCTGCGTTGCCTGCGCCTCGCGCGCGCTGGCGAGCTGTGCCAGCCGTTCGGCACGCTGGCGTTCAAAATCGTCATAGCCGCCAGGGTAGAGCGTGATCTTGCCCTGTTCGAGATGCAGGATGTAATCGACGACATTGTTGAGCAGGTCGCGTTCGTGGCTGATCACGACAATGGTGGCGCGATAGGTTTTCAGGAAGCTTTCGAGCCACATCGTTGCTTCGAGATCGAGGTGGTTCGACGGTTCGTCGAGCAGCAGCAGGTCGGGCTGCGAAAACAGCAGCGCCGCCAGTGCCACACGCATGCGCCAGCCACCCGAATAACTGTCGAGCGGGCGGTGCTGTGCGGCTTCGTCAAAGCCCAGGCCGACGAGGATTCGGCTGGCGCGCGCCGCGGCGGTATAGGCATCGATGGCAATCAGCCGGTCATGGATTTCGGCCAGCCGGTGCGGTTCGACATGGCCGGCTTCTTCCTCCGCCATCAGCGCGGCGCGCTCGACATCGGCGGCGAGCACGGTTTCGAACGGTGTGCCCTGGCCGGCCGGTGCTTCCTGCGCAACATAACCGAGCCGCGCCGATTTGGGCATGCCGACACTGCCGCTATCGGGATCGAGCGTGCCAGCGATAACCTTCATCAGCGTCGATTTGCCGGCGCCATTGCGGCCGATCAGCCCGATGCGACCGCCCGGCGGCAGCGTCGCACTGGCACTGTCAAGGATGGTCCGGCCACCGAGGCGGACGGTTACAGCGTTCATGGTCAGCATGGGATTCTCTGTTGCGTGCGGGCCGGCACCGCGCTCCGATGGCCCGCCCTAGCATGGTCGCCCGCGAAAGGGAATTTTCGCTTGCGAGTGGACTGCGCGCGGCCTAAGTGAATATGTAGCAAACGCTACGGAGAACTGCCGGTGACTGATCAGATCCTCAACCCGTCCCGCTTGCCGCTGTCGGCGCGGCAAATGCTGGTACTGGTTGGTTATGGCGCGATTGCCTGGTTTGCGGCGGCGTTGCTGATCCGTTTCCTGGGGCCGTTGGGAGTCTTTGACGGGGCGACGCGGCTGCTGACCTATGCGCTGGTGATTCCGGGCACCGTGCCGCTGGTGCTCGGCGCACGCTGGCTGGCGGGGTTGCGCCGCGACCAGATCGGGCTGGGCATGGCTGTCTCGACGACGACCGCGACCTTGCTCGATGGCGTGGCGCTGGCCTGGTTTCCGGCCTTGTATGGCGACACCGTCGCCCTGGTCGCGGCAGCCGGGGCGGTGATCCTGTGGGGCGCCGGCGTCGGCATGGCGATCGGATTTGCGATGAACGCCACCGGCACGAAATAAGTGTATAGCCTGGCGGGATGACGCCGCGCCCCGACCGCACGAAGCCACGCATGACCGGCCTGTGGCTGGGCGCAGCTGCCATCGCTGGTCTGTTGGTGGCGGAACGGCTGTGGCCGCGCCGGCAGCGGACGCAATCGGAACCGCAGCGCAGCGTTACCAACCTGGCGCTCGGCGCGATGAGCCTCGCTGTGGTCGCTATCGTCCAACGGCCACTGGCGTTGCCGCTGGCCGGGCGCGTGGCAGCGCGGCGGCAGGGGCTGGCGCAGCAGCTGCCGGGTCCGGATTGGCTGCGCGATGCGGCGGCGATGCTGTTGCTCGATTGGTCCAACTATCACTGGCATGTTGCCACACACCGGGTCGCTTGGCTGTGGCGGCTGCATCTGGTGCACCACAGCGACCGCGACATGGATGCGTCGACAGCGCTGCGTTTCCATGTCGTGGACATGCTCGTGTCGGTGCCGCTGCGGCTGGCCCAGGTCCGACTCTTGGGGGTCAGTCCGCGCGCGCTTGAGCGTTGGGAAGGGTTTTTCTTCGCCTCGGTGTTGTTCCACCATGCCGATCTGGCGCTGCCGTTCGACGCGCCGCTGGCCCGGGTGCTGACGACGCCGGGGATGCACGATATTCACCACCGCGCCGATGCAGCGGCGCTCGACAGCAATTTTTCGGCCGGTTTGAGCGTCTGGGACCGGCTGCATGGCACGTTTTCGGATGTGCAGCCTGACGTGCCGATCGGTGTACCGGTTTTGCAACATTGCCAGTCCGCCGGGCTTGCAATGCCGGCGCCAGCGCTGCTGGCCGCGCTACGCCTGCCGTGGCAAACGCCAACAGCTATTGAAACCACCGCCGACAACATTACATCCAGTTAATGTTCACTGGAGATGTTTCGATGCGAATGACTGCGATGCTGTTGGTGGCGGCGTTTCTGGCGTCACCGGTGATGGCGCAACGGCAGGGTGCCGGCCTGAATATCGAAGAAGCAGCGGAACATCAGGTCTGGATCGATGAACATGCGCGGTGGAACGCCGAACATATGACTGCGTCTCGGCGGCTGATTGCGATCGCTGAATCCCTGAAACGCCATGACAGCAATTTCGACGCACATGGCAACGCGCTGCGGGCGCATACTGCAGCGAATGCCGGGCGCGATCGCGCCGGCGCAGCGCTTGCGCAGGCCCGTTTGCGCGCCGAACATGAAGAGGCGCGCTCGGCGCATCATCATCTGATGGCTGATGTCGATGCGCTTGCCGCAGTCATGGCCGAAAAATTCGCGGTGGAGCCGAATTAGCGCCTGCTGCCGTTGTCCGTGGCTTCAGATGATCGGCGCCAGTCCGCGCGCCATCAGGTCGGTCGTCGACGGGTCGAAGGTGTTGCCATCGCCGGCCAATACCGACGTCGCCATTTCCTTGCCAAGTTCAACGCCCATCTGATCGAACGGGTTGATACCCATCGCCGTCGCCGCCACGAACGTGCGGTGTTCGTAAAACGCCAGCAGCGCGCCAAGCGTCGCGGGGTCCAGCCTGTCGAGCAGGATGGTTGCTGAAGGCCGGTTGCCGGGAAAGGTTTTTGCGGCGGCGAGCGCCGGGTCGCCACCGGATAGCGCCAGCGCTGCATCAAAGCTTCGGCCCGCCATCAGCGCCGCACCCTGTGCAAAGCAGTTCGCCAGCAGTTGGCGGTGGTGGGTGGCGGGCAGGTCATGTCCCGGCGTGCGCACCGCGACAAATTCCACCGGGCCAACGACGGTGCCCTGGTGCAGCAGCTGGAACACCGCATGTTGCGCATCGGTGCCGGTGCCGCCCCAGGTCACGGCGGCCGTCGGCGCGGTGACAGGCGTGCCGTCGCGGGTGACGGACTTGCCATTGCTCTCCATCTCGAGTTGCTGGAGAAAGCTGGGCAGCAACCGCAAGCGCTCGTCATAGGCGAACACGCCGCGAGTCTGCTGGCGTTGGTAACGCGCCGCCCAGACATCGAGCAGCCCGGCAAGCAGCGGCGCATTGGTGGCATCCGGCGCGTCGCGGAAATGCGCGTCCATTGCGGCGGCACCGGCGTGGAGCGCGGCAAAGGCCGGCCATCCGCAGCGCAGCGCAAACGGCAGGCCGACAGCCGACCACAGCGAATAGCGGCCGCCGACGGTTTCGGCGAAGGGCAGCACGGCGCCGGCACCCCAGGCCTGCGCCTTGGCGGGGGCAGCGGTGACGGCGATGGTTGCGGCGCGCGGATTGGCGACTCCGGCTGCTGCCAGCCAGTCCAGCGCGGTGGCGGCGTTGGTCATGGTTTCAGTGGTGGTAAAGGTTTTGGACACTATGATGATACGCGTGCGCCGCGGATCGCAGGCGGACAAGGCGCGAGATAGCGCCTCGCCATCGATATTGGCGACGACATGGACGCGCGGGCCATCGCCATCGCGGGCCAGCGCATCGAGCAACAACGCCGGCCCCAGTGCCGAGCCGCCGATGCCGATATGGATGATGTCGCTGATGGCTTCCGCGCGCAGCCGTTCGACGAGCGCAAACATTTCGGCCTGTCCGGCAGCCGCAGCGGCATTGTCGTCCGGATTGCCGGTTCCGCGCTCGGCGATATGCGTGGCCGGGCGGCCCTCGCTCGGGTTGACGATCGCGCCGCTGAACAGCCGTTGCCGCCAGCCGGGCAGATCGGCGCTGGCGGCAAGGGCATGGAGCACTTCGACGATGGCGGCGCTGGCCGACGCTTTGGAGAAGTCGAAGCGGATGCCTGCAACGTCACAGGCCATGCGCGCCAACCGGTCGGGTTCGGCAGCGAACAGCGCGGCAATCGAAGCCTGGGGGGCGGCGGCGAGCGCGTGCAGTTGGGCATCGGGATTGGTCATCCGCTCACCTTGGCGCAAAGCCGTGACAGGGGAAAGTCTGTGCACCGGGTCAGAGAAAACTTGACCCGCCGCGCGCTGCGCGCCACGCCCGCCGAATAATGACGATTACCCTGTCCACCGAGGAACGCGCTGCGCATGACGCGCGCACAGCCCGCCAGAAGGTGGCGTTGGGCGGCTATGTGCGACTGGTGGTGACGGCAGCGCTGCTCGCTACGGGGCTGCGCGCTTTGGTCTATCAGCCTTTCAACATTCCATCGGAATCGATGCTGCCGCAGTTGCTGGTCGGCGATTATCTGTTCGTGGCGAAATGGCCCTACGGCTATGGCCGCTATTCGCTGCCGTTGGGGTTGCCCTTGTTCGATGGGCGGATCGGCGCGGCATTGCCCGCACGCGGCGATGTCATCGTGTTCAAGACACCGCGCGATAATCGCACTGACTTCATCAAGCGGGTCATCGGCCTGCCAGGCGATCGTGTTGCCTTGCGTGGCGGTGTCGTCGTGCTCAACGGTGCCGCCCTGCCGACGCAGCGCCGGGCCGACGTCGTCATCGCGGCGGATGGGGAGGATTGTTCGTCTGGTCCGGGCCGCCCGGATTTTCGCACCCGCAGCCCGGCCGGCCGCGCCATCTGCCGCTACCCGGCATTCATCGAAACGCTGCCCGGCGGCAGCCGCCATGCCATTATCGACCAGATCGACGGCGATGTTCGCGATGATACCGCGTTGCTGGTGGTGCCGGCGGGCCATGTGTTCGTGTTGGGCGACAATCGCGATGATTCGGCCGACAGCCGCTTTTCGACCGCCGAAGGCGGAGTAGGGCTGGTGCCGACCGCGAATATCATCGGCCGGGCCGACCGCATATTCTTCTCGATCGAGCCTGGCGCCCGGTTGTCGCAACCCAGCAGCTGGTGGCGCGCCTTGCGGCTCGATCGGATCGGCAAAAAGTTGTGAGCAGTGACCTCGCCATTTGGGCGCGAGAGCGGCTGGGACATGATTTTGCCGATCTGTCGCTCGTCCGCCGTGCCCTCACGCACAGCAGCGCGGCGCAGGGCGCCAACAGCTACCAGCGGCTGGAGTTCCTTGGCGATCGTGTACTCGGCTGCGCCGTTGCGGCCTGGCTGTATGGGGATCACGACGAGGCCGAAGGCCGGTTGACAGCGCGGCTGCACGCGCTGGTCGAAGGGCCGGCGAACGCCGAAGTGGCGCGCGCGCTGGGCGTGCCGGAACGGCTGGTCATGGAGACCAACGCCCGCGCCAAGGGGCTGCACCAGTCGGACAATGTGCTCGGTGATGTGGCGGAGGCGCTGGTCGCGGCGCTGTATCTCGATGGCGGCTGGGCGGTGGCGGATGCCTTTGTGCGCCGTGAATGGGCGCGCCTGTTACAGGATGGTCCGCGGCTGCTCGCCGATCCCAAGTCGCGGTTGCAGGAATGGGCATTGAAACGGCGGCGTGGCATGCCGATTTATGCCGTGGTCGACCGGCAAGGGCCGGACCATGCGCCGCGCTTCACTATCGAAGTGCAGGTGCGAGGTGAAGCACCGGCACGCGGCGATGGCGCCAACAAACAGGAAGCCGAAAAGGCTGCAGCGGTTGCGCTGCTCGCAAAGGTACCGAAATGACCGAGAATACGAGATGCGGCTCCGTGGCCATTGTCGGCGCACCGAATGCCGGCAAATCGACATTGACCAACGCGTTGGTCGGCCAGAAGGTCGCCATCGTCTCGGCCAAGGTGCAGACGACTCGCACCCGGTTGATGGGCATTGCCACCGATGGCACCACCCAGCTGCTGCTGATCGACACGCCGGGGATTTTTGCGCCGCGCCGTCGCCTCGATCGCGCCATGGTGCGCGCGGCGTGGGAAGGTGCGGAAGGCGCCGACCTGATCGCGTTCGTCGTCGATGCCAAGACCGGGTTTCGCGACGATGCGACGGCAATCCTCGAATCGCTCTCGAACCGGCCGGAGCCCAAGCTGCTGGTGCTCAACAAGGTTGATATCACCGCCAAGACGCGGCTGCTCGAACTGGCAGCACACGCCAATGCTTTTGCCAGTTTTGCCGATACCTATTTCGTGTCCGCCGGCACCGGCGATGGCGTCGCTGAGCTCAAGGCGGCGTTCGCAGCGGCGATGCCCGAAGGGCCGTGGCATTTTCCCGAAGACCAGTTGACCGACGCGACGACGCGCCTGATGGCGGCAGAGATTACCCGCGAACAGCTTTACAACCAGCTGCACGCCGAGCTGCCCTATGCCAGCGCGGTCGAAACCGAAAAATGGGAAGAACGCCGCGATGGCAGCATCGCCATCCACCAGCAGATCCTGGTGGAGCGCGAAACCCAGCGCGCCATCGTGCTGGGCAAGGGTGGTTCGCGGTTGAAGGAGATCGGCACCACCGCGCGCGCCGGAATTTCAGAATTGACCGGGAAAAAGGTCCATCTGTTCCTGCACGTCAAGGTGAAGGAGGATTGGGCCGAGGACCGCGCGGTTTACCGCGATTCCGGGCTCGGCTGGGTCGACTGATTTTCTTGGGTTGAGCGGGCCGCGGCGGGGCTGGGTCGGGCCCGCCAAGCACGGCGAACAACGCCTCATGCGCGTGGCTGTCACTGGCGAGGGAGGTTCCGGTATCGCCGGTGCCGAGGTGCAGGACGAGCCGGGACCCGTCCTTGCCTTCAAGACCTACCTTGACCATTTTCTTGCGTTCCCCCGGCAACTGCCCGTGCCGGGGTTAACGGCCGCGAGCGGCAAAGGTTCAGGCAGCAGCGCGCAAACCGTAAAGATGGTTGCGGATGCGGCGCAGGTCGGCGAGCGGAGCAAAACGCTCGAGTGCGGCCGGGCGACGCTCCGGAGCGGGCGCGGGAGCGGCGGTGGCCACAACCGGCATCGGCATCGGTGCGGGCGGCAGCTTGCCACGCATGGCGGAGAACAGCAGGTCGGCGCCGCGCGCCAGGTCGATGCGCGGGGCATCGGCGAACGGATCGGTGACACGCATCACCAGCTGCGAACGGGAACCTTCAGCGAGTTGAACCTGGATCATGTGTTTTCCCCAAAACGGCAATCGAAAAACTGGATGGCTACGCTACCGACTCTGTTGAATTGTGTTTACGCTTTGTAAACCTAACTGACAAGATAAAAAAGTGTTAAAAAAATTTGTTTCTGCGGCTGTCTGGCGCCGGCGGCGCATCACGGCGCCGGCGAGACCGAAGCCGGTGATGAGTTGCACCCAGACCGCTGGTTCCGGCAGCGGCTCTACGCCGAGATGAACCACTTCCTCGCTCACGCCGACGCCGGAATCGCCGCCGGCCGCGCCAGCAATCGATTGATAGCGCACGAAAAAGTTCGTTAGTTCGAGTTTGGTCGCCGCCAGTTGCAGGCGCAGCAGGAAACTGCCGCCAGGCATCGCCGACTGGTTGATCAGTATGCCTCCGCCGCCACCACCGGCACAGTTCGGTCCGCCAGAAAAGCAGACATCGAAATTTTGCGAAATCTGGGGCGGGTTGCCATCCAGTACCGCGGTGCCGAAAATCGTGTTGCTGCTCGATGCGAACTGTACCGTCTTGTCGGTGTCGAAACCGAAGATGGAGATACGGCTGGCGGTGATCGGCGCTGACGACGTGTTGGTCACGTCGCGGATGGCGAACGTCCAGTCCTTGCCGCCGTTGGTGACGCTGCTCAGCGTGAAGATGGTCCGGGCGGTCAACCCGGCGATCTTCGTCTGACCGACATAGCCATTGTAGTTCACGACGGCGCGCTCGCCGATATCGGTTGCGTCGAACGTGACCGGGAGATCGACCTTGTTCACTGCGAACGCGGGGCTGGTGATGGTCACCGCAGCCAGCGTCATTAGGGCGCGAAGATGGAAAGCTGGCGACATCAAGATCGTCCCGAGATGCGAGTTAAGAATTTCCTAACATGAATCAAATATAATTTAAACATTAAAATTTGCCGGTCTGGCCTTTGCCTACCCAGCTTCGCTAATAGGGTTCGTGCACCTCGACACGCCTGCCATCGTCTGCGCGCTGCTGCCCCATGGCGAACATGGCGCGGTGGTCCGGTTTCTCACGCCTGATGATGGCCTGGTCACCGGCTATGTGCGCGGTGGCCGGTCGCGCGCGCTGCGCCCGGTGTTACAGCCGGGCAATGGCGTGGCAGTGTCGCTGCGATCTCGCGTCGATACGCAGTTGGCGGCGGCAACGGTTGAATTGACTCGCGCGCGCGCCGCCCTTGCTACCACGGCGGCGGCGCTGGCGGCGCTCGACTGGTTAACGGCGCTCACCGCGACCGTTCTGGCCGAAGCGGTGCCGCACCCGGCACTCTATCGCGCGCTCGATGCCTTGCTTGATGGCGTGGCCGCCGGTGTCGATGTGCTGGCGCTTGCTCAAGGCGTGGTCCGCTATGAACATTTGCTGCTCGCCGAGCTGGGCTTCGGTCTCGACCTGTCGAGCTGTGCTGCAACCGGTGCCATGACTGACCTGGCCTATGTCTCGCCCAAATCGCGGCAAGCGGTGTCACGCGGCGCCGGCCTGCCCTGGGCAGCGCGGTTGCTGCCGCTGCCGGCATTCCTGATCAGCGCGGGGCCGGCGGATGCCGACAGTGTACGCGATGGGTTGCGGTTGACCGGGCATTTCCTGGAACGGGAAATTCTGGCGGGTCGCGGCCGCGATACGCTGGCGGCGCGGGAACGGCTGGTGGCGCGGCTGCCGGCGTGATTCAGCTCCCCGGAATCAAGTCATCGCCTGCCACAAACCGGCGACCAGCGCCTGCGCCGGCTGATAGGTGCGCTTGTAAGCCATTCGATCACAGCCATCGATCCAATAGCCGAGATAGACGAACGGTAGCCCGGATCGTCCGGCGCGGGTGATGTGATCGAGGATGATGTAATTGCCCAGCCCGCGACGGCTATCGAGATCGGGGTCGTAAAAACTGTAGATCATCGACAGCCCGTCGGATTGCTTGTCGGTCAGACAGCACCCCACCAATCGCCCGGGGCGACCATCAACAGGTGGCTCACGATATTCGACCACCACGGTATCGACCGGCGATTGTTCGACCATGTCGGCATAGTCATGGCCGTCCATCGCCGCCATGCCGCCGACCGGGTGGCGCGCCGCCAGGTAGCGGCGCAGCAGCTCCCATTGTTCGGCAGTGGCCCAGGGCTCGCAGGCCTGCACTTCGAGGTCGGCGTGGCGGCGCAGCAGCTTCTTCTGGGTTGTCGAGGCGCGAAATTGCGGCGCCATTACGCGCACCGAGATGCACGCCTGGCAGAAATCGCAGCTGGGGCGATAGACGACATTCTGGCTGCGGCGAAACCCGATGCGGCCGAGCGCTTCGTTCATGTCGGCCGAATCTGTGCCCTTCAGTTCGGCAAACACCTTGCGTTCGGTGCGCCCCGGAACATAGGGGCAGGGGGCTGGCGCAGTGACAAAGAAACGCGGAAGACGAAAGCTCTGGTCGGTCACAAAGCTCCCCTCTCCGGATGCTGCGCCCGGGGCAGTCTAGTGCGAGGCTTCAGCGATTGACCAGAGGCAAAACGCCGCTGAACCCTTAACGCTCGTCGCGGCCGCGAATTAAGCGCTAGTCGAGCTCAACCATCCGCACTTCATAGCTGGCAGCACGCAGCGCTTCGACCAGCCGATTGAGATGATCGCGGTCGCGGGTTTCGCA
>JBMOGO010000028.1:0-31907 GCA_049318305.1 Polymorphobacter sp.
AGGATAGCAATCAAACGGCGGCTGGGGCCTCAGGCCCCAGCCGCCGGAGGCTCTTCTTACCGAAAACCGCTTGAGCCACGCTGCTGACAAGCCGATGGTGGAACAAACAGACTTGGGGATCTCACGATGAAACCGATCATGTTGTTGCTGGCGCTGGCGGCTTTGCCGGCTCAGGCGAAAGTCATCAGCGTCGCCCCCGGTGCCGATGCGCAGGAGGCGCTGCAGACCGCGCTGATCGATGCAAAGCCCGGTGACACGGTGCAGCTTGCCGCCGGTCGCTTTGTGCTGGCCGATGGCCTGTCGCTCGATGTGGCGGGGGTCACGGTCAAAGGCGCCGGGCCGGGCAAGACCATCCTCGATTTCACCGGCCAAAAGGGTGAGGGCGAGGGGCTGCTGGTCACGTCGAACGATGTCGTCATTCGCGACCTGGCGGTGGAAAACGCCAAGGGCAACGGCATCAAGTCGAAGGGGTCTGACGGCATCAGCTTCGTCGATCTGCGCGTCGAATGGACCGGCGGGCCGAAATCGACCAACGGCGCCTATGGCGTCTATCCGGTCTCGTCGAAACACGTGCTGATCGACCGCGTGTTCGTCAAGGGCGCGTCGGACGCCGGCATCTATGTCGGCCAGTCGCAGCAGATCATCGTCCGCAACAGCCGCGCCGAGGGCAATGTCGCGGGCATCGAGATCGAAAACAGCTATTTCGCCGACGTGCATGACAATGTCGCCACCGGTAACACCGGCGGCATCCTGGTGTTCGATCTGCCCGACCTGCCGCAACAGGGCGGTCACAGCATCCGGCTTTTCAACAACCAGGTCGTCGCCAACAACCACCCGAATTTCGCCGCGCCCGGCAACATCGTCGCCGGGGTGCCGCCCGGCACCGGCGTCATGGTCATGGCAAACCGCAATGTCCATGTTTTTGGCAATGATATCAAGGATAACACCGGCAACGCCGTGATGCTCGTCGCTTATACGCAGAAATTCACCGATGCCGCCTATAACCCGCTGCCGCGCGCCATTGCGGTGCGCGGCAACCGCTATGCCGGCAACGGCACCAAGCCGGCCTTCCCCGGCGGCGCGCAGATCGCCGCCGCGGTTGGCGGCACACTGCCGCCCGTCATGTGGGACGGAATCACCGATTACACCGTGCCCGGCGGCGCCGCGACCAAGGCCGAAGGCGGGATCTTCGTCAACGATGGCCCGCTGCTCAACCTGGGGCTGAAAACCCATGGCACCCCGCCCAGCGCGGCACAGCCGAGCGTCGGTACTTCGATGATGATGGCGACCCTGGCCGAACCGGCGATGATTGTGCTGCCGGCGGCGCAGGAGGCGCGGGCTAAGTGAAGCGGGGCCTCCGGCGGCCGGGACCTCGGGCCCCGGACCCCATTTGCTTGTTCGCACTTTTGTTGTTGGGGGCGGCGCCGGTGCCTTCTGTGGATGGGGCGCGGTTGCTGGCGGAGGATGCAGCGCCGAAACTGGCCGATTATCGCCTGTTTGCCGATGCCAGCGGCCGGGTCCCGGCGGCGGGCGTGCAGCGCTATACCCTCAACACGCCACTGTTCAGCGATTACGCCGAAAAGGCCCGCTATGTCTGGATGCCGCCCGGCACCCAGGCCAAATACACCGCCACCGGCGTGCTCGACTTCCCGGTCGGCACCACGCTGGTGAAAAGCTTTGCTTATCCCGCAGACTTCCGCGCACCCGACAAGGCCGTGCGCATCATCGAAACCCGGCTGCTCGTGCGCCGCACCACCGGCTGGGTGCCGCTGTCCTATGTCTGGAACTCAGCGCAAACCGAGGCCGTGCTGAAACGCGCCGGGGTGCGCGTGCCAATCAGCTTCATCGATGCCGCCGGCAAGCCACGCGCGCTCGATTACGCCGTGCCCAACGTCAACCAGTGCAAGCAATGTCACCAACCAGGCGATGTCGCGACACCGATCGGGCCAACTGCCGCCAATCTCAACGGCGGACTCGATGGCCATGGCGGCAACCAGTTGGCCGCCTGGTCCGCGGCCGGCAAACTGACCGGCGTGCCCGCCAACCCCCCACGCCTCGCCCGATGGGACGACACCGCCCAACCCGTCGCCGCCCGGGCGCGCGCCTATCTCGAGGTCAATTGCGGCAATTGCCACAGCCGCGCCGGCTTTGCCTCCAACTCCGGCCTCTACCTGCAAGCCGATGAAGCCGTGCCCGCCCACCAGGGCATCAACAAACGCCCCGTCGCCGCCGGCCGCGGATCAGGCGGCCGCAGCTTCTCCATCGTGCCGGGGGAACCCGATGCCTCGATCCTGGTCCACCGCATGGAATCGAGCGAACCCGGCGTGATGATGCCGCAGTTCGGGCGGACAGTGCCACATGACGAAGGCGTGGCGCTGGTGCGGGCGTATGTAGCGGGGTTGAAGTAATCCTTCCTTCCCCCTCCCCCCACGTGAGCGAAGCGAACGTAGAGTGGGAAGGGTCGGGGTGGGGGACGCTCAGCCAATCCCCAACGCCGCCATCAAAGTCCGCTCAACCAACCGCCATTCGGTAACCTGAGCATTGGTGAAGCGAATGACGCGATAGCCCTGCGTCTCCAACCACGCCGTCCGCGCCATCTCTTTTTCCGCTTCCAGATCATGCGTATCGCCATCAATCTCGATGACCACCCGGGCGCGATGCGAGACGAAATCGGCGATATACCGACTCCCGAACGGCACCTGCCGCCGAAAATGCCAGTCATCGAAGGGCGCCGCCTTCAGGATTTTCCAGACAGCACGCTCGGCCGGCGTTTGCGCGGTGCGCAGCGATTTGGCGCGGGTTTGCAAGGGGCGGTCCGGCATGTCGCCGATGCTACCGGGCTCCGGCCTTGCGAGGAAACCCCCACCCCGACCCTCCCCACTCTACGTTCGCTTCGCTCACGTGGGGGGAGGGGGAAGAAAGAGGCGTCTGCCTTAGCCGATCACCAACCGCTCGTACCGCCGCAGATGGTGGTCCACCGAACCGAACTGGCTTTCGATCATCGTGGCGCGCTTGAAGTAGTGCCCGACGGCGAGTTCGTTGGAGATGCCGATGCCGCCGTGGATCTGCACGGCGCCTTGGCCGACGAATTTGCAGGCCTTGCCGACCTTGGACTTGGCGGCGGAGACGGCGGAGGCACGGTCGTCGGTGTCGAGTTTGAGCGTTGCCATCAGGGTGATGGAGACGGCCTGTTCGACTTCCATGAACATGTCGACCATGCGGTGCTGCAGGACCTGGAACTCGCTGATCGGCTTGCCGAACTGTTTGCGCTGCTTGGCGTAGTCGAGCGTTGTCGCGTGGAGGACGCGGGTGACGCCGCAGGCTTCGGCGCAGATGGCGGCGGTGGCCGCATCGACGATCTGTTCGATCAACGGCAGCGCGGCATCGGCGGGGCCGAGCAGGGCATCGGCGCCGATGGCGACATTTTCGAAATAGACTTCGGAGGCCGATGAGCCATCGACGGTCGGGTAATCGCGGCGCGACACGCCCTTGGCATCGGCGGGGATGAGGAACAGCGACACGCCGCCCTGGTCACGCTGGCCGCCGGCGGTGCGCGCCGTGACGAGCAAGTGGGTGGCATAGGGCGCCGAATAGACCACCGATTTATGGCCGCTCAGCACATAGCCGGCGCCGTCCTTCTTGGCGGTGGTCTGCAGGTCGGCGAGGTCGTAACGGCCCTGCGGTTCGGCATAGGCAAAGGCGATGATGGCGTTGCCGGCGATAATTTCGGGGATGACGGCATCGGCAAGGGCACCGCCGGTCGCGGTGAGCGCGCCGCCGGCGATGACGACGGTGGGCAGATAGGGCTCGATGACCAGGGCGCGGCCGATTTCTTCCATGACGATCATGTTTTCAACGGCGCCGCCGCCCAGGCCGCCATGCGCTTCGGCAAAGGGGGCGCCCAGGATGCCGAGTTCTTCGGCAAAGGCCTTCCAGACTGCGGGGTTCCAGCCTTTGCCGCCGCTGGCGAAGCCATGGACGGACTTCATGCGGTTGTCGAAGCTGTAGGTGTCCGACAGATAGCGCGCGACGGTATCGCGCAGCATGGTCTGTTCGTCGGTGGTGTTGAAATCCATGGTCTTCTCCCCGGCGCTCTTGCAGGCGCCATCAATCTTGCAAAGCGAACTGCCGGCGGGGGGTGTCGCACCCCCGCGCCGGCGTGTCGCAGCCCGTGTCTGTTAAAGCCCCAGCACCATCTTGGCGATGATGTTGCGCTGGATTTCGTTCGAGCCGCCATAGATCGACGTCTTGCGGACGTTGAAATAGGTCGGCGCGGTGCGGTGGCTGTAATCCGGGCCGATCGGGTGCTCGTTGTCGCCTTCGCCAAAGCCGCGATAATAGGGCGCGCCATAATTGCCGGCGGCTTCCAGCGCCAGTTCGGTGATGCGCTGCTGGATTTCGGTGCCCTTGATCTTGAGCAGCGAGGATTCCGGCCCCGGACCCTTGCCGGAGCTTTCGCCGGCGAGCGTGCGCAGTTCGGTGAATTCCAGTGCGAACAGGTCGACTTCGAGTTCGGCAATCTTGCGCTTGAAGAACGGGTTGGCGAGGAGTGGCTCGCCTTCGTCGAGCTCGGCACGGGCGATGTTCTTGATCCGCTCCACACCGCGCTTCGATGCGGCGACGCCGGCGATGCCGGTGCGTTCATGGGCGAGCAGGAACTTGGCGCAGGTCCAGCCCTTGTTCTCTTCATAGATGCGGTTTTCGACCGGCACGATCACGTCTTCCAGCCAGACTTCGTTGACTTCATGCTCGCCGCCCAGGGTGATGATCGGGCGCACGGTGATGCCCGGCGTCTTCATGTCGACGAGGATGAACGAGATGCCTTCCTGCGCCTTGACCGTCGCATCGGTGCGGCAGAGGAAGAAGCCCCAGTCGGCGTGCTGCGCCAGCGTCGTCCAAGTCTTCTGGCCGTTGATGCGGTAATATTCCTTGCCGTCATCGCCGGTGAAGCGTTCGGCCTTGGTGCGCAGGTTGGCGAGGTCGGACCCGGCGCCGGGTTCGGAATAGCCCTGGCACCACCAATCCTCGCCCGACAGGATGCGCGGCAGGAACTTGGCTTTCTGTTCAGGGGTGCCGAAGGTGTAGATGACCGGGCCGACCATCGACAGGCCGAACGGCATCAGGCGAATGGCATCGGCGCGGGCGGTTTCTTCCGACCAGATGTAGCGTTGCACGCTGGTCCAGCCAGTGCCGCCATATTGCACGGGCCAGGCCGGGGCGATCCAGCCCTTGGCGGCGAGCACCTTGTGCCACGACAGGAAATCTTCCTTGGAAAGCTCCTCGCCTTCCTCGATCTTGCCGTTCAGCGCGGCCGGGTAATGGTCCTTGATGAAGGTGCGGACTTCGTCGCGAAAGGCGACATCTTCGGCCGAAAAATTCAGATCCACGCGCGATCTCCCCAAAGCAGATGGTTGACGTTTACGTTAACCGCGATTCGCCGACAGGGCAAGCGCGTCAACTGACCACACCGAGCCGATCGAAGCGCGCATCCTGCCAGGCACCGCTGGCCAGCACATCGGCGAGGATCTCGACCGCGTCCCAGGCATCGACAAAGCGGGTGTAGAGCGCCGGAAAGCCGAAGCGCATGCGGTCGGGCGGTCGCATGTCGCCGATGACGCCGCGCGCGATGAGCGCCGCCATGACGCGCCGGGCATCGGGGTGACGCACGATGATCTGGCAGCCATGGCGGGTGCCGGGCGACGGGGTTTCGACGCTGGTGCCGGGGCAGCGTGCCGCCGCGAGTACGGCGAAGACAGCGACCAGTTCGCGGGATTTGGCCTCCGCCGCCGTCATGTCGATGCCGTCGAACGTCGCGATTCCGGCATCGAGCGCCGCCAGTGCCAGGATCGGCGGCGTGCCGGCGAGCAGGCGGCGGATGCCGGGTGCCGGCGTCCAATGATCTGAAAAGCCAAAGGGTTCGGCATGGCCCATCCAGCCGCGCAGCGGCGGCAGCAGCGCGGCGTGGTGGCGCTGGGCGACAAAGGCAAAGGCCGGCGCGCCGGGGCCGCCGTTCAGATATTTATAGCCGCAGCCGACCGCCATGTCGGCGCCATCCGTGTCGAGCGCGAGGTGGAGCGCGCCGGCACTGTGGCTGAGGTCCCACAGGCTGAGCGCGCCGGCGGCGGTGACGGCGGCCGACAGCGCCGCCATGTCATGGACATGGCCACTGGCGTAATGGACATGGGTGAGCAGCACGAGCGCCGTATCGGGGCCGAGCGCCGCGGCGGCGCTGCCCCGCGGCACGGCGCGGATGCGGGCGCCGGAGACGGCCGCCAGCCCCTCCAGCACATGGCGGTCGGTGGGGAAATCATCGGCCTCACAGACGATGACCTTGCGGCCCGGGCGCATCGCCAGCGCAGCGCCGGCGAGTTTGAACAGGTTTACCGTCACCGAATCACAGGCGATGACGCTGCCCGGTGCGGCCCCCAGCAGCGGTGCCAGCCGGTCCCCGATGGCCAGCGGCAGGTCGATCCAGCCGGCGTCGTTCCAGCTGCGAATGAGGCCGTCACCCCATTCGCCGGAAATGACCTGCGCCAGCCGGGCCGGGGTGGCGGCGGGCAACGGCCCCAGCGAATTGCCGTCGAGGTAGAGGATGCCCGCCGGCAGGGCGAAGCGATCCCGCACCGGCGCCAAGGGGTCGGCGGCGTCGCGCGCGGCAAGGTCGGCGCGGGTCGGCAGGATCATGACTTGGCGGTGCGCGCGATGATCCAGGCGGCGACCGACAGCAGCAGGATGGCGCTGGCTTCGAAGACGATATTCTCCGGCGCCATCGCCTTGCCCTGCAGCACGATCAGCCGGGCCAGCGCCGTGATGGCGATGAAGATCGGATAGACGAACGCCGAATCGCGGCCGCCGTAGAAGACGGCGATCATGCCGATGACTTCGGTGTAGAGGAACATCAGCAGGATGTCGGCCAGGTTGATCGATTGGGCGACGATGACGCGGTTGATCTCGATGGCCGCCGCACCCAGCGTCATCACCGCGATGACAACGAGCAGGATGCGTTCGACGCCGCGGAAACCGGACAGCACGCGGACCTGGCGGGGGTCGTCGGGGTGGGGGGTATCTGACATGATCGCAGCATATCATGGCCGCACGCTGCGGCCAGTGCGGCGATTTCGCTTTGCGTGCTTGCCTGTCCGGCGCAGGCGTCCTACATTCACTGTGCTCAGCCGCTCCGAAAAGGGGCGGCTGTTTCCGTTTTCAAGTCATAAGGTAGTCCGTCATGGCCGCTCCCACCCATCCGCTGATGCAGCATGCCACCGCCGCCTGGCTGGTCGACAATTCGGCGCTGACCTTCGACCAGATCGCGGTCTTCTGCGGCCTGCACATCCTCGAAGTCCAGGCCATCGCCGACGATACCGCCGCGACCAAGCTGGCCGGGCGTGACCCGATCCGCAATGGCGAACTGACCCAGGAAGAGCTCGATCGCGGCCAGGCCAACCCCGATTATGTGCTCAAGCTGTCGCGCCAGCCCGAACAGTCGCGCCGCACCACCGGGCCGCGCTACACGCCGGTTTCGAAGCGCCAGGACAAGCCCGACGGCATCCTGTGGATCATCAAGAACCACGCCGAGATCAGCGACAACCAGATTTCGAAACTGATCGGCACGACCAAGACGACGATCGCCGCCATCCGCGACAAGACCCACTGGAACTATGCCAACCTGCAGCCGCGCGACCCGGTGACGCTGGGCCTGACATCGCAGCGCGAAATGGATGCGCTGGTGGCGGCGGCGGCGAAAAAGGCCGGCATCGATACCAGCGTCGACCTGGGCAAGCTGGGCGAGGAACGCGCCGCGCTGATCGAACAGTTGAAGGACGAACGGACGGCAGCGGCGCATATCGCCGAACATGGGCCGGCACCGGTTTCGGGCGGGACGGCGCTGGAGCAGGGCGAGGCGCTGTTTCGTCGATGAGCGGCCGAGCGTAGCGCAGCTACGCGCGGACTCGCGCAAGACCGGCCAGCGAGGCGGTCGGCCCTTCGCCGACCGAACTCGTCTGACGTCAGCATGGGCTTTGCCCATGCCCTTTGTCGCTAGCGCCGCGAGCGCGCAGCGCAGCAGCGCGCCGACAGGCGCAAGACCGATCGGCGGGGCGAGGCGGCCTTCCCGCCTCGAACCCGTCCGGCGCCAGCATGGGCTTTGCCCATGCCCTTGCTGCTTTTTGCTTCCGGCCTAAGCCACCCGCCGCCCCGGGTTGGTCAGCCACAAGAACCGCCCCCACAGCAGCGTCGCCGACATCAGCGACGC
The DNA here is from genome assembly GCA_049318305.1 of Polymorphobacter sp. Classification (GTDB taxonomy): domain Bacteria; phylum Pseudomonadota; class Alphaproteobacteria; order Sphingomonadales; family Sphingomonadaceae; genus Sandarakinorhabdus. The sequence goes on from JBMOGO010000028.1 coordinate 8,252, forward strand.
CACGATCACCGCCCAGACGATGCCATTTACGCCCAGCCCGAGCGGAATCGCGAAGACATAGCCCAGCGGCATCATCACCAGCACATAGCTGGCGAGGTGCGTGGCGGTCGGCATCCAGACATCGGACTGGGCGCGCAGCGATTGCGAGCCGACGACCTGCAAGCCATCGGCGACAAAGAACAGGCACGACAGCAGCAGCGCCGCCGCCGTGACCGCCTGCACCGCGGTGTCGCTGGTGTAGGCCGCAGCGATCAGCCCGTTGCCGACGCCGACGATGCCGCAGATCAGCAGCGAGACCAGCACGGTGACGCCGAACCCCAGCCGCGCGGCGCTGCGCACACCCGCCGGGTCGCCGGCGCCATAGGCACGGCCGACCATCACGCCGGTGGCGGTGGCGAGACCCAGCGGCACCATGAAGATCAAGGCCGCGACGTTGAGCACGATCGCCCAGCTGGCCACCGCCATCGCACCCAGCCAGCCGGCGATGATCGACATGGCGGCAAAGGCCAGCGTTTCGGTGAAATAGCTGGCGGACGCGCCATAGCCGATGCGCCGCATTTCGGCGCTCGCCGCCGGGTCACGCGGCGCCGGCGTGAACACGCCCAGCGGCCGCGCCTGCGGCCAGCGCGCGATCAGCACGACGACAAAGACCAGCAATGCGACGCGCGACAGGAAGGTCGCCCAGCCGCTGGCGACCGCGCCTTCGATGGGCAGGCCACTGGTGCCGGGCACCAGCCACAGGTTGAGCACCAGATTGACGATGTTGGCCGCCCACATGGCGATCATGCCGGGCACGGCGCGGCCATGCGCCTCCAGCCAGAAGATGCCGGTGTCGGCAACCAGGATCGGCAGCAGCGACAGGGCGAGGATCTGCAGCACCGGCGTCGCGCCGTCGGCGAGCGCGGTGTCGAGGCCGATATTGTGCATCAGCACGCCGCCGAGCCCGGCGAGCAGGGCGGCGGCGACAATGCCGATCCAGAAGGCATAGAGGCTGCCGCGCCGCAGGATGGCGCCGGTATCGGCGACGCGGCCATCGCCGATGGCCTGGCTGGTCATCACCTGGACGCCCGACAACAGGCCGACCGACGTGGTCAGCACGACGCCAGTGGGGGCCCAACCGAGCGCCTGATAGCCCAGTTCCGTCGCGGAATGCTGGCCGACGACGATGGCATCGACCAGGCCCATCGCCATGATGCCCAGCCGCGACGCGACAACGGGCCCGGCCAACCGCAGCAGCGGGCCGAATCCGGGACGCAAGGAGGCTTCGGGGGGGTGTCCCCGGGACATGGGCGGTCTGCTTGATGGTGGACAGGGAGGCGCGGTTTACGGTTTCGGGCGTGATGCGGCAACCCACAGCCGGGGATTGCATAGAAATGCTTGGGCGCACGCCGGGTTGCGGCGGCGCAGCCAGGGCTATACCTGCGACGGGATTAACCGCTTCAAAGGCCCTTTGCGCATGACCAATCCGCTGTTCAGCCCGTTCCAGCTCAAGGGGCTGACCCTGCCCAACCGCATCGTGATGGCGCCGATGACGCGCAGTTTCTCACCGGGCGGCATTCCGGGCGCCGATGTCGCCGCCTATTACCGCCGCCGTGCCGAAGGCGGGGTTGGCCTGATCGTCACCGAAGGCACCGGGGTGGAGCGGGTGGGCGCCACCAATGATCCGAATGTGCCGCATTTTTATGGCGATGCGCTGCCGGGCTGGGGCAATGTGGTTGTGGAAACCCACGCCGGCCACGGCCTGATCGCGCCGCAATTATGGCATGTTGGCGCCGCCAGGAACCATGGCAACCCGACCCCGCCGCCGCAGGAATCGCCGTCCGGCCTGTTCAAGCCCGGCAAGCCGTTTGGCCATGCCATGACCGACAGCGATGTCGCCGACGCAATCGCCGCCTTCGGCCGCGCGGCAGGCGATGCCAAGCGACTGGGCTTCGACGCGGTCGAGCTGCACGGCGCGCATGGCTATCTGATCGACCAGTTCTTCTGGACCGGCACCAATGCGCGCGATGACCGCTACAATGGCCCGACAATCGGTGAGCGCGGCCGCTTTGCTGCCGAAATCCTGAAGGCGGTGCGTGCCGAAGTCGGCCCCGATTTCCCGGTGATCATCCGCATTTCGCAATGGAAGCAGCAGGATTACGGCTTCAAGATCGCGCTCAACCCGGCCGAAATGACCGAATGGCTCAGCCCGCTCGTCGATGCTGGTGCCGATGTGTTGCACTGTTCACAGCGGCGGTTCTGGGAGCCCGAATTCCCCGAAATCGATGGCGATGACGGGCTCAACTTTGCCGGCTGGGCGAAAAAACTGACCGGTGTGCCGACGATCACGGTGGGTAGCGTCGGCCTGTCGGGCGAATTTATCGCAGGCTTTGCCGGTGAAGCCTCGCAGCCGGCGAGCATCGACAATCTGCTGGAGCGTCTCGAGCGGGGCGAATTTGACCTGGTCGCCGTCGGCCGCGCCCTGATCGTCGATCCGGATTGGGCGCTGAAGGTGCGCGACGGCCGGATGGACGAGTTGAAGGACTTCGACCGGGCAGCACTCGGCACGCTCGTCTGAAACGACGAAAGGCGGGACACAGGTCCCGCCTTTCGCCGTGGCCGCGAGGCTCAACCGCGGGTCGAGGTCACCGGCATGGCGCGTGCGGCGCTGACGGCGGCATCGATGCAGCGGGCTTCTTCGACACGGGCGCGCAGGTCGCCGCTGCCGTTGGCGCAGACGCTGCGGGCAGCGAGCTTGACCCGATTGTCGAAGGCATTGCGGCCGGCGACATGGTTGAGGTTGAGGTCGCTGGTGCTGACCTTGGTGACGCGGGGTGCGTCCGCAGCAGCGGCCGGGGCGGTCGCGCCGAAGAGGCAGAGACCGGCGCCGATGACGGTGCCGAAGGTGCCGAGGACGGTGCGCAGAGCGGTGTGGCTGGTGGTGAACATGGTGTTTCTCCTGTTGTCTGGGAGAGCGTCCGGACCATCCGGCCTCTCATGCCACATGCATTGCAGGAGTCGTGCCAAGTCGCTTCTCAGCGGGCATATCGTTTTTTTTCAATAGTTTGTGATGACTAAACCCAGTCAGCCAAGAAATGGCTATTCTCGATAGCGCCAGATGTTGGTGAATATTGCAAAATTTCCGCATTGTTCAGCGAGCAGCAAGAAAGCGCCGGCTTGCTGCCCGCTGAATCCCGGCTAGGGTGGGCCCATGGCCACTCCCGTCTTGCGTCCCAAGGATGCTGCTACCCTGCTCGTCATTCGCCGCGATGGCCCGGTGCCGCGCGTTTTGATGGGGCGGCGCGCTGGCGGCCATGCCTTCATGCCCGACAAATGGGTTTTCCCTGGCGGCCGCATCCACCCTTCGGATTTTCGCGTCACCGCCGCCACCGATCTGCATCCGGACACGGCGATTCCGATGCAACGCACCTGCGCCGCGCCGCGCGCGCGGGCGCTGGCGTTGACGGCCATTCGCGAAACCTTTGAGGAAACCGGGCTGATCCTCGGTCTGCCCGGTACGGCGCGTGCGGCGCGCGGCAGCGAATGGCATGAATTTCACGCCGCCGGCTATCTGCCGCACCTCGAACCGCTCCGCCTCGTCGCGCGCGCCATCACCCCGCCGGCGCGTACCCGGCGTTTCGACGCGCGGTTCTTCACGGTCGATGCCGAACATCTGGTCAGCCTCGATCCCGGCGCTGGATCGGGCGAGCTTGATGAAATCGCCTGGTTCGATTGGGACGCTGCCGCGGCGCTCGACCTGCCGTCGATCACCCGGTCCATCCTGCACGAGGTGGCGCTGCGCGATGGCGAGGCGGGCCGGCCGATCCCCTATCACCGCTTCGACCGGGGCCAACACCGGCTGCTGGCGGTTTGAAGTGGCACTCGATGCGTTGCTCGCTGAAATCCGTGGCTGTACCGTCTGTGCGGCGAAGCTGCCGCTCGGCCCGCGTCCCATCGTCCAGGCAGCGACCGCCGCGCGGCTGCTGATCATCGGCCAGGCACCGGGCACGCGCGTTCATCAAAGCGGCATTCCTTGGGACGACGCCAGCGGCGAGCGTCTGCGCGACTGGACCGGGCTTTTGCCGGACACGTTTTATGATCCGGCGCAGGTTGCGCTGATGCCGATGGGGTTTTGCTATCCCGGCACCGCGGCATCCGGCGGCGATGCACCGCCGCGCCGAGAATGCGCGCCACTGTGGCACGACAGGCTGCGCGCCAAACTGCCTGCAGTCCAGCTGACGCTGCTGGTCGGCAGCTTTGCGCAAAAGGCGTATCTGGGCCGAGCCGCGACGCTGACTGATGCAGTAAGGCAGTTTGCGGCGGCGCCGACGGGCATCTTCCCGTTACCGCACCCCAGCTGGCGCAGCACGGGCTGGATGCGAAACAACCCGTGGTTCGAAGCCGAAGTGTTGCCGGCGCTGCAAGGGCGGGTTGCAACCGCCCTTGCCTGAAACGGCTAAAGCTTGCCCGTCAGTTCCGGCACCAGCGTGAACAGGTCACCGACAAGGCCCAGGTCCGCGACCTGGAAAATCGGCGCTTCCTCGTCCTTGTTGATGGCGACGATGATCTTGCTGTCCTTCATGCCGGCGAGATGCTGGATCGCGCCGGAAATGCCGATGGCCATGTACAGTTCCGGGGCAACGATCTTGCCGGTCTGGCCGACCTGATAATCGTTCGGCGCGTAACCGGCGTCGACCGCGGCGCGGCTGGCGCCAACGGCGGCACCCAGCTTGTCGGCGAGCGGATCGATATACTCGTGGAACTTTTCCGACGAGCCGAGCGCGCGGCCGCCCGACACGATGATTTTGGCAGCTGTCAGCTCGGGGCGGGCCGACTTGGTCAGCTCGGCGCCGGCGAATTTCGACAGGCCGGCATCCCCGGCGCCGCTGGCGGCTTCGATGCTGGCGGAACCGCCGGTGGCAGCGGCCTTGGCGAACGCCGTGCCGCGCACGGTGATGATCTTCTTGGCGTCGGACGATTTGACCGTTGCGATGGCGTTGCCGGCATAGATCGGCCGGGTGAAGGTGTCGGGGCCTTCGACCGACAGGATTTCGCTGATCTGCGCGACATCGAGGGCAGCGGCGACGCGCGGCGCAACATTCTTGCCGCGCGTGGTGGCCGGCGCGACAAAGGCGTCATAACCCGCCATCAGGCCGGTGATCAGCGGCGCCAGATTCTCGGCCAGGGCATCGCCATAGGCGGCATCATCGGCGAGCAGCACCTTCGACACGCCGGCGACCTTGGCAGCGGCATCGGCAACGCTCTGTGCGCCGACACCGGCGACCAGCAGATGAACGTCACCGCCCAGTTGCGTCGCGGCGGTCACCGCAGCGAGGGTGGCGTCCTTCAGGACGGCATTGTCATGTTCGGCAAGGACAAGAACGCTCATGCCACGGCTCCCATCGTCTTGAGTTTCTCGACCAGTTCATCGACTGTCTTGACCTTGATGCCGGCCTGGCGCTTGCCGGGCTCGACGACCTTGAGCACGGTCAGCCGCGGCGTGACATCGACACCATAATCGGCCGGCGTCTTGGCCGCGATCGGCTTGGACTTGGCCTTCATGATGTTGGGCAGGCTGGCATAGCGCGGCTCGTTGAGACGCAGATCGGTGGTGACGATCGCCGGCAGCTTGAGATCGACGGTTTCGGCGCCGCCATCGACTTCGCGGGCGACATGGACACGGTCGCCTTCGACACTGACCTTGGAGGCAAAGGTGCCCTGCGGCCAGCCGAGCAGGCCGGCGAGCATCTGGCCGGTCTGGTTGGCGTCGTCATCGATCGCCTGCTTGCCCAGGATGATCAGGCCGGGCGCTTCTTCCTTCGCGATGGCGGCGAGGATCTTGGCGACGGCGAGTGATTCGGTGGTCACGTCGGTGGTGACCAGGATGCCGCGATCGGCCCCCATGGCGAGCGCGGTGCGCAGTGTCTCGGTGCATTGCTGGACACCGATCGACACGACGATGATTTCAGTGACAACGCCCTTTTCCTTGAGCCGGATCGCCTCTTCGACGGCGATCTCGTCGAAGGGGTTCATGCTCATCTTGACGTTGGCGAGTTCGACGCCGGTCTGGTCGGATTTGACCCGGACCTTGACGTTATAATCGACGACCCGTTTGACGGGCACGAGGACCTTCATATGCTCTGCTTCCCAAGGTTGATCTTGCCACCCGTGCTTGCAACGATGCCGCGCGCCAGTCAACCGCAAGGCTGCCGCAGTGCCGGCAGTCGGCGATCGCCCGCCGCCGCCACATAGCCACCGCCGTCAGCCGGAACCTCGCGCTGCACATCACGTCCAATGGCGGCACCGCCGGGGTTGCCGGAGCCGCCGTCCCGGCAGTCAGCGACTTTTCGAAATTCTGTCGAAAATGGCGCATTCGTTCGCCATTCCAACGATTTTCGCGTCATTTTCGGCGAATTTTCAAAATTTTTGGCTCATTTCGATGCCCGGTGTTGCAATTCCAGCCAACATTACCAAATGGACAGATGCGGGCCGGGCCCCTCTGGCGACCAATTCCGGTCGTGATGTCGGACCGCATCGGGCGAAAATGTCGGCAAATGCCGGCAAATCGTGAAAACACGAGCCCGAATCGACCTGGGAATCGACGAGGAGGTTCAAAATGCTGTTTCTAGCTACGCTCGCCGCGGCAACGCTGGCTCAGGCGGCCCCTACTGAATGGACGCACACCGTCCCGGTGGCGCACGCCGATACCAATGCCACTGCAACCTATGTCGCCCGGCCCAACATCACTACCCGCCAGATCGGCATGGCAACCGGCACCCGCCCCAGCACGGTGCGCTGCATCTGGACTGCCGATATAAGCGTCGAACGCCGCCTCGGCACCCCCGCCGGCGACACCAGTGGTGTCCGCGAAATCGCTTCGACAAAGACCTTCTCGGGCAGTCGCCACGGCAGTTGCATGAACAACCGCCGCGCCATCAATCAGGAAATCGCGGCAAAGGCGCCCGAGGTCAACGCCCATCTCCTCGCCGTCGCCGATCGTGACCAGCGCGAGTTGCGCTCCGAAATCGAAACACTCGCGCCTCCCACCGGGCGTTGATCGTCATCCGCGCGCTCGCGGCATTGGCGCTCGTCGCCGGAGCCGGCTCCGCGCACGCCGCCAGTCTTGATATCGAAACCTCGACCGACCTGCGCCGTCGCGGCCTGTCGTGGAGCGACGGAAAACCCGCGATCGACGCATGGGCAACCGTACCGCTCGCTGGCGGCTTTTCGGTCATCGCAAGCGCCGCCACGCTTCGCGGTAGCCCTCGCCACGGCGGCGCCGATGCAGTCGCTGAAACAGCGCTGCGCTACATGCGCCAGGCCGAAGCCTGGACGCTGTCCGCCGACATCCAGTATCTCGCTTTCCTTGGCGCCACCGGCCAGAACTATGCCCAGCTGCGCGCTACCGCCGCCCGCGACATCGGCCCCGTACAATTTGCGGTGCAGACCGGCTGGGCACCGCCGCAGGCGGCCATCGGCGGCAGCAATTTCTACCTTGGCGGCCGCGCCTCGCTTGGCTTACCCGGAACGCCGGTAACGCTTGCCGCCAGTCTTGGCCGGGCGATGGGCAACGATGATGGCAGCGTCCGTTCCCGGCGGCTGCGCCCGGGCGGCGATTATACCGATTTCCGCCTCGATGCCGATTACATGCTCGATCGCGTAGCGTTGGGGGCCAGTTTCACAACAACGACGATCCGCGGCGAACGGGCGGAGAATAGCAGCCCGCGTCTGCTGTTTCGCGTCGCGATCGAGTTTTGATCAGGGCTGCATCGCTCCGCGGTCGCGCTGCCACAGGTGCAGGCTGAAGCGGCCGGCGGCGTCGGTCCAGTCGGTTGTCGGCACCCAGCCGCTGGCATGCGCCATCAGCCGGGCTTCGGGCAGGGTCCATTTATAGCTGTTTTCGGTGTGGATCGTTTCACCGGCATCGAAGCCGAAGCTGGTGCCGGCGGCGGTGAAGACGGTATCGCAGCGCGCCACCAGATGCATTTCGATGCGGCCGAGACCGGCGTTCCAGACGGCGCGGTGGCTGAAATCGTCGACGTTCACAGTGCCGCCAAGTTCGCGGTTGATGCGGTGGAGGAGGTTGAGGTTGAACGCGGCTGTCACGCCTTGCGCATCGTCATAAGCGGCTTCGAGCACAGCCGCGGTCTTGCCGGGGCCGGGGGCCAGGTCGAGGCCGATGAGCAGCCAGCTTCCGGTGCCTAAAGTCGCTGCAAAGCTGCGCAGCAGGTCGATGGCGGCAAAGGGCGCCAGATTGCCGAGTGTCGAGCCGGGGAAGAAGCCGAGTTTCGGCAGCGCGGCGATGCTGGCGGGCATTCGGAACGGATGGGTAAAGTCGGCAGCGACCGGGATGACGGTCAGGCCGGGGAAAGCGGCCGCCAGTGCCGTCGCCGAATGCTGGAGGAATTCGGCGGAAATATCGACGGGCACATAAGCGGCCGGCGCAATGGCGCGCAGCAGGACCGGAGTCTTGACCGAGCTGCCCGACCCGAATTCGATGACGGCGCGGCCGGGGCCGATGGCAGCGGCGACATCGCCGGCATGGGCGGTCAGGATGCCGATTTCGGTGCGCGTCGGATAATATTCCGGCAATTCGGTGATCGCCTCGAACAGCTCCGACCCGGCGCGGTCGTAGAAGAACCGCGCCGGGATGATTTTTTGCGGCTGGGCGAGGCCCGACAGCACGGCGGCGGCGAATTCGGCGGCATCGTCATGCACGAGCAGCGGCTGCGCCATGGTCAAAGGTCCTTTGCCAGGCGCAGCCCGGTGAATTGCCAGCGTTGCTGGGGATAGAAGAAGTTGCGCACGCTGGCCCGAGAGGAGCCGCGCGGTGTGGCGCAGCTGGCACCCTTCAGCACCATCTGGCCGTTCATGAATTTGCCGTTGTATTCGCCGACCGCGCCTTCGGCGGGGCGAAAACCGGGGTAGGGCAGGAAGGCAGACGCCGTCCATTGCCAGCAATCGCCGAACAGGCCGGTGCTGCCGATGGGCGCCACCGGGCCGGGGCGATCGAGCTGGATGCCGGCCGCCGGGTCATGCGCGGCGGCGGCGACTTCCCATTCCGCCTCGGTCGGCAGGCGGGCGCCGGCCCAGCTGGCAAAGGCGTCGGCCTCGTAGAAACTGATATGGGTGACCGGCGCCTGGGGATCGACGGCGCGGCGGCCGGACAGGGTGAAGCTGGTCCAGCCATCGCCACTGGCTTGCCAGCGCAGCGGCGCGGCAATGCCCTCGCGTTTCGTCCAGGCCCAGCCGTCGGACAGCCACAGCGACGGGGTCGTATAGCCACCATCGGCAATGAACGCCGCCCAGTCGGCATTGCTGACCAATTGGTCGGCGAGTGCGAAGGGGCGCAGCAGCACGTCGTGCGCCGGGCCTTCGCAATCAAAGGCGAAGCCGGCGCCGTCATGGCCGATGCTGTGGATGCCGCCGGAATGGGCGGTCCAGCCGGGGCGGCCGGGGGCGCTGCGGCTGGCGGCGGCCGGAAACATTGCCGGTTCGATCGGGTTGGCGGCGAACAGGTCGAGAATATCGGTCAGCAACAGTTCCTGATGCTGTTGTTCATGGTTGATGCCGAGTTCGATCAACCCGAGGGCGGCAGGCGACAGGCTGCGCCAGTGCTGACCGAGCGCCGCATCGACATGGCTGCGATAGGCGAGAACATCTTCGAGGCTGGGCCGGGTGATCAGCCCGCGGGCGTGGCGGGCGATGCGCGGCCCGACCGATTCATAATAGCTGTTGAACAGATGGCCGAAGCGGTCGTCGAAGCGGCGGTAACCGGGCAGGCCGGCCAGGATGAAGGTTTCCAGGAACCAGGTCGTGTGCGCCAGATGCCATTTTGCCGGCGACGCATCGGGCATCGATTGCGCGCTGGCGTCGGCGTCGGACAGCGGCGCCACCAGCGCGACGCTCAGCGCGCGGGTGGCGGCGAAGGCGGCTTGCAGGCTGGTCGCGGCCGCGGTGCTGGTCAGGGTCGGCATTGGGGTCTCCTTCCTGCCGGGCCGGTGTCAGCGATTGGCGCCGGGCACCCACAACACGTCGCCGGTCGCGGCATTTTCCACCCGGCTCAACACAAACAGATAATCCGACAAACGGTTCAGATATTGCATCGCGGTGTGGCTCAATGTCTCACCCGCGGCAGTGGCGGCAACGCCGTCGCGTTCGGCGCGGCGGGCGATGGTGCGCGCCAGGTGGAGCGCGGTGGCGGCGGCGGTGCCGGCGGGCAGGATGAAGCTGGTCAACGGCGACAGGGTTTCGTTCGCCGCGTCGATCTGCGCCTCCAGCCAGTCGACCTGCGCCGGCACGATGCGCAGCGCACCGGAGATGCCGTCGGGAGTTGCCAGGTCGGCCCCCAGGTCGAACAGGTCGTTCTGCACCCGCCCCAGCGCCCGCGCCGTGGTGGGGGAGGCGTGCAGCCGCGCCAGGCCGATAGCTGCATTGGCTTCGTCGACGCTGCCGACGACGTGCAGCCGCGGATCGGCCTTTGACCGGCGCGAGCCATCGACCAGGCCGGTGGTGCCATCATCGCCGGTGCGGGTGTAGATCTTGTTGAGCTTGACCATGATGCTTTGCCGTCCCTTCGGGGCGCTGACCCGTGCCGGAGCCGCTGACCCGTCTTACCCGGGTCGGTTGAGCAGGAACAGGATGATGATGAAGATGATCGCCAGCGCCTGGAAGGCGACGCGATAGCTCATCATCTTGTTCGATTGCTTGCCGGTAATGTCCTTGCCCCGCGCCATGATGATGATGCCGCGCGCCAGCACGCCGAGCGTCGCCAGCGCCGCGATGACCATGAAGATGATGAGCGTGGCTTGCATGATGGTCACCTGTGACGCACGAGGTTGCTCGATACAAATGGCGCTTCGCGATGCCGCAAACCAGATGTCATGCTGTCCTGTGCGGGATTGCCGCAGGCCGGCGCCGCAGGGTCGCTGGTCAGGCGGCGGCGGCGCCAAAGCCGGCGACGCGCTCGAACAGCCAGAAGGTGCCGATGATGCCGGCACTGTACAGCGCCGCCAGCCGGAACGGTTGCGCCTGGCCAAAGCGCTGCGCCAGCGCGCCAAGCCCGAGCACACCGGTGACGAACGCCAGTTGCCCGGCCTCCACGCCGAGGTTGAAGAAGATCAGGCCGGGGACGCGCTCGTCATGCGTCACGCCGATCTCGCCGAGCACGGTGGCAAAGCCCAGGCCGTGGAGCAGGCCGAAGCCGCCGACGACAACCATGTGGCGGGTCCGCGCGGCGCGGTCCTCGCTGTCTTTGGATAGCAGGGCCTCGCGCGCCATGAAGGCGATCGACAGGGCGATGACGGCTTCGACCGGTGGCACCGGGACCTGGACGATTTCGAAAAACGCCAGCGCCAGCGACAGCGAATGGCCGATGGTGAACACCGTCACCAGCCACAACAGCGTCCGCCCGCGCGCCAGCATACACAGGCACAGCACAAAGGCGAGGTGATCCCAGCCGCCGAGGATGTGGAGAAAACCCTGCGTCATAAAGTCCGTAGCGACCGTCGCCAGCGGCCGCGCAGTGATTTCGGTGGCGCCGATGGGCAGCACGACGCCGCTGTCGCCGGCTTGCAACTGCGACGCGACCTGTTCGCCCAGCGCGGAGGTGGTGAAGGCGGCGCCATCGACCGGCCAGGGCGTGGTGATGGTGTCGCTGCGTACCAGGTCGCGGTCGCAGCGGATGGTGAACGACAGGCGGGCGCGGCCGGCTTGCGATTGCCGGTCTTCGCTGATCTGGGTGCAACCCTGCGGCCAGGTGACGGGTTTCGGGCTGGTGACGGCTTCGGGGATGCTGACGACGAGTTCGTACAGGCCGGGCGCCTCGCCGGGCAGGAAGCTGTATTCGCCAAGGTTGAAGACATCGGCGCGGGCGGTGGTGCCGCACAGCATGGCGAGCGCCAGCAGCAGGACGGCGCTAAGCCTCCACATCGACATCGTACTTTGCTGCCATAGTGCGCACGGCGGCATCGACGGCGCCGCCGCTCTGGGCGGCCATCATGTCGAGCATGACCTGGTCGCGGACATCGGTGTAGCGCATCAGCGTTGGCGGGTTGCGGGCTTCGACACGGATGAAATGGACGCCGCGCGCCGAGGGATAGGGTCCGACCCAGGCACCAGGCGCAGCGGTTTGTGCGGCTTTCAGCACGTCCGCGCCGAACATGCCGCGCAGCATCGATTCGCCGTAATTGGGGAAGGCGCGCCCCATCCAGAAGTCGTCGCCATCGATCCGATCGCCGCGATTGAGCGCCGCGAGAATGGCATCCGGCGCTTCGGGCATTTTGGTGAAGAAGACGTGGGCCAGGCTGATCTGCGGCTCGGCGCGATAAAGCTCGGCGTGTTCGGAGTAGAAATCGAGCAGCTCAGCCTCAGTCGGGGTTTTCGGCGCGCCGGCGATGAGGAAGCGCAAACGGTCGACGAGCCGGGCGCGGGTGGTGCGATCGGTCAGGTGCATGCCGCGCGCAACGGCCTCGCGGAACAGGATTTCGTCGGCGACATAGTCATCGACCAGCTTTTGCTGCTGGTCTTTGGTCGGTATCCGGCCGGTCATCAGCTGGTAATCGGCGGCGAGGTTCTGCTGCACCTGTGCCGACACGATGATCTGCCGGTCGCTGCGCCCCAGCGCCCAATAGCCAAGGAACAACAGCCCGCCGACGGCCAAAAAGATGGCCAGCGGGTCGCGCAGCAGTTTCGTCACGGCTGTTTGCGCACCGCATGAGGCGGCAAGCCATGATCGGTGGTCAGCGGGCTAAGATAATGTTCGCCGGTCAGGCCGCGCTTGCGCATGGCAAGCCCGGTCAGGCATTCGCGCAGGATGCGGTTGGAATTGAGCGCGCTGGTATAGCCGGGGTCGACCAGCGGGTTGGTTTCAACGAGTTCGAAGCCGACGACATTGGTTTCGGCGCACAGGCGGCGCACGATCGGCAGCGCCTCGCGCATCGTCAGACCGCCCGGTTCGGGGGTGCCGGTGCCGGCCATGAAGGCGGGATCGAGCACATCGACGTCGAAACTGATAAAGATCTTCTCCGGCCCGTCACGCGCCTCGCGCACGGCGCGGTCCATCACGGTCTTCCAGTCGGTCTTTTCGACTTCGGCCATCGGGTGATAGCGAAAGCCCTGTTCTCGCATCCATTGAAAGCTCTTGGCGTCGGGCCAGTAACCGCGCAGCCCGATCTGGATGAAATTCTTGCCGGCGATATGGCCTTCCTTGAACAGCCGATAGACCGGCTGGCCATGGCTCATCAGATGCTCGCCGCCCTGCTGCGCATCGAAATGCGAATCGAAGTGCACGACGCCGACCTTGCCCTTGCCGAACACGTCGGCCATCGCCGCGGCGTCGGGGTACATCAGCGAATGGTCGCCGCCGACGATCATCGGGATGACGCCGGCGCGGGCGACGGCCGCCACCTGCTCGCGGATATGGGTCAGGCTGCGTTCGGTCGACATCGGATCGACGGCGATATCGGCATAATCGACGACGTTGAGCTCGACGAACGGCGAGACCATCACGGTCATGTTCTCGGGCGTCACCGGGAACTGGCCCTTGTAGACTTCGCCCGTCCGGACGGCGCGCGGGCCATAGGCGGCGCCGCGATAGCCCGACCCCATGTCGAGCCCGATGCCCATGATCGCGACATCGACCTGCCCGGCCTTCAGATCAGCAACGGTCAGCGCGACAGGCAGGTTGAAGAAGGTCGGGATGCCCTGTTTCGGCCCGGCGGCCATGTAGCGGTTGAGGTTGATCGGGCCGGGCGTGCGCGGCGTGTCGAAGGATGCTGGCCGCAGGGTGCGCCAGGCGTTGAAGCCTTCATCGGCGGTATCGAGCGGGATATTGGCGGGGTCCGTGCCGGGGTGGAACTTGCGCTCCTCCACCACCGCCATCATGCCGTCGATATAGGCGCTGATTTCGGCCGGCGTCTTGGTTTCGAAGCGTTTGAAAAGCAGTTCCTTGCGCGCCGCAAAGCTGCCGGTCTTGTCCGACATCAGGAAGTCGCGCTGTTCCTTCGTCAGTCCGGCGATCTTGGGCGCCAGCCAGTCGGGCACGGTGGCCGGCGCATCGGCGAGGACGAGCGCGGCTGATGCCAGCGCCGCCAGCGATACGAGCTTGCCGAGTTTGCGCCACGCCATCGAACCGACCCCCCGGCGACTATCGCCGCCGCCAGTTGAATACACCGGCGCCAAGCCTGCAAGCGCTACGTCAAATAGCGCCTGTCAGCACCGTTTCCTTTCGCGCCGATCTTGCACTAGTATCACCCAAAATGAATCGGATTCACGGGGATACAATGGCCAAGGTGATCATCACGTGCGCGGTGACCGGGTCGATTCATACCCCGTCGATGTCGCCGCACCTGCCGGTGACGGCAGCGCAGATTGCCGATGCGGCGCTGGGCGCGGCAGAAGCGGGCGCGGCGATCGTGCATCTGCACGCGCGCAATCCCGTCGACGGGCGGCCCGACCAGACGCCGGACGCGTTCGAGCCGTTTCTGAAAATCATCAAGCAGGCGTCGGACGTGGTCATCAACCTGACCACCGGCGGCTCGCCGTTCATGCAGGTGGCGGAACGGATTGCGCCGGCGGCGCGGTTTCGGCCCGAGGTGGCCAGCCTCAACATGGGGTCGATGAATTTCGGGCTGTTCCCGATGCTGGAGCGCTTCAAGGACTTCAAGCACCCCTGGGAGCCGGAGATGCTGGAGGCGAGCCGCGACCTGGTGTTCCGCAATTCGTTCAAGGATATCGAGTTCGCGCTGCGCACGCTCAACGAGACCGGCGCGCGCTATGAATTCGAATGTTACGACACCAGCCACCTGCATAACCTGCATTATTTCTGGAAACAGGGCCTGGTGCAGGCGCCGCTGTTCATCCAGACGGTGTTCGGGCTTTTGGGCGGCATCGGCGCGCATCCCGACGAGGTGCTGCACATGAAGCGCACCGCCGACCGCCTGTTCGGGGATGCCTATATCTGGTCGGTGCTCGGCGCCGGGCGGGCGCAGATGCAGGTGGCGGCGATGGGCGCGGCGATGGGCGGCAATGTCCGCGTCGGGCTGGAGGATTCGCTGTGGATCGGCAAGGGCCGCATGGCAGCGAGCAACGCCGAGCAGGTGGTGCAGGTGCGCAAGATCATCGAAGGGCTGGGGCTGGAGGTGGCAACCCCGGCCGAGGCGCGCGCGATGTTGCAGCTGAAAGGCGGCGACGATGTCGGCTTCTGACGCGCCGGTGCTGCGCCGGTGACCGGGCCGCAGTGCTATGGCCGCAGCGATGCGGAGCTAGCTGTGCTGCCGGTCGGTGCGGCGCCGGGGGCTTTCGCCGGGCAGGTCGTGGTGATTTCGGGGGCGGGGACGGGCATCGGCCGGGCCAGCGCGCACTGGTTTGCCCGACTGGGCGCTGATGTCGTGCTGTGCGGACGCAATGCCGATCGGCTGGCCGAGGCGGGCGCGGCAGTGGCGGCGCATGGCGGGCGAGTCATGGTGGAGGCGATGACCATCAGGGACCCGGACGCGGTGGCGGCGCTGTTCGACCGGGTGTGGCGCGAATGGGGCCGGGTCGATGTGTTGGTCAACAATGCCGGCGGGCAGTTTCCGCAGGCGGCGATCGATTTCAGCGCCAAGGGCTGGAATGCGGTGATCGATACCAACCTCAATGGCCCGTGGTGGATGATGCAGGCGGCGGCGCGGCACTGGCGCGATGCCGGATGCGGCGGTGCCATCGTCAATGTCGTGGCCGGCGTGTCGCGCGGGATGCCGGGGGTGGCGCACACCTGTGCAGCGCGCGCCGGGGTGGTGCATCTGTCGAAAACCGTGGCGGTCGAATGGGCGCCGCTGGGGATCAGGGTCAATTGCGTCGCGCCGGGGGTGGTGGCGAGCGAGGGGATGAACGCCTATGCGCCGGCGGTGCAGGCGGCGTTCGCCGGCAGCAACGCGCTGAAACGCTTTGGCGAGGTCGAGGAGATTGCCGATGCGATCGTCTTCCTGGCCGGGGCGGGCTTTGTGACCGGCGAGGTGCTGACCATCGATGGCGGGCACCAGTTGTGGGGCGACCAATGGACGATCCCGCGCCCGGACTGGTTCGGCGGGCCGGCCTGACCACGGCAGTTGGCGACGGAGGGGGGACGCCGATATCGCGTAAATCGTCCATGCCTGTATCCGCATTGCGCGATTAATTGTGAATCTAGGCGTCGATATGCGTAATTTGCTTGTGCTTTTGCGACGAGAACGCTTTTAATCTCCGGGTTCGGCGGCATCACTTTGCTGCCGCTTGAACGAGGGAGCAGGATGAGCGTTACCGCCTTGGGCTATGTCGTCGTGTCGGCGACGGATTTATCGCAGTGGCGGGCCTTTGCCTGTGACGTGCTGGGCGTGATGCCCGGCGTCGCGCGGGCGGATGGGTCGCTGGCGTTGCGCCTCGATGACCGGCCGTTCCGCATCCTGGTCGAACCGGGTGCGGTCGATCGCTTTGGCTGCATAGGGCTGGAATGCGCCAGTGCGGCGATCTGGGCGGATACGGTGGCGCGGGTGGCGACGGCGGGAATCGCTGTCACGCCCGGCGATGCCGCCGCCGCCAAGGCAAGGCAGGTCAGCGCGCTGGTGCGGTTTGCCGACCCGGCGGGCAACGCCATCGAACTTTATCATGGCCGGGTCACGGATTATGCGCCGTTCGTGTCGCCCGCCGGAGTCAGCGGGTTCGTCACCGGCAACATGGGGCTGGGCCATGCCGTGCTGCCGGCGATGGCGCTCGAGCCGTGCGTGGATTTCTACAAATCAGTGCTCGGGTTTGATGATACCGACCGGATCAGTGTGCCGGTAACGCCCGATCCCGATGGCCCGGCGATTACCGTGCGGTTTCTGCATTGCGCCAACCCGCGCCATCACAGCGTCGCGCTGGCCGATATGCCGCAACCAGCGGGCGCCGTGCATGTGATGATTGAAGCGCAGACCACCGCCGATGTCGGGCGCGCCTATTACCGCGCCAAGGCGGCCGGCGCGCATATCTCGGCGACGCTGGGCGAGCACGCCAATGACCGGATGTTCTCCTTCTACGTGCGCTCGCCGGGCGGGTTCGACATCGAATTCGGCTGCGGTGGCTGGCAGGTCGACTGGGCGACCTATGTGCCGACGGTGAGCACGATCGACAGCCTGTGGGGGCATGAATGGAATTTCGGGGCGTGACGCGTTTCGACAATGGGGCGTGGCGCCCTGCGACAACGGGTACCGCGCTTTTCGTTTGACGATTTGCGTAATTTCAAGCACTATTTGTTACGAATTATACGGCTTGATATCGGTTGAGTCGGACGCAGACGGAAAAGGACTTTCGAAATGGCGACTGTTAGCGCGATTCGCCCGCAACTGGGCGACATGCCGACCCCCGAGGAACTGGTCGATCGCGCCCGGGCGATGATCCCGGTGCTGAAGGCGCGGGCGAAGCAGTGCATCGCCGATGTGAAGGTGCCCGACGAAAGCATCGCCGAGATGCAGGCAGCGGGGTTCTGGAAGATCCTGCAGCCGAAACGCTATGGCGGCTACGAGATGAACCCGAACGTGTTCTTCGATGTGCTCAAGCTGGTGTCGGAAGGCTGCATGTCGACCGGCTGGGTGCTGGGTGTCGTCGGTTGCCACCCCTATGAAATCGCATTGATGCACGACCAGGCGCAAAAGGACGTGTGGGGCGAGGACGACAGCGTGCTGGTCTCGTCCTCCTATCAGCCGGTCGGCAAGGTCGAACATGCCGAGGGCGGGTTTTACCTGTCCGGGCGCTGGGGCTTTTCGTCGGGGTCCGAACATTGCCAATGGGTGCTGCTCGGCGCGCTGGTGCCGCCGGTCGAAGCCGGCGGCCCGCCCGAAATGCGCACCTTCCTGGTGCCGCGCGCCGATTATGCCATCGACAAGACGTGGGATACCTTTGGCCTGCGCGGTACCGGCAGCCATGACATCGTCGTCGACCGGGTGTTCGTGCCGGATTATCGCACCCACAAGGCTGCCGATGGCTTTTTGTGCACCAACCCCGGCCAGGTCGAAAATGACGGGCCGCTGTTCTCGCTGCCCTGGGCGCAGATTTTCCTTCGTTCCGTGTCGACTGCGGCACTCGGCGGCACCCGCGCCGCGGTGAAGGCCGCGGTGGCGATCGCGCAGGACCGGGTTTCCACCAACACCGGCAAGGTTTCGAAGACCGATCCGATTTTGATGGCCGCCATCGCCAAGGCCTATGCCCAGATGGAAGAAATGGAACTGGTGCTGCGCCACAGCTTTGACGACATGATGGACGGCGCCGCCGCCGGCACGCCGCTGACGCTCGAGCGCCGCGCGATGAACCGCTATCACAGCTCGACCGTCGTGCGGCGCTGCGCCGATCTGGTCGGCGAGATGCTGCCGCTGCTCGGCGGCCGGGCGATTTACATGAGCAGCCCGATCGTGCAGCCTTGGCTCGATATCAGCGCGGCGCGGGCGCATGTCGCGAACGATCCCAACAACATGGCCGGCGATGTTGTCGGCAGCTTGATGGGGCAGCCGCCGACGTTCATGTTCATGTAGCAACAAGGGGCCGCAGACCCGAAAACGGGCGCGGCGCAAGATTTGGGGATCGCATGGCGGCATTGCAGACGGCGCGTTACACCGTATCGGGCGGGCATGAGATCTGCATCCAGGAGGCGGGTGCCGGCCCGGCTGTGGTGTTCATTCATGGCAGCGGGCCGGGGGCATCGGGGGCTTCAAACTTCCGGCAGAATGTCGATGCCTTTGTCGCCGCCGGCTATCGCTGCATCCTGACTGACCTGATCGGTTATGGCGCCTCGTCGAAACCGTTGGGCATCGATTACACGCTCGACCTGTTCACCGACACGCTGCATGAGGCGCTGCTGCTGCACGGCGTGACCCGGGCGACTCTGATCGGCAATTCGCTGGGCGGCGGCGTTGCGATTCAGATGACGCTGAACAGCCCCGATTTCACCGAGAAACTGGTGCTGATGGCACCCGGCGCGGTGGCGGAGCAGGCGAGTTATTTCACCATGCCGGGCATCGCCAAAATGGTGTCGGGGTTCGGTGGCCCGGATTTCAACCTGGATGAACAGCGGCGGTTGATCGGCAATCTGCTCCACCCGGATTATGCCGACAAGATTCCCGAAAGCCTGGTGGCGGAACGCTTTGCGGTGGCGCGGACCCAGCCCAAGGACGTGCTGGCGCGGATGCGGACGCCGAACCTGGGGCTGCGGCTGCACGAACTCGACAAGCCGATTTTCGTGATGTGGGGGCTGAACGACGAATTCTGTCCGGAAAGCCATGCGCGGCTGTTCCTCGATGCCTGCAAGGATGTGCGTGTCATCACTTTTGCGCGGACTGGCCATTGGGTGCAGGTGGAGCGGGCGGGTGAGTTCAATGCCTATGCGCTGGCGTTTCTGGCCGAATGATGGGGAAGAGCCTCCGGCGGCTGGGGCCATCGGCCCCAGACCCCATTTTTAGGGGCAGTCCATCAACTGGGGTCTGGGGCCTGAGGCCCCAGCCGCCGGAGGCCCTAGAAGCGCCGCCGGAGGCCCTGTGAATACTGCCGCCAAATATGGCGAGGAACTCTACCGCGCGCTCCGCGACCGCCGCACCGTTGCGCCGCTGATCGCGCGCGACCCGGCGCTGACCATCGCTGATGCCTACGCGATTTCGCTCGATGCGCTGGCGCGGCGCAAGGCTGATGGCGAGCGTGTGGTCGGCAAGAAGATCGGCGTGACGTCGAAGGCGGTGCAGGACATGCTGGGGGTTCACCAGCCGGATTTCGGGTTTCTGACCGACCGGATGTGGGTCAATGGCGACATCGATATCGACGCGCTGGGGCTCATCCAGCCGCGCGCCGAAGCCGAGATTGCGTTCATTTTGAAGGCGCCGCTGGCCGGGCCGGGCGTAACCGCGGCGGACGTGATTGCCGCGACCGCCAGCATCGCGCCGTGTTTCGAAATCGTCGACAGCCGCATCGCCGACTGGAAGATCGGGATTGTGGATACGGTGGCGGACAATGCCAGTTGCGGAGTGTTCGTGGTGGGGGACGCGCGCGCCGACGCGGCGGCGCATGACCTCGCGGCGCTGCACGTCACGGTGACGAAGAATGGGCAGCCGCTGTCCGAAGGCCATGGCGCTGCGGTGCAGGGGTCGCCGGCGCAGGCGGTGGCGTGGCTGGCGAACACGCTGGGCGAATATGGAGTGGCGCTCGATGCGGGCGATATCATCCTGTCGGGGTCGCTGGTGCCGCTGGCGCCGGCGGTGCGCGGCGATGTCTTTGAAATGATGCTGCACGGCATCGGCGGCGCAACGGCGCGTTTTACATGAGGGAATTCGGGTGAAACGCGTCAAGGCGGTGATCATCGGGTCGGGCAATATCGGCACCGACCTGATGATCAAGATGATCCGGTATCCGCAGAATATGGAACTGGCGGCGGTGGTTGGCATCGACCCGGCGTCGGAAGGGCTGGCGATGGCGCGCGCGCATGGCATCGCGACGACGGCGGACGGCATTGAAGGACTGAAGAAGCTGAGCTGCTACAAGGACATCGGCATCGCCTTCGATGCGACATCGGCCTATGCGCACGCCGGCCATGATGCGGCGCTGCGGGCGGATGGCATCCAGGTTGTCGACCTTACACCGGCGGCGATCGGCCCGTTCACCGTGCCGGTGGTCAATATGGCGGCGCATCTGGACCAGCCCAATGTCAACATGGTGACCTGCGGCGGCCAGGCGACGATCCCGATGGTGGCGGCGGTCGCGCGCGTGGCGAAGGTGCATTATGCCGAGATCGTCGCGTCGGTATCGTCGCGGTCGGCGGGGCCGGGCACGCGGGCGAACATCGATGAATTCACCCGGACGACGGCACGGGCGATCGAGGTTGTCGGCGGCGCGGCGCGTGGCAAGGCGATCATCATCCTGAACCCGGCCGAACCGCCGATGATCATGCGCGATACGGTGTTCACGCTGTCGGACACGGCGGAAGAGGCCGATATTCGCGCCTCGGTGGCAGACATGGTCAAGGCGGTGCAGGCCTATGTGCCGGGCTATCGCCTGAAGCAGGAGGTGCAGTTCGAGCGCTATGGCGACAACAACCGGCTGAAAATCCCGGGCATGGGGGAGTTCACCGGCATCAAGACGGCGATCTATCTCGAGGTGGAGGGCGCCGGCGATTATCTGCCTAGCTATTCGGGCAATCTCGATATCATGACGGCGGCGGCCAAGGCGACCGGGGAGCTGCTCGCGGCCAGGAGGATGGCGGCGTGACGTTCAACGTTGAAAGCGACCGGCTGTATATCCAGGATGTGACCCTGCGCGATGGCATGCACGCCATCAAGCATATGTACGGGCTGGCCCAGGTCATCGCGATTGCGACGGCGCTCGACGAGGCCGGCGTGGACGCGATCGAGGTGGCGCATGGCGATGGCCTGTCGGGTGCCAGCTTCAACTATGGTTTCGGCGCGCACACCGATTGGGAATGGCTGGAGGCGGTGGCGGGCGTGCTCAAACGCGCCGTGCTGACCACGCTGATCCTGCCCGGCGTCGGCACCGAGGAGGATTTGCGCCGCGCCCATGGTCTCGGCGTGCGCAGCGTGCGGGTGGCGACGCACTGCACCGAGGCGGATGTGTCGAAGCAGCATATCGGCATCGCGCGCGACCTGGGCATGGATGTCGCGGGCTTCCTGATGATGAGCCACATGATCGAGGCCGAGGCGCTGGCGGGGCAGGCCAAGCTGATGGAAAGCTATGGCGCGCATTGCGTTTACGTGACCGATAGCGGCGGCGCGCTGGACATGGACGGCGTGCGCGATCGGCTGCGCGCCTATGACAAGGTGCTGAAGCCCGAGACGCAGCGCGGCATGCACGCGCATCATAATCTGTCGCTGGGCACGGCGAACAGCATCGTCGCGGCGCAGGAAGGCGCGGTGCGCATCGATGCGTCCTTGGCCGGCATGGGCGCCGGCGCCGGCAATGCGCCGCTGGAGGTGTTCATCGCGGCGGTGGATCGCAAGGGCTGGCACCATGGCTGCGATGTGATGGCGCTGATGGACGCCGCCGAGGACATCGTCCGCCCGATGCAGGACCGGCCGGTGCGAGTGGACCGCGAAACGCTGTCGCTGGGCTATGCCGGGGTTTATTCGAGCTTCCTGCGCCATGCCGAGAAAGCAGCGGCAGACTATGGCCTCGATACCCGCGCCATCCTGGTCGAGCTCGGCCGCCGCAAGATGGTCGGCGGGCAGGAGGACATGATCGTCGATGTGGCGCTCGATATACTGAAGGCGGCAAACCATGGCTGAAATTTCGCGCCACAAGCCCTATCCCGCCAGCGCCGTTGCGGCGTGGGATCGCGAGACCGACGTCGCGATCATCGGCTTTGGCGCGACAGGCGCATGCGCGGCGATCGAGGCGGCACAGGCCGGGGCGCGGGTAATGCTGTTCGAGCGCAATTCGGGCAGTGGCGGGGCCTCGGGCCTATCGGGCGGCGAGATTTACATCGGCGGCAATGGCGGCACCGATGTGCAGCGTGCGGCGGGGTTCGGCGACACCACCGAGGATTTTGCGGCCTATCTCAAGGCGGCCGGCGGCCCGTGCGCCGATGACGCGAAATGCGAAGCCTATGCGGCGGGTGCGCTCGACCATTTTGCCTGGCTGAAGGCGCAGGGCGTGCCGTATCGCGGCAATTACCTGCCGGGCAAGATCATCGAGCCAACCGGCGACGACACGCTGATCTGGTCGGGCAGCGAGGCGGCGACACCGTTCCGGCAGCTGGCGAAACCGGCACCGCGCGGCCATGTCATCCAGCATATGGGCTGGGGCGGCGGGCGGCCACTCGTCGATATTCTCGAAGCGCGGGCGCGCGATGCCGGGGCGGAGATCATCGTCGATGCGCGGGCCGTGGCGCTTGTGCAGGATGGTGACCGCATCGTCGGCGTGGTGGTGCGGATCGATAATGCCCTGCAATTCGTCAAGGCGCGCAGCGTGGTGCTGGCCACCGGCGGCTTTGTGATGAACGAGGAGATGCGCCGCAAATATGCGCCGCTGACCTTCCGGGTGAACAGCCCGATCGGCGACAAGGATGATGGCGTCGGTATCGAGCTCGGCGTTGGCGCCGGCGGCGATGCGATCCACATGGACCAGTTCTTCACCACCTGTCCGTGGACGATCCCCGAGAGCCATGCCAAGGGCGTGTTCGTCAACACCCGTGGGCAACGCTTCATCAACGAGGATTGCTACCACGGCCGCGTCAGCCGGACGATGGTCGATCAGCCGGGGGATTGTGTCTATCTGCTGCTCGATTCGGCGCATTATGTGCAGGCGCCGGAATTCGCCGCCATGACCATCGCCGCGACCGGCAACGACTGGGCGGAGGTCGAAGGCGAACTCGGCATGGCGCCCGGCATGCTGGTGCCGACGATGGATTTCTACAACGCCCATGCCCGCGAAGGCCGCGACCCGCTGTTCGACAAGCAGGCGCCGATCCTGGTGCCGCTCGATGTCGGGCCGTTCATCGCGCTCGAGCTGAATTTCCAGACGAGCTATTTCTCTTTCTTCACTCTGGGCGGGCTGAAGACATCGGCCGAGGCGCAGGTGCTCGACCGTGCCGGCAATCCCATCCCCGGACTGTTCGCCGCGGGGCGCTGCACATCGGGGCTGCCGGCCTGGGGGCATGGCTACAGCAGCGGCATGAGTCTTGCCGATTGCACCT
>JBMOGO010000029.1:0-31790 GCA_049318305.1 Polymorphobacter sp.
AGCCCGGTCTTCTGGGTTGCCGACACTTCGACATCCTGGACTTCGCCGCCCATCGATTCGACCTGCACATCCTGTTGCAGCAGCGCCTGGCGGATTTTTTCGGCATTGGCGCCGGCCTTGTCCATCTTGTTGATGGCGACGATCATCGGCACGCCGGCGGCCTTGACGTGCTGGATGGCCTCGATGGTCTGCGGCATGATGCCGTCATCCCAGGCGACGACCAGCACGACGATATCGGTGATCGACGCGCCGCGGGCGCGCATCGCCGTAAAGGCTTCGTGCCCCGGCGTGTCGAGGAAGGTCAGCTTGTCCTTGGACTTTGTGGTGATCTGGTAGGCGCCGATGTGCTGGGTGATGCCGCCGGCTTCACCCTTCACGACATTGGTGCCGCGCAGCGCATCGAGCAGCGAGGTCTTGCCGTGATCGACATGGCCCATGATCGTCACCACCGCCGGACGCGGCAGCAGATGGTCATCGATATCGGCATCGCCGACCATGCCGATTTCCACATCGGATTCCGACACGCGGACGATGTTGTGGCCGAATTCGGTCAGCACCAGCTCGGCGGTGTCCTGGTCGATTTCGTCGACCGCCGCCGAAGGCACCCCCATGCGAGCGAGCAGGCGGACGACGTTGGAGGTGCGTTCGGCCATGCGGTTGGCGAGTTCGGACACGGTAATCCGGTCGGGCACGGTAACGTCGCGGACCTGCTTGGCCTGCGAACCCAGCCGACCGCGCTCCTTTTCGCGTGAACGGCGCAAGGCGGCAAGCGAGCGCGTGCGAACGCTGTCATCGGATTCGAGAGCGCGGGTGACGGTCAGCTTGCCCGAGGTGCGGCGATCGTCGCCCATGCGCAGGCGCGCCGGCTTGGCGGCCAGGTCGGGCTTGCGGCCCGGCAAGGCGCGGACGCGCAGCCGTTCCTCTTCCTCGTCGAGCTCGACAAGCGTCATCGGCGTGTCCGACGGGACTGGATCGGGCCGGGTGGCGATTTCTTCCTGAACGAGGCGCTTTTCTTCAAGCCGCTGGCGTTCGGCTTCGGCGGCTTCGGCGCGCGCGGCTTCCTCGCGGATGCGGGCTTCCTCGCCGGCGCGCAGCCGGTCTTCCTCGGCCTGGCGCAGCAACAGCGCCTGGCGCTCCTGCCGGGTCATCAGGTCGACCGGCGCCGGACGCCGCGGTTCGGGGGCTGCCGGGCGGCGCGGTTCAGGGCGCGCGGCCACCGGCGCGGGCTTGGCCACCGGCGCGGGTGCCGGGGCAGGCACCGGTGCTTCGACCTTGGCTTCAACGGGTGCCGGCTTTGGTGCCGGGGCAGGCTGGCGTTCGACCGGGCGGAACATCACCGGCGGCGGCACGGTGCGCGCCGGGGCGGCGGCCGGAGCCGGGGTTTCGGCAACAGGCGCTGCAACAGGTTCGGCTACCGGGGTCGGAGCGGCGACAGGTGCCGGTTCCGGCGCGCGCGCGGCTGGTGCGGCGGCCACAGGAACGGGAGTCGGCGCTGGCGCTGGCGGGGCGACAACAACTGCCGGCGCTTCGACCGGCGCGGGATCGCCGGGGCGATGCAGGACGCGCGCACGCTTTACTTCCACGACCACCTGTTTGGTGCGGCCATGGCTGAAGCTTTGCTTGACCTTGCCCACCTCGACTGCCTTGTTCAGGCCGAGGGGGGCACGCATGCCAAGCTTGGGTTTGTTGTCGTCACTCATTGCGTCGCGCCTAATGCCTTTCACCGGCGACATCGGCAACTGCCGAGTCCACCACTTCGTCGTTCTCGTCGTCGTCACCGATGCCGGGTCCGGCATCGGACACGCTGGTGCCATTATAGGCTGCCCAGCGTTCCAGTGTTTCGATCACCCGCGCCGCGCTGGCCGTATCACCGATGGCGGCGTGTACAACATTTTCGCGGCCAAGGGCCATCGACAATTGCTCGCGCCCCACCGGCAGCACGATCGAAACGGTGTCGGGTGACGCGCCGCGGCGGCGGGCTTCCAGCTTGCCCATGCCATCGGCTTTGGCGTCGGCGGCATGCATCAGCAGCCGCACCTTGCCCTTCAGAATGGCTTCGCCGACCCGTTCATGACCCCAGATGAGGTTGCCCGACTTGTTTTCCAACCCCAGCCGGTCGAGCGCGCGGCGCTCCAGCCCGGCGGCAATCTGGTCGGGCAGCGTGTCGGGCAGGTACAGGTTGTTCGCCTTGAAGGCTCGCGCCAGCGCGCCCTTCAGCTTGCCCTTGGCCATGGCGGCTTCCAGGAGCTTGCGGTCGGCGACGATCCACGCGCCGCGCCCCGGCAGCTTGGCGGCAATATCGGCGGCAACCTGGTTGTCAGGGCCGACGACAAGACGGATCAATGCCGCACGGGGTCCGTGCGCGCCGGTCAGGATGCAGCGGCGCTCGGGGAGCGCTGCCGCATCGTCCGTGTCGGACGTCAGATGCTCATCGTGTTCCATCCGCGGGTGCGTCCTCCGCGTCGAACCAGTGGGCGCGTGCCGCCATGATGATACGGTTGCCATCGTCTTCGGAAATGCCGAAGTCGCGCAGCACGCCAAGGTTCTTGGACACCAGCTCGTCGGTGGCGAGGTCGCCCAGGTCATCGAGCGTCTTGATGCCCTTCTTGCCGAGCGCGACCAGCATGGCTTCAGTCAGCCCTTCGATGGCGGCAACATTGTCCTCCACACCCAGCGCGATGCGTTCCTCGCGGGCGGTGGCTTCGCGGCGCTCCAGCGCTTCGATGGCGCGCTTTTGCAGCTCGCCGCCCAGGTCCTCGTCAAAGCCTTCGATCCCGGCGATTTCCGACAGGTCGACATAGGCGACTTCTTCGAGTTCGGAGAAGCCTTCGGCGACCAGCAGCTGCGCCAGTGTTTCATCAACATCGAGTTCGGATTCGAACATCGCCGACTTTTCGGTGAATTCCTTCTGGCGGCGCTCGCTTTCATCGGCTTCCGTCATGATGTCGATCTGGCGACCGGTCAGCTGCGAGGCGAGCCGAACGTTCTGGCCGCGGCGCCCGATGGCGAGCGACAACTGGTCGTCGGGCACCACGACATCGATGCGATTGTCTTCCTCGTCCATCACCACCTTCGACACTTCGGCCGGCTGCAGCGCGTTGACGACGAAGGTCGCGACGTCGGGCGACCACGGGATGATGTCGATCTTTTCGCCCTGCAGTTCCTGGACGACCGCCTGGACGCGGCTGCCCTTCATGCCGACGCAGGCGCCGACCGGATCGATGCTGCTGTCGCGGCTGATGACACCGATCTTGGCGCGGCTGCCCGGATCGCGGGCAACGGCCTTGATCTCGATGATGCCGTCATAGATTTCCGGCACTTCCTGGGCGAACAGCTTTTTCATGAAATCACCGGCGGCGCGCGACAGGAAAATCTGCGGCCCGCGCGCTTCGCGGCGCACGCTGCTGATCAGCGCTCGGACGCGATCGCCGGGCTTGAGCACTTCGCGCGGAATCTGCTGGTCGCGGCGGATAACACCTTCCGCCTTGCCCAGATCGACCACGACGTGACCGAACTCGGCGCGCTTGACGAGGCCGGTGATGATTTCGCCGGCGCGGTCCTTGAATTCCTCATACTGGCGATCACGCTCGGCATCGCGGACCTTTTGCACGATGACCTGCTTGGCGGCCTGGGCGGCGATGCGGCCGAATTCCACCGGCGGCAGCGGATCGACGATGAAATCGCCAAGCGCGGCGTTCTTGTCCTTCTTCAGCGCGCCCTTCAGGTCGATCTGCTTGAAGAAATCCTCGGGTTCCTCGACGACTTCAAGGACGCGCCAGAGCCGGGTTTCACCGCCCTTGGGGTCAATCTTGGCGCGGATGTCGTTTTCGGCACCATAACGCGCCCGGGCAGCGCGCTGGATGGCGTCTTCCATCGCTTCGATGACGATGGCGCGGTCGATCGACTTTTCGCGCGCCACGGCATCGGCGATGGCGATCAATTCGGCGCGGTTGGCAGTGATGGCAGTGGCCATGGTCAGTCCTCGTCAGAATCGGTGTGGTCGTTGTCGTTGGCCGAATCACCCGCGATTTCGGGCAGTTCGATCACTTCGTCGGCGCCGCTGGCATCGAGCGGCCGCGTCGCATTGATCAGTTTCGGTGTCAGCACCAGCTTGGCACCGGTAATGGCGGCAAACGGCAGTGCGATAGCACCGACGCTTTTGACTTCGATGCTGATCATATCATTTTCGATGCCGGCAATCACCCCATGGGCGCGCGCCCGGCCATCGACCGGCGGGTCGAGCTTCAACCGCACTTCATGGCCGGTCCAGCGTTGCCAGTCCTTGCGGCGGGTCAGCGGCCGGTCGATGCCCGGCGACGATACTTCCAGCGCATATTCGCCATCGATCGGATCGGCTTCATCGAGCGGCAGGTCGAGCGCACGGCTGATTTCCGAACATTGGCCGAGCGTCAACTGGCCGGTCGCAGGGTCTTCGGCCATGATCTGCAGGGTCTGGTCGCCGGGCTTGCCGAGCAATTGCACGCGCACCAGTTCATAGCCCAGATCGGTGACAATCGGAGCGATCAGCGCGTCGAGCGTGGCAGCAAGGGTAGCAGATTCAGTCAATGACGGGCCTTGAAACGGGCAAACAGCGATTGCGGCGGCAAGGGCGACCCCTTCCGACCTCAACCGGTTACCCATGTGGAGATGACGGCGATATAGGCGCGAAGCCGGCGACAGGCAAGCGCCGACACAGCAGCAGGCGGGAACTGTTGTGCCGCCGCCGCGTCATACGGGGGGTTACAAGGCGTTTTTCAGCGCGCTAGACTTTGGCGCGCGACACAGGGGAATTTCAGATGCGATACACAAAACATGTCAGTGCGCTGTTGACCGGAGCTTGTCTGCTCGCCGCTACGGCGGCGATTGCCCAGGCGGCGCCTGATGCCAAGCCGAGCGACATCGACAAGGTTGGTGACAGTGCCGAGCGCATGGCGGTCAAGCCGCTGAAGGATCTCAACCTGATGAAGGACGAGATTCCGCCTGAAATCCAGGCGATTATGAACAAGCCCTATGACATCAGCAAGCTGAAGACCTGCGCCGATTTGAAAAATTCGGTGCAGCGCCTGACCGAGGTGCTGGGACCGGATGTCGATTCGGTTCAGGCGACGAAAAAGGGTGAGAATCCGGCCGAATTTGCCTTGGGCGCGGCGGAATCCGTGGTCGGCGGCCTGATCCCGGGCATGGGGTTGATCCGCAAGATTCCGGGCGCTGAAGCTGCCGAGAAAAAGGCCAAGGCCGCGGTTCTCGCCGGGCAGTTGCGGCGCGCCTATATCAAGGGCACCGCGAAAGCCCGGGGTTGCAAGGTCTGACATCGGCGGTCAGGGCTTGGCATCCCCAAGGGGATGCAACTCAGGGCTTGGCATCCCCAAGGGGATGACGGGCATTGACCAACACGACCAGCGCGCTCGACGCGACGTGGGTATAGATCTGCGTCGTCGCGATATCGGCATGGCCGAGCAGCATCTGCAACGTGCGCAGGTCGGCGCCGCCTTCGAGTAGGTGGGTGGCAAAGGCATGGCGCAGCACGTGCGGGCTGACCCGTTCCGGCGGGATGCCGGCATCGACGGCGAGCGCCTTGACCAGCTGGTAGAGGCGCAGGCGGGTCAGATGACCGGCGCCAGCGCCGCCACCGCGCGCTTCGAACAGATGGCGGCTGTCGATCGGCACCAGCGCGGCATAGGCCGCCACCGCCGCTTCGGCGCGGCTGCCGATCGGCACCAGCCGTTCCTTGCCGCCCTTGCCCGCCAGCACGATGAAACCGCGTCCCGGCCGCACGGCATGGCGCGGCAGCGACACCAGTTCGGTCGCACGTAGCCCCGAACCATAGAGCAGCTCGATCAGCGCGACGAGCCGCAGGGTGCGCCGGTCGGTGGGGGCCGCCGCAAGCTTTTCCGCCAGCGCCGCGAACAGGCGATCGACATCACGCGGATCGAGCGTCTTGGGCAGCGGCCGCGCCATGGTCGCGGCGGCCAGGTCGCGGCCGGGATTGTCGGGCCTGATGCCATCGCTGGCGAGAAACCCCAGGAACTGCCGCACTGCCGAGCCTTTGCGCGCCGCCGACGCGCGCGCCATCGCGGCCCAGTGCGCCGACAGAATGGCCAGCGCGGCGCTGTCGGCGGCGGCAAGCCGGCCGCCGAGCCAGTCACTGGCCTGTGCCAGGTCGCGGCCATAGGCGAGCAGCGTGTTGCGCGCCGCGCCGCGTTCGGCGGCCAGCATGTCGAGAAACAGCGCAATCAGCCGGGAATCGCTGCGAGATCCCTCTCCCTCGCTCACGCTCTGGCTGCTATTTGAGGACCGTCGCTCACGCTCTGGTCAGGGCCTCAGCCGCGATCAGTCGCGCTTCCGGTGCGCGGCCAACGCGAGTCAGCGCGGCGACGATATGGTAAAGGTGCAGCGGTGGCACCTCGGTCCACGGCCCCTGTAATCCGGTGGCGGCGAGGATGGTGACTTCGCCGGTGCGGCCACCGGCAGCCGCGGCATCGATGGCACGGGTCCAGCTGTTGGCGGCGCGCGGCAGCAAATCGCCCTTCAGCCTGCTCCATTCGCCGTCACGGGTGCTACCCAGTCCGGCCAGCGCCGCCAGCAACAGTCCGGCGCGGCGATCATCGGCACCGGAGACCGAACGCCAGTCCTTGAATTCGGCTGCGGTCGTCGGCACGCCGCCGCTGCCGGTGGCGAGCAGCGCCCACGCCTCGGCGCGTACCTTGCCGCCGGCCTTGTCCGCTACCGGCCACCAGCGCCGGGCGGCATCGGCCGAACCCGCCGCCAGCAGCGCCGCGATGATGTTGGCGCTGTCGTCATCGGCTTTCGCAGTGACCGGCAACCGCGCTGCCGCCGTCGCCGATTCGAGCAGCCCGCCATAGCGATCATCGGCGCCGCCGCTCGCCCAGATCGCGCGCATCGCCTGCAACCGGTCCGACAAACTGGCACCGGCGAATGCCGTGCGCAGCCGGCCGGCAGGCGTATCGGCGGCGGCATCGCCGGGTGACAAGGCGGCAATGCCACTGACCAGTTCGGTCGCAGACATGGTGCCGAGCACGGTCGCCGGGCGCAGCGCCGCCAGCCGAATATCGGGCGCGACACCGGGCGATCGCACCAGCCAGCCAAAGCGCGCCGGGCCGAGCGCTGCCAGCTTGCCCGCCGGGATCGCCACACCGGCGGCCGTGGCAATGCCGTAACGATAGGGCGTCAGCGCCGGTGATTCGGCCCAATCGATATTGGTTGCGCGTCCGGCCCCACCCGCGATGGTGGCAACGCGCTCGCCCAGCCGCACATCGAACGGTTCGACCGCCTTGTCCTCGTCGCGCAGCGCGTCGAAAATGCCGGCGGCGGTGATATCGTCGCCCTGCAAGGCTGCGCACATGCCGACCGCCAATTGCCACAGCGGGTC
Source organism: Polymorphobacter sp. (assembly GCA_049318305.1). Lineage (GTDB taxonomy): Bacteria > Pseudomonadota > Alphaproteobacteria > Sphingomonadales > Sphingomonadaceae > Sandarakinorhabdus. The sequence goes on from JBMOGO010000029.1 coordinate 7,391, forward strand.
GTTCGAAAGCGACCGGCCGGTCACCGCGATCGGGCACAGCCCGCCGATATCGGCGGCGGCCAGTGCCACCTGCGCCGCGACCCGGTACAGCGCCGGGCTGTAGCGATCGACGGGTACCGCATCGACCAGCGCCTTGGCGCCATCGACTTCGCCCATCCGCACCAAAAGCCAGGCGCGCGCCGCCACCCAGTCCCCCGGCACGATGCCGGCTGGCGCTGCGCTTTCGCTGAGCAGCGCGCGGCGCAGGGTGACCATCGCCCAGCGTGAACCGATCGGCGCAGTGATGCGCCGGGTCAGGCTGGCGAGGAAGGCGCCGCGCGACCCGCTGAAGGTGGCAGTGCCATAGCCGCCGGTTTCAGGCCGCAACGGGCCGAAAACGCTGATATCGCGGCCGGTCGCCAACGGCGCGGCAAAGGGGTCGACCGGCTGCAACGGGGCCGTCTGGCCGTCCAGAAGTGGCGGCTGGCCGGGGAGCATGGCGCCGGCATCGGTCGGCGGCAACAACGGATCGGGCGCGGTGTTGGGGGCGATCGCCGGCCCGTCGAAACTGTCGGGCAGCAGGGATTTCGGCGGCGGCGCATCGGTTTCCGACGCCGGCACCTGGGGTTCGGTGGCGCTTTGCTGGCCGATGACCGGCAACGCCAGCAGCGCGACGGCACCGGCGCCAACGGCGAACATGGTGATCGTGCGGCGTCGCGCGTGGGGCGGCCGATCAACCATCCGACCTCGGGCTCCCGATCATCAACAGCGCAGTCCTTCACACGATTCTTGCAGGCCGACTTTCGCCCGCGCCGCAGCGGTGTATAGCGGGGGGCGACATGGAGTGCGACGCCAAAATCCCCGAGCAGCCCCAGGAGCCGCCGCTGCCCGCCGGGTCGCCGCTGCTGCGCCTGGCGGCGGCGCGGCCGATCACGCTGGTCGGGCTGATGGGGGCGGGCAAGACGACGGTGGGGCGGCGGCTGGCGGCGCGGCTGCGGCTGCCGTTCGTCGATGCCGATGCCGAGATCGAAACCGCCAGCGGCATGACCATCGCCGAAATTTTCGAACGCTTTGGCGAGGCGCATTTCCGCGACGGCGAGCGCCGTGTCATCGCGCGGTTGATCGATGGCAGCCCCAAGGTCATCGCCACGGGTGGCGGCGCTTTCATCCAGCCGGACACGCGCGCGCTGATTCTGGAGCGCACGCTGGCGGTCTGGCTCGATGCCGATATTGCGACGCTGGTCGAACGCGTGCGGCGGCGCAACACAAGGCCGTTGCTGATCGACCGCGACCCTGGCGAGGTGCTGGCGGCGCTCGCGGCGGTGCGCAACCCGATCTACGCCGAGGCGCCGATCCGCATCAGCAGCAAATCGACGCCGCACAGCGAAACCGTTTCGGCGATCATCACGGCGCTCGTTGCAGCCAATCAAGGATTTTCGGCATGATCGTCGACGTGCCGCTGGGTGATCGCGCCTATCCCATCCACATCGCGCCGGGGCTGTTGTCGAACGCAGCGCCGTTATTGGGACCACTGGCGCCGCGGGGCCGGCTGGCGCTGGTCACCGATGCCCATGTTGCGGCGCTGCATCTGCCCGCCTTCACTGCCGGGCTGGCAGCGGCGGGGCTGGCGGTCGACGAGATCATCCTGCCGCCGGGCGAAGCGACCAAGGACTGGGCGACGCTGGCACAGGTGACGGAGCGGCTGCTGCAACTGGGGGTGGAGCGCGGCGACGCGGTGGTGGCGCTCGGCGGCGGTGTCATCGGTGATCTGACGGGCTTTGCCGCCAGCATCCTGCGGCGCGGCTGCAAGTTCGTGCAGGTGCCGACGACATTGCTGGCGCAGGTCGATTCGTCGGTCGGCGGCAAGACGGCGATCAACGCTGCGGCCGGCAAGAACCTGGTCGGCGCCTTTCACCAGCCGGCTCTGGTGCTTATCGACCCCGATGTGCTCAAGACGCTGCCGCTGCGCGACCTGCGCGCCGGCTATGCCGAAGTGGTCAAATATGGCCTGATCGGTGATGCCGGCTTCTTCGATTGGTGCGAGGCCAATGCGGCGGCGCTGCTGGCCGGCGATGCCGCAGCACAGGCGCATGCCATCGCGGTGTCGTGCCGCGCCAAGGCGAAGGTGGTCGCCGCCGACGAGCGCGAGACCGGCGATATCCGCGCGCTGCTCAACCTGGGGCACACCTTTGGCCATGCGTTCGAGGCGGAAGCCGGGTTTTCCGACCGGCTGCTGCACGGTGAAGGCGTGGCGCTGGGCATGGCGCTGGCGTTCGACCTGTCGGCAGCGCGCGGCCTGTGCCCGGCTGGCGATGCGGCGCGGGTGCGCGCGCACCTGCTTGCCTGTGGTTTCACGCTCAGCCCGGCGGCATTGGGGCTGGCGGCGCCGGCAGCGGTGCTGCTCCACCATATGCGGCAGGACAAGAAGATGAAGGCGGGGACGCTGCCCTTCATCCTGGCGCGCGGCATCGGCCAGGCGTTTGTGGCGCGCGATGTGCCGCTGCGCGATGTGGAGGCATTTCTGGCCGGAGTGGTGGCGCGTTAAACCCGCGCCATCACTGCCATGAACAGCGGCAATTCCATATGCCGCGCCAGCCACGCCTGCACGCGCGGCACGGGTTGCGCCGCGAACCAGCCCGGGTCGATGCCGGCGAACTGCCGCACGAACGGCATGATCGCGATATCGGCGAACCCCGGCGTGTCGCGGCACAGGTTGGCGCGGGTCGTCAGCCGTTCCTCCAGAGTGCCGAGCAAGGCCAGCGCCGCCGCGCGGTGCGGTTCGGGGTTCTCGCCGTGCCGTTGCGGGTATTTGGCGCGATCGAGATGGTGCTTGAACGCACCGTCGTTGACGGCAATCAGCGCCGGATCGTCCGCCGCCAGCCAGTCTTCCGGATCATGCCGGGCCAGTGCCCAGCGCATGATATCCAGGCTTTCGTCGATGATCTGGCCACCCGGCAGCGCCAGCACCGGCACTGTGCCCTTGGGCGATGCCGCCAGCAGCGCCGGCGGCTTGGCCGACAGTTTGACCTCGATAGTGTCGAACGCCGTGCCGCTGACCAGCAGTGCCATTCGCGCCCGCATGGCATAAGGGCAGCGGCGAAAGCTGAACAGTTGCGGCCGGTCAGTCATCAACCGGCAGCACCGCGCCGACATGCGCAGTACCGCGCGTCGCTGCCAACTGCTCCTGACGGTGGCGTTCTGCGTAACCGGCGCGTTGTGCGTCGCTGCGGCTGGTGTGGCAGGCTGGGCAACTGATGCCTTCGACATAGAGCGGCGAGGCACGGTCCGCCGCACTGACCGGCCGGCGGCAGCCGCGGCACAGCGCATGGCTGCCGGGTTGCAGGCCATGGCCGACGCTCACCCGCTCGTCGAAAACAAAGCATTCGCCCTGCCACAGGCTGTCTTCGGGGGCGACAGTCTCGAGGTAACGCAGGATGCCGCCGTGTAGATGCCGCACATCGGCGATGCCTTCGGCCTTCAGGAACGCCGTCGCCTTTTCGCAGCGGATGCCGCCGGTGCAGAACATCGCCACCACCGGCGGTGTATCGCCGGCCAGCAACTGGTTGCGATGGCGGCGAAACCAGTCGGGAAAGTCGCGGAATGTCGGCGTTTGCGGGTCGATCGCGCCGGCAAAACTGCCGATCGCCACTTCATAATCGTTGCGCGTGTCGATGACGATCGTGCCGGGTGCCGCGATCAAGGCGTTCCAGTCATGCGGCTCCACCGTTGTGCCGGCGGCCAGCGGGTCGATATCCGGCTGGCCCATGGTGACGATCTCGTGCTTCACGCGCACCTTCAGGCGGTGGAACGGCATGGTGGCGGCGGCCGAATGCTTCACCTCCAGCGCGGCGCAACCGGGCAGTTCGCGCAAGGCCAGCAGCATTGCCGCCACACCGTCCGGTGGTCCGGCGAGCGTGCCGTTGATGCCTTCGGGCGCCAGCAGCAGCGTGCCCTTGATGCCATTGGCCCGCGCCACCGCGGTCAGCGGGGCGACCAGCGCGGCGCAATCGGGCAGCGGCGTGAAGCGATACAGGGCGGCAACGGCAAACATCGCGCGGTTCATGCGCCAATCGGGCCAGGTTCGTCCATCAATCCGGCAGCCTTGCCTTGGGGAAACCATCCCAGACGGCGTCATAATCCGGCTGGGCGGTGGCCATCGCCGTAGCCGTGACGCGGTAAGGCCAGCAGCTTTCGACCATGAACGCCATGGTGTCGGTGATCTTGTGAGGGGCGAGTGGTGCGTCGGTGGCCGCTTGCCAGCTTGCGGCGTCGGGGCCGTGCGCGCCCATCATGTTGTGCAGTGACAGGCTGCCGGGGGCAAAGCCGCCGACCTTGGCATCATAGGCGCCGGTGATCAGTCCCATCGCTTCGGACATCAGGTTGCGGTGGAACCAGGGCGGCCGGAACGTGTCTTCAGCGACCATCCAGCGCGGCGGGAAGATGACGAAATCGGCATTGGCGCGGCCCGGCGTGTCGCTGGGGCTGGTCAGGACGGTGAAAATCGACGGATCGGGGTGGTCGAAACTGACCGTGCCGAGGGTGTTGAAGCGGCGCAGATCGTACTTCACGGGGGTAAGATTGCCGTGCCAGGCGACGACATCGAACGGCGAATGGTCGATCATGGTGGTCCACAGACGGCCACCATAGGTCTGGATCAGCTCGAAAGGCTCATCGCGATCCTCGAACCAGGCCGTCGGCGCTTCGAAATCGCGCGGGTTGGCGAGGCCGTTTGACCCGATCGGGCCAAGGTCGGGCAGGCGGAAGGGTGCGCCATGGTTCTCGCACAGGTAGCCGCGCGCCGCCGTGTCGGGGGTTTCGACCCGGTAACGGACGCCGCGCGGGATGATGGCGATCTGCTGCGGGGCGATATCGAGCCGGCCGAATTCGGTGAAAAGACGCAGGTCGCCCTGTTCCGGGATGATCAAAAGCTCGGAATCGGCCGAAAAAAACACCTGATTTGGAGCATTTTCGGTGAAAACGTAGGTGGAAAGCGTCACGCCCGACAGGGTTTCGGGGTCGCCATTGGCCAGCATCGGGGTGATCGAGTCGATGAATCGTGTCGGTTCGGCGGGGATTTCGCGCGGATTCCAGCGCAATCGGTTGGGGTTTGCGGTGGTGTTGCGGTGGTCCAGCGTCCGGGAGCGCGGGGTAAAGGGCGGGTGCTGCGCACTCGGGCGCAGGCGATACAGCCACGACCGGCGGTTCTCACTGCGCGCCATGGTAAAGGCGGTGCCGCTCAACTGCTCGGCATACAGGCCAAAGGCGGGCTTTTGCGGCGAATTGCGGCCGACGGGCAGCGCGCCGGGGATGGCCTCGCTGCTGAAGTGGTTGCCGAAGCCGGTGAGGTTGCTCATGCCTTCGCCGGGATTACGCCCCGCCGCACCTGGTCGAGCTCCAGCGATTCGAACAGCGCCTTGAAATTGCCTTCGCCGAAGCCGTCATTGCCCTTGCGCTGGATGATTTCGAAGAAAATCGGGCCGACCATGTTTTCGGTGAAGATCTGCAACAACAGCCCGCCACCAGTTTCCGGCGCGCCATCGATCAGGATGCGGCGCTTGCGCATTTCTGCGACGTCATGGCCATGGCCCGGCAGGCGCTTGTCGATCAGGTCGAAATAGGCGTCGATGGTGTCCTGGAACTTGACGCCGCGGGCGCGCAGCCGGTCGACGGTATCGAAAACATCGTCGGTCGCCAGCGCGATATGCTGGATGCCTTCGCCCTTGTAGGCGCGCAAGAATTCCTCGATCTGGCTATGCTCGTCCTGGCTTTCGTTAAGCGGAATGCGGATCTTGTCGTCTGGTGCGGTCATCGCCTTGCTGAACAGCCCGGTCGACTGGCCTTCGATGTCGAAAAAGCGGATCTCGCGGAAGTTGAAGATGCTTTCGTAGAAATGCGCCCAATGCGCCATGCGACCGCGATTCACATTATGAGTGAGATGGTCGATGGTGTGCAGGCCGACGCTGTTGTCCATCGGCGTGGCGCCCGGCACGGCGCGGAAATCGACATCGTAAATCTCGCGTTCGCCGGCGTTGTCGACGAGGTAGAGGTTCGACCCGCCGATGCCCTCGATGGCCGGGATGTTGAGCTCCATCGGGCCGACGCGGCCGTGCACCGGGGTGGCGCCGCGCTGCACCGCTTCCGCGAAGGCGGCACTGGCGTCTTCGACATGAAACGCCATGGCATTTGCCGACGGCCCGTGCTGGTTGCGGAATTCCGCCACCTGGCCCTCGGTGTCCATGTTGAGCAGGAAGTTGATGCCGCCCTGTGCATAACGGCGGACGTTCTTCGACCGGTGGCTGGCGACATGGGTGAAGCCCAGCGCGACGAACAGCCCGGCCAGCGCGTCGGGATCGGGGCTGGTGAATTCGACGAATTCAAAGCCGTCGAGGCCCAAATCGTTGGGACGCTCATTGGACTTGGGAGCAGTGGTGCCGGTCATCGCGAATCCCCTCGGATGTGATGCGATATTGGTAACAGATGTTACGGTTCTTCGCAAGCCGCCTGCAAGGCCGCCAGCGCCTGGCGCAGCGCATCGGCCTGCGCCGGTGACAGCGCCGCGAGCAGCCGCGCCTCCACCTCCAGCGCCTGCGGGGCGACGATGTCATGGATGCGCTGGCCCTCGGCGGTCGGGCTGAGCCGCAGGGTGCGGCGATCGCCGGTGTCGCGGGCGCGGTCGATCAGCCGGCGGGTAGTCAGTCCGGCCACCGCCCGGCTGATCGTCATCTTGTCCATGCCGGTTGCCTTGCCGAGCTCGACCTGGGTCGGTGCGCCGGCGGCGGTGACGGCGGCGAGCACCCGCCATTCGGCATTGGTCAGGCCGAACCGGCTTTCATAGCCGGTGCCGGTGGCAACGGCGCGCGACACGGCGTTGGAGGCAACCGAGAGCTGGTAGGGCAGGAAATCGGCGAGGCGGAAGCGGTTGGCCATTGCCGCCTAATCGGCCAACGCCGGCGCCACGACAAGCCGGTAGCCCAGGTCGCAGGCGTCCTGCTGCAGCATGGCGCCATATCTGCGCGTCCATGCCTCGTCTGCAAGGTCGCGCGCCAGCCGGGCCATCTGTGCCGATACATCGCCGACCGCCCAGAACGATGACATGGCGGCCCTGATCCGGGGGTCGAGATAGGCCGCTGGGCGTCGCCAATAGGCGCACAGGAAGCCATCGACGCAATCATGCGGAATAGGCACCGGCGCAATGTCGACCGGTCCGAGTGCGGCGGCGTAAAGCCCCAGCGGCGGCATGCGCACATCATCAAGCGCGACCAGTTGCGGCACATAATCCGCCAGCCAGAAGCCGCGAAAGGACGGATCATAGGTCAGGATGACGACCGGCCCGCGGGTGACGCGGCGCATTTCGCGCAGTCCTCGCGCGGGGTCGTGCCAGTGGTGGACGGTCAGGATGGCCATTGCCGCATCGAATGAGCGATCGCCGAAGGGCAGGTCTTCCGCGTTGCCCTGTACGACGGTCGCAGCAGAGGGCTGGCGCTGCCGGATCATCTCGGCCGATGGCTCGACAGCGGTGATCGTCCGACCGGCGGGTTCGTAGGAGCCGCTGCCGGCGCCGACGTTGAGGATGGTTTCCGCCGGCCCGAGTGCGGCGACGATCTGCGCCGCGATACGCGGATCGGGACGGCGCAGCGCGGCATAGTCAACACCGATCGTGTCGTAGAGCCGCGTCACCTGGGCAGCGTCAGGCGTATTTGGCCTTCACCGCGATCATCGCCAGCGCCGCGTTGGCCGCTTCGCCGCCCTTGTCCTTTTCGGTCTTGCGGGCGCGGGCCCAGGCTTGCGCCTCATTCTCCACGGTCAGGATGCCGTTGCCGATCGCCAGGCCGTCGAGGGTCAGCGCCATGATGGCGCGGGCGCTTTCGCCGGCGACTACCTCGAAATGATAGGTCTCGCCGCGGATGACGCAGCCCAGTGCGACATAGCCGTCATACTGGCCGCTGGCATCGGCAAAGGCGATCGCAGCGGGGATTTCGAGCGCGCCGGGCACGGTCAACCGGTCGTGCGTGGCACCGGCGGCGGTCAACGCCGAAACGGCGCCATCGAGCGCGGCATCGGCGATGGCGTCGTAAAAGCGCGCTTCGACGATCAGGATATGCGTCATGTCGGTGTCCTTCAGGCGGCGGTGGCGGCGTGCGGCGGGATCGGGCGTTCGGCGACGACATGCAGGCCATAGCCCTGGATGCCGACGATCGTGCGGTGGGCGTTGGTCAGCAGCACCATGTCGGTTACCCCCAGATCGACGAGGATCTGCGCGCCGATGCCATAGTCGCGCAGCTGGATCGGTTGGCCTTCGCCCTTGGCCTTCATCTGCGTCGAGATGGCGTTGGGCGACGAATCACGGATGATGACGACGATGCCGGCACCCTCTTCACCGATCACGTCCATGGCGCGCTGCAATTGCCCGGCGCGATCATTGGCTTCGTGGAACAGATCGGTGAACATCGACATGGTGTGGACGCGCACCAGTGTCGGGCGTCCGGGTTCCACCTGGCCCTTTTGCAGCACCATATGCTCGGCATATTCGGCGGTGTTGACGTAGGTCTTTGCCGTCCATTCGCCGCCATGCCAGCTTTCGATCTTCGTTTCGGCGACGCATTTGACCAGCCGGTCATGCGCGTGGCGATAGGCGATCAGGTCCTGGATGGTGCCGATCTTGAGGCCATGCTGGCGGGCAAAGACGATCAGTTCCGGCAGGCGCATCATCTCGCCATCATCGTTCATGATCTCGCAGATCACGCCCGACGGGTTGAGACCCGCCAGCCGCGCGACATCGACCGATGCCTCGGTATGGCCGGCGCGGACCAGTACGCCGCCGTCGCGTGCCACCAGTGGGAACACATGGCCGGGCGTGACGATTTCGGCTGGACCCTTGCCGCCGTCTATGGCGACGGCGATGGTCCGCGCTCGGTCGCCGGCAGAAATGCCGGTGGTGACGCCTTCGCGCGCCTCGATCGACACGGTGAAGGCGGTCGAATGGCGGGTACCATTGTGCTGCGCCATCAGCGGCAAACCAAGGTGGCGCACGCGTTCGGCGGACAGCGCCAGGCAGATCAGCCCGCGGCCGTGGCGCGCCATGAAGTTGATCGCATCGGGCGTCGCCATCTGCGCGGGGATGACGAGGTCGCCTTCATTCTCGCGGTCCTCGTCATCGACCAGGATGAACATGCGGCCGTTGCGGGCCTCGTTGATGATCTCCTGCACGCTGGCCAGCGCCGGGCCCTGCTCGCGATCGCGCAGCCAGCTTTCCAGCTTACGCAGCGTCTCGCTAGTCGGGTTCCAGTCGGGCTCGTCGAGCGCGCGCAGCGAATTGGCGTGGAGGCCGGCGGCGCGGGCAATGCCGGATTTGGTTTCGCTGCCCTCGGCAACCAGGTTGCGCAGGCGTTCGGTTGTGCTCATCACGGCGTTCTCACATTTGAATGTGATTAACGCATCGGATGATCACATTGCGATGTCAAGCGCGATTCGCGTCAGATCGAAAAGCTCGATCCGCAGCCGCAGCCGCTGGCCGCATTCGGGTTGCGCACTTCGAACGCCGCGGCGCCGATCTTTTCAACGAAATCGACCTCGGCGCCGGCGACAAAGGGGAGCGAATCGGGGTCGATCAACATGGTGATGCCATCGGTTTCCACGGCCAGGTCATCGGCGGCCGCATCGGCCTCCAGCCCGAACTTGTACTGGAAACCTGAGCAGCCACCGCCATCGACGGCGAGTCGCAGCTTGAGGCCGGGCTTGCCCTGGCGGGCGGCGATCACGGCAACCCGCGCGGCGGCGGCGGGCATCAGGCGGGGGGCGTTGTCCATCATGTCAATGTAGGGCGATGCGGCGCCCGGCACAATGACGGCTTAGCGCGTTTCTCCGGAAGCTGGCACCAGCCCGCGCCCCCGCCCAACCACCATACAGGGTAAACTACCTGGGTGGTTGGGCGGGGGCGCGGGCTGGTGCCGGCTTCCGGCGCGATAGCTTAGCGCAAGCCGCGGATGGGGGTCATGCCACCCACCGAAGCGGTGACGGTGTCGTCTTCCAGCACCGGGCCGAAGTCCTGGCCGCCGGTTGCCGGCACTTCGCCCTGCGCCGCCAGCACATAGGCCGAGGCATCGAGGAACGGCCGCGGGTTGATGGCGCGGCCATCGACGCGGACTTCGAAATGCAGATGGGTGCCGGTCGAGCGGCCGGTCGAACCCATGCGGCCGATCATCTGGCCCTGGCGAACCTGCTCGCCGGGGCGCACGAGGATGGCCGAGAGATGGCCATAACGGGTGTCGATGCCCTTGCCGTGGCTCAGCTCGACAAGATTGCCGTATCCGCCCGAGCGGCCAGCCTGGAGCACGGTGCCGCTCGCCGATGCATAGATCGGCTCACCCTGCGAGCCGGCCATGTCGACGCCGGCGTGCATGGCACTGCCGCCGTTGAACGGGTCGTAACGGAAGCCGAAGGTGGAGGTGTAGCGATAGCTTTTCACCGGCATATAGGCCGGGATGGCGCTGACCGCCGATTGCAGGTTGCTCAGCTTTTTCCAGCTGAGGAACAGGTCCTTGAAGCGCGGCTCGGCATCGGCGCTGACCGGGATGTAAGGGCCGCCGACTCCGGCACTGGCGGAACCGTTCCAGTCGCTCGATTGCACGAAGCGCGACGGATCTAGGCCCAACCGGCGGATCAGCGCCTGGGTGTCGCGCAGCTTGGCTTCGGCGGCGCCGGTGGCCTTGTCGACAAAGGCGAGCTGCTGGCTTTCCAGCTTGTTGAACGGTTCGATCAGCGCGGCGTTGACCTGCGGCGCGGTGAATTTGGGTTTGCCGCGCTTGGCCTTGGCCGGGCCGACCAGGTCGCGAACGGTGAGCAGCGTGTTGCCCTCTACCTGGCGCGGCAGCATGCGCGCCAGTTTGGCCATGTCGCGCTTGTCGCTGAGCAGGGCAGCGAGGAACGCCTGCCGGGTTTCCAGTGCCTCGGCGCGGGCGGCAACATCGCCCTTCAAGGCGGCGGTTTCGGTTTTCATCGCCTGCAACGTCATGTGCATGCGGGCCAGTTCGGCCTGTTTGGCAGCAAGCGCTGCATCGGCATCGCCGGAGATGATGGTGGTGGTCGCGACACCCAGCCAACCCGCGATCAAGACTGCCGAACCGATTGCCATGACTTGTTGCCAGGTCCCCATCCGGATGGTCAGGTCGCGATGGCCGGATTGGCCATGGTCCCTGTGCCAGGTGAATTGATGCGGGGGCAGGACGCGCGCCAGGCTTTGCGTCAGCCCGCCAAGGGCCGCGTTCAGACTGGTCACTGGCGTTGAAACCCCCGGTCGAAAACTTGGTATTGGACGATAAAGCGACCCGGAGCCGGACTGGCGAAACTGCCTGACGCGGTGGTTCCTGACCACTTGCCGTTGCAGTGCGACCCGCTTCGACAACTGCAATCAAACATTCTGGTGGAACCGCCGCAACCGCCATCCGTTCATCTGGGGTCAAGGCGTGTCGGCGGCACGATGAGTTGAGCCGCGGACAGGATATTTCTGCGCAATTGCCGCAACCTTGCGCGGTGGCTGCCGTTTATGCGGTCCCGAATCGGCAGTCTGACTGCCTATTCCCCGGGCCTCAGCCGAGCGCCTGCGCTGCCGCCAGCACCGCCGCCGCATGGCCGGCAACTTTCACCTTGTTCCACACCTGCGCGACTGTGCCGTCGCGGCCGATGAGGAAGGTGGCGCGTTCGATCCCCATGTATTTCTTGCCGTACATGCTCTTTTCGACCCACACGCCATAGGCATCGGTCACGGCGCCTTCATCGGCGCCCAGGCCGACGGTCAGGCCATGTTTGGCGCGAAACTTGCCATGCGCCGCCACCGAATCGCGCGAAACGCCGACGACATGAGTGTCGGTGGCGGCAAAATCGGCCAGAAGTGCCGAAAAATCCTTGCCCTCGGTGGTGCAGCCCGGCGTGTCGTCCTTGGGATAGAAATACAGCACCAGCTTCCTGCCGGCGAAATCCGAAAGACTGATCGGGCCGGTGTCACCCGCCATGGTGAAATCGGGGGCCGCGGAGCCGGGTTGCGGGTTGGTCATGCGTCGGTCCTTTTCGTTGCGATGATGGTGTTGAATGCCAGCCGCACCGCCGCTTTGGCCAGCGCCAATCGTTCGGTCAGATCGGCGAAATTCGTCGCACCCAGCCCCAGCGCCAGCATCGCTTCGACGGGCGCTGCAAATGTCGTCGGCACGCTGGCTCCCGGCGCAACCAGCCGCAGCAGGACGAGGAACCGGGTCAGCAGGTCATGGGCCGCCGCCAGTTCCGCCGGCAGGTGGAGCGCCGCCAGCGCCGAAGTCAGATCGGGGCCAAAGCCCGCCCGGTCGCGCAGCTGGACATAATGCACGATGAATTCCAGATCGACGAGACCGCCGGGCGCCAGCTTGACGTCGAAAACCCCCTTGGGCGGTTTGGCACGGGCGATATCGGCGCGCATGCCGAGCACGGCGCGGCGCAGCGTTTCGGCATCGCGGGGCTGGTCGAGCGTGGCGGCAATTGCCGCGGCGGCTTCCGCCCGCGCCGCCGGCGACCCGGTGATGATGCGCGCGCGGGTCAGCGCCATATGCTCCCAGCTTTCGGCCTCTTCGGCCTGGTAGCGCGCGAAACTGGCAATCGACAGCGCCAGCATGCCCTTGGCGCCCCAGGGCCGCAGCCGCGTATCGACTTCGTACAACGCCCCGGCCGCGGTGGGGACCGACAGCGCCGCGGTCAATCGCGCCGCCAGACGGTTGAAGTACAGCGTTGCGGGCAGTGGCTTGGCGCCATCCGAAACCGTTTCATGGCTGCCGCGGAACAGATAGACGAGATCGAGGTCCGAAGCGTGCGTCAGCGCCTGCCCGCCATAACGGCCCAGCGCGAGGATCACCGGCTCGCCTCCCGGCACCTGGCCATGGCTGCGCGCAAAATCGGTGACGACCGCCGGTACCACCACTGCCAGCGCCGCATCCGCCAGGTCGGAGAGCGACCGTGCCGCCCGCAGCGGGTCGCTCTGGCCTTCGACGAGCTGCGCGCCCAGCTGGAAGCGCCGCTCCCCGGTCCAGCGCCGCACCTTGTCGAGAAGGTCTTCCAGCCCGTCGGCGGCAGCCGTGAAGTCGGCAAGCTCTGCCGCCAGAACGTCGCCGGCTGGCAGCGGCCCAAAGGCATCGGGCGCGAGCATGACATCGAACAGCGCCGGATCGCGCGCGAGCGCATCCGCCAGCACCGGCGTCACGCCGAGCAGATGGCCAAGCAGGGCAATCAGCCGGGGGTTGGCCTGCAACAGCGCAAAAAACTGCGCACCTTGCGGCAGGGCGCCGAGAAAACCATCGAGTCGCGAGGCCGCGACCGGCGGGTCCGCCGCCTTGGCGATGCCGTCGACCAGCGCCGGCAACACCGCCTCGAACGCCTGCCGCGCCGGCTCGCTGCGCAGGGCGCGCACACTGCCGCTGCGCCAGCGGGCCAGCAGCGGCACCGCGACCTTGGCGATACCGGGGTGATGGCGTTTCAGCCAGGGAACGGCATCAACAGGAATCGCCGTCGCCTCCGGCGCTGCCGCCGCGATCAGGCGATCATAGGCCAGCGCAACCGGCGTGGTGGCGGCCTTCAGCCCGCGCTCCACCGCCGCCCAGTCGCGCGCGCCGGCCAGTGCGGCAACGGCGGCGCGGTCGGCCGCCAACTTGGGCACCATATGCGTCTGTTCATCGCGGCGCATCTGCAAGCGGTGTTCAAGGGTGCGCAGCATTCGGTAGCTGTCGGCCAGCCGCGCTGCCTCTGCCGGATCGATCCGCCCGGCGCCGGCCAACGCCGCCAGCCCGTCCAGCGTTGCCGGGCAACGCAGTTCGGGCGCGCGGCCGCCCCAGATCAGCTGGTGGATCTGCGCGAAGAATTCGACTTCGCGGATGCCGCCGCGGCCGCGCTTGACGTCATAGCCGGGGCCGATCGCCTGCCCGGCTTCGAAATGGTCGCGAATCCGCAGCGATACCGCCTGGATGTCGCGCACCGCCGTCCAGTCGAGGCTGCGCCGCCACACGAAAGGCCTGATGCGATTGAGCAAGCCCTGCCCCAGCGCGATGTCGCCGGCACAGGCGCGCGCCCGGATGAAGGCGACGCGTTCCCAGGTCAGCGCTTCGGACTGATAATAATGTTCGGCAGCGCCGACCGGCAGGCAGATCGGCGTGATTTCGCTCGCCGGGCGCAGGCGCAGATCGACGCGTTGGACATAGCCATCGGGGGTCAGGTCGGCGAGCATCGCCACGGCGCGCTTGGCGATGCGCACGGCGGCTTCGCCGGGTTCCTCGTCGCGGCGGCGCGGGATCAGGTCGGGATCATGGACCAGGATCAGGTCGACATCGGATGAATAGTTGAGCTCGCCGCTGCCCAGCTTGCCCAGCGCCAGCGCGGCGAGCCCGGCATTGGGGGCGCCGCGTTCGCCGAGCGCCTCGGCAATGGCGACATCGATCGAGCGGTCGGCGAATTGCGACAAAGCGGCGGTGACGCGCTCCAGCGGCCACAGCCCGGCCAGATCGGCCAGCGCCACCAGCAGCGCGACATTGCCCCGCGCCCGGCGCAGCCGCTGCGCACCGTCCACTGCCGGATCGACCGCCAGCGCCATGGCGTCGGCAAAGGCGGCATCCGGGCCATTGCTAGCCAGCGCCGTCAGCACATGGTTGCGGCTGCGCAGCAGGCCCTTCAGGAACGGCGCCTGCGTCCAGGCGGTGGCGGCGGCGGTGACCAGCGCCGGTGAAAGGTCAGCCGGCAGCAGCAGCGCCAGATCGGCAGGCGGGTCGCGCGGAGGCAGGGTGAAATCCACCCACAAGCTCTGCCAGCCCGCGCCGCTTGTGTCACGCGGTGGAACCCTTGGCTTGGCTGATCGTTTCCGCTGCGATCCCGGCGCGTCTTCCGGTCCGGCTATTTCAGGAATTTCCCATGCGCAGTTCGATCATCATCGCCGTTGCCGTCGGCGCCGGCCTGTCACTCACCGCCTGCAACACCATCGGCGGCGCCGGCAAGGATGTCAGCTCGGTCGGCAAGGCGCTCACCAAGACCGCGAATGACGTGAAAAACTAGGCTTCAGGAGACTTCGATCACTGGCCCGGCGCTGCGGGCCGCCTCGCGGGCGCGGCTGCGTTCGGTGAACCAGATGCCGATGATCGAGACTTCGTAAAGCAGGATCAACGGGATCGCCAAGGCGAACTGCGACCAGACATCGGGCGGGGTCAGCACCGCCGCGATGGCGAAGGCGGCGACGATGGCATAGCGGCGGCCGGCCTTGAGCTGCGTTCGCGTCACGATGCCGGCGCGTTCGAGCAGCATCAGCAGCACCGGCAACAGGAAGGCGACGCCGAAACCCAGGATCATGTTCATCACCAGGTCGAGATATTCGCCCATGGCGGGGAGGGCCTCCTGGGTGATACCGGTTACTGCCGACGACGACTGGAAGCCGAGGAAGAATTTGAACGCCACCGGCATGACGCCGTAATAGGCCAGCGCCGCCCCCATGGTGAACAGCACCGGCGTCGCGATCAGGAACGGCAGGAACGCCCGCTTCTCACGTTTGTAGAGGCCGGGGGCGACGAACGCCCATAATTGGTTGGCGATGATCGGGAAGGCCATGCAGAGTGCCGCGAACGCTGCCACCTTGATCTCGACGAAAAACGCTTCGTACAACTTGGTGTAGATCAGCTTGCCGACGACGCCGTCGCCATAGGCACGCACCAGCGGCTGCACCAGGAAACCGAACACCCGGTCGGCAAAGGTGAAGGCGATGCCGAAGCAGACGACAAAGGCCAGGATGCATTTGAGCAACCGGCCGCGCAGCTCGATCAAATGGTCGAGCAGCGGCGCCTTGCTGGCATCGATGTCGGCGTCGTCGTCGTTCATGAGTCCGTGGCCTGCGGCGCCGCAACCTTCTTGCGCGGCGCGCGCTTTGGCTTGGGCGCTTCAGCGTCGGCAGCGGGTTTGGTGACGGGTTTGGCGCGCGGTTTGCGCGTCTTTGTGGCTGGCGGGGGAGCGGGCGCGATATCGACGATTTCCGGCGTCAGCGGTGGCGGCGGCAGCATCCAGTCGTCGGCGCCGATATCGGTCAGCGACGATTTCAAGCCCAGGTCGGGCAGCGCCGTCGCCTTCATGATGGCCTCGTTCTGCGCCGCCCATTGCTTTTGCATCTCCTCCAGCTCGGCCTCGCGCATCATCGTGTCGAAACCGGCGCGGACATGGCGGGTCATGGCGCGCCCCTTCGATACCCAGCCGCCGACCATGCGCATGACGCGCGGCAGGTCCTTTGGCCCGATGACGAGCAGCGCCACCAGCGCGATGATCGCCAGTTCCGATGATTCAATGCCGAACATGGCTGCGGCCCGCGGGCCGGATCAGCGACGGACGTCGTCGGTCGCCGGGTTGACCGGGGTGGCAGCGGCGTTGGTGACCTGCGCCGGCGGCGGCGTGGCGGCGGGCGGCGTGTCGCCTTCGGCAAGGCCCTTCTTGAAGCTGGTGATGCCCTTGGCGAAATCACCCATCAGGTCCGAAATCCGGCCGCGGCCGAACAACAGCATGACGACGATGATCAGGATGGCCCAATGAACGAGGCTGAACGAGCCCATGGCGGATACCTTCGGTAAAAAACGCTTGCGACCCTGCTTTACCCCGCTTCGCGGTGACAGGCCAGCGTCAGTTGCAGCAGGTTGCGGCCATCGGCCCGGCTATAGCCATCGATCGTCGCCCAGGCCCGCACCAGCGCGAGGCCGGCACCGCCGCCCCGGGCCGGCGGCCGCTCGGTCGCGGTGAAGGCGGCGGTGCGCGGATCGAAGGGCGCGCCCGGGTCGGCAAGGCCGATTGAGACGGCGTCGCCGGCCCGGGAAAGCGTCAGTTCGATGCGCGCATCCGGCGCCAGCCCGGCATGGTCGATCAGGTTGCTGACCAGTTCCTCGACGATGATCGCCAGGCGCGCTGCGGTTTCGATAGGCAGCGCGTTCGCGGCGGCAAAGGCCCGCGCCGCCGCTACCGCCGCACCAACCGCAGCAGTATCGGCCGGAAAGCAGAGAGTCACGTCGGTCACATTAACCCAATTGCAAGCCAGGGTGCACAGGCCTAGCCTAGAGTTTCATCGCCAAAGGGGCAAAGCATGTCTTTTGCATGGAACAGCGCCACCCGAATGGTCCTGGTCGGCGTCGCCCTGGCGCTATCGGGGCCGGCGCTTGCCGAAATCGCCACGGTCAAGCGCGTCAGCGGCGCCGCCAGTATCGAACGCAACAAGAAACCGGTGGCGATCACCGCCGGCACCAAGCTGGAGGTCGGCGACTTGCTGAACACCGGCAAGGATGGCCGGATCAGCGTGACGTTCATCGATGATTCGCGCTTTTCGGTCGGGCCGGCCAGCCGCATCCGCCTTACCAAGTTCGATTTCGACGATGTCACCCATCAGGGCCAGTCCGCAACCAAGGTTGAAAAGGGCTCGCTGGCGGTGGTTTCGGGGCAGATTGCCAAGGAAAATCCCAAGGGCATGACCGTGCAGACGCCGACCTCGGTGCTCGGCGTGCGCGGCACCCGCTTTGTGGTGACGGTGCAATGATGCGCCGGCTGCTGCCACTGCTGCTACTCGCCGGGTGCAGCACGTCGACGGTGACGTTGCTGCAGGGCGAAGGCACCAACCCGGTCGGTTCGGTCGTGGTGCTCGACCCCAAGACCGGCGACGATGTGAAGCCCATCGACACCGCCGGCACCACGGCCAAGGTCAGCGGCAAGCGCGCCACCACGGCGACGGTCGATCCCGCGGTCGCCGAAGCGCAATACCGCGATCTGCTGGCCAATTTGCCGGAGCCGCCACAGCGGTTCACGCTATATTTTCCAACTGGCAGTGACGAAATCACGCCCGAATCGATCCCAGAACGCGACCGGATGCTGGCTGAAGTCAGGCGGCGCGGCGACGGTGTTTCGGTCCAGATCGAAGGGCATACCGATCGTGAAGGTAGTAATGCCATCAACCGCAAATTGTCGCTGGAGCGTGCCAACGCAGCACGCGACATGCTGGTCAAGCTCGGCCTGAAAACCGAATTCACCCGCACGGTAGGCCGCGGCGCACTGGCCCCGGTTCCCGGCCATGACCGGGCGGAGGGCGTTGCCGACCCGATCAACCGCCGCGTCGAGGTTGTCGTCCGCTAACCCCGATAGCGCAGCGCCATCACCGTCAGGTCGTCGCTCGCCGGCGTACCGGCTTCAAAGCCGCGCACCGCCCGCATCAAGGCGTCGGTGACCATCGTGGCCGGTGCCTCCGGTGGCCAGGCCAGCAGCACATCGCGCGTTCGCCCGCTGCCAAAAAAGTCTCCGCTGCCGTTCTGTGCCTCGCGCACGCCGTCGGTGATGATCACCAGCCCGTCGCCGGGACGCAATTGCAGCGTTTCGAGCGGGTAGGGGAAGCCGGCGATGGTGCACAGCGGCAGGCCGCCCTCCATCGCCACATCCTCCAGCGTGCCATCGGCACGCAGCAGCAGCGGGTTTTCGTGGCCGGCGTTGACCAGTTCGACAGTGCCGCTGGCCATGTCGATGATGCCGCACAGCATCGTCACTTCGATGAACATGTGCCCGTCTTCGGCGAGTTCGTCGTTGAGCGCGCCGATGATGTCGTTGAGCGGCGCGCCGCCGCGCCTGAGCAGACTGTGCGCCAGCGCTTTCGAAACCGCCATGAACAGCGCCGCCGATGGCCCCTTGCCAGTAACATCGCCAACAAGAAACACGATGCGGCCATCGGGCAGTGCAAAGCCGTCGTACAGGTCGCCGCCGATTTCCTGCGCCGGTTCCAGCAGCGCCGCGAGGTCGAGGCGCGGGTGCAGCGCGCCGAGCACGGCGGCATCGGGCAGCATGGCGCGCTGAATCTTGCGCGCCGCGTTCATCTCGCCATCCTGCGCCAGCTTTGATTCGCGCAGGGTCCGCGCCATCCGCCCGGTTTCGGCAAACAGCATCGCCATCACCGCCAGCCCGGTCGACCCGCCGATGAGCAGCGGCCGCAACGGATCGAGCAGCAACTGCGCTTGCGCGAACGCCAGCCAGCTGACAGCGGCGACCACCGCGATGACAGCCGCCGGCACGATCAGCAGCCAGCGCCGCCGCAACCGCGGCAACCCCAGGATCGCCAGCGCTGCCAGCAGACCGCCCAGCGCCCATTCCGCCGCCGGCGCCCATCGCGGCCGCACCAGCCAATGCCCGCTCAAGATCGCATCGACGGCCTGGGCATGGATGCGCACGCCGAACTCTTTGCGGCCCAGCGGATTGGTGCGGATATCGCCGAGCGCAACGCTCTCCGGTCCGATCAGCACTATCTTGCCGTGAAATGCCCAGGGTTTGCGCGGCTGCCGCAGGATATTGACGGCGGACGTTTCGCCGTCACCGGCAAATGCCCCGAAATGCAGCCGTGCAACGCCGTGCGAGTCGACGGGGATGCGGTGATTGCCGAGCCGCAAGGCCTGGAGTTCGCCGCGCGCCAGTTCCGGCGTGACGCTGACGCGGCGTTCGGCGACGCGGACCAGTTCAAGCGCCATTGTCGGGGTGGCATGGCCAGCGATGCTCGCCACCATCGGCAATCGGCGCGTCACACCATCGGCGTCGGGCTCACCATTGATCAGGCCATGGCCGCGGGCGGTATCCTCGATTTCAAACACATTGGCGGTCGCGAGTGGAAACGCCGGCACCTGCCTTGGCAGCGGCGCCGTGAAACGCACCTCCTGCGGCAGGTCTTTGGCGTCCGCTTCGGTCAACCCGGCACTTTCCACATTGCCGCGCGTGACGGCCGACCGGGCCACGACCGCCGGTGCCAGGCCGATCGAACGGCCGAAGCGCAGATCGAGCGATTCCATCGCATCGATTTCGGCCCGTGCCGGCGGTGACAGGCCGTTGAAGACATCGGCAAGCCGACCCGGCTCGCTCGCCGGGTCAGGCTCGGCAAAGATCATGTCGAAACCGATCGCCGCCGCGCCCTGTTCACGCAACCGGTCGGTCAGCGCGGCAAGATAGGTGCGCGGCCAGGGCCATGGGCCCAGCGCGCGCAGGCTTTCGGCATCGATGCGAACGACATGCACCCGGCTGTTGCTGATGATGTGTGGCTGCCAGCGCTGGTATCGGTCGAACAGCCGTTCGGCGAACAAGGGTCCCACGAACGCTGCCAGTACGGCCACCGTCAACACCGCCGCTGCGACGCCGGCCAGCCGCACGCGCGCCAGTCGCACCCCTAGAACCATCTCAGACGTCGACTTCAAGCCCGTCATAAGCGCAGATCACCCGCACTTCGGCCGCATCGCCGCGCGTCAGGGCTTCATATTGGCGCGCCTCGGCGTGCATCGTCTGGATCTGTGCGTCGGTATAGGTCGGCTCGTGGTGGAACAATGCCAGGCATTTGGCCGCCGCCAGCCGGCACAGGTCGATGGCGATCAGGCTGCTCGAATGGCCCCAATCCTGCTTCAGCGACACCATATCGCCCAGTGAATACATGGTGTCACACACCACCAGGTCGGCGTCCTTGAAAAACGCTTCGAAGCGTGCCTCGGTGTCCATCTGGTCAGACCGGTGCTCGCTGTCGGTGCTGTAGATCACCGTTCGGCCACCGGCATCGAAGCGATAGCCATAGGACAGATGCGAGTGATATTGCTCCATCATCGTGACATCGACGCCGCCGATACGATGCGGCACATCTGTGGCCAGCGTAACGAATTCGATTCGGGCGCGCAGCCAGTCGAACGCCACCGGAAAGGAAATCTCCTCCATCTGGCGGCGCAGCGCGGTCTCGGCATCGGCGTGGCCGCTGTGGATGACGATCGTCGCTTCGGCATCGAACGCCGGCACAAAGAACGGGAAGCCCATGATATGATCCCAGTGCAGGTGCGACAGAAAGAAATGGTAGCGGCGGGGGTGGCCGCCGGCGGCGCGGCGCATCGCATCGAGGCCGAATTCGCGCAAGCCCGATCCCATGTCGCAGACGATGAAATTGCCATCACCGGCCTCGATCTCCACGCACGATGTCGCGCCGCCATAACCGCCGCGCGCGGCGAAATCGAGTTCGTCATCGACAAAGGCCGCCGCCGCGGCCGCGGTCGCGAAGCTGCGCCCCGATGCGGCCAGCACCGCATTGACCAGCTTGGCGCGAATCGTCGTCGCTGTCGCCGCCACCGGCAGCGAGCCTCGCGTCCCCCAGAACCGCACCCGCATTGCCGTTCCCCTAACCCGCTGCGCACGCCGATTCGACGTTATCGAACACCGGGAACAGCTTGTCATAACGGCTGATCGCCAGAATTTCGCGCATCGATGTGCCCGGTGCCGCCAATCGCATCGGCACATCGGCCTTCTTCGCCGTCGCCAACCCAGTGCTCAGCGCGCGCAGGCCGCGCGACGACATGTAATCGACCCCGCCCAGATCGACGACAAAGGCCAGGCCGCGCGCTGCGGCGGCAGTGATCGCGGCGACAAGGTCATTGGAAAATGCTTCCCAATTGCTTTCGTCGACCCGGCCCTGCGGCCGGCCGACCATCGCCCCGCCTGTTTCCACTGCGACAAATGCCATCGCCTGATCTCCAGCGCCTGCCCCAAAGGCTTAACGCACCATGGACACAAACGATGCCGGAGCGTCAACTGCTTGCCAAGCCGTGACGCGCCGTCTATTAATTTGCGCAAGACTCAAATTGGGGGATACCATGACCGCATTTCCATTGACCGCACTCGCCGTCGTCATCGCGCTGTTCGTCTATTTCGGGCTGGGGATCGTTGTCGGCCAGGCGCGCGCCAAATGGAGCGTGCCGGCACCGATGCCAACCGGCCATCCCGACTTCGACAAGCGCAATCGCGTTCACATCAACACGCTGGAACAGCTTGCCCTGTTCCTGCCGGCGATCTTTCTCGCAGCGCCGGTACTGGGTGACATGATCACCGGCGGTCTCGGGCTGCTCTGGTCGATCGGGCGCGTCGTTTATGCGCGCGGCTATTATGCCGATCCGGCCAAGCGTGGCCCGGGCTTTGGCCTGACCTTCCTGCCGACGCTGGTGATGATGATCGCTGCCGGTTACGGCGCGGTGACCGGCCTGATCGGATGATGCCATCCCCTGACCCCGTTGGGCCGGGGCAGGAAAGCGTGTGGGACTATCCGCGGCCGCCGCGGCTGGCGGCATCGGCCAAGCGCGTGCGTATCGTGCATCGCGGGGTCGTGGTCGCCGATACCGTGCGCGCGTTGCGGACGCTGGAGACCAGCCACCCGCCGACCTGGTATTTGCCGCCCGCCGATATCAACATGACGCTGCTGTCGGATTCGGCGCAGCGCGGATCGTTCTGCGAATGGAAGGGTGTCGCCCGCTATTGGGATGTGACGGTCGGCGATGCGCGATTGCCCGGCATCGGCTGGAGCTATCCCCAGCCGACCCCGGGCTTTGCCGCATTGCGCGACCATATCGCCTTTTATGCAGCGCCGTTCGACGCAGTGACCGTCGCCGGCGAACGCGTTCGCCCGCAACCGGGCGGTTTTTACGGCGGCTGGATCACGTCCGACCTCGCCGGGCCGTTCAAGGGCGTTCCCGGCAGCCAGTTCTGGTGATCAGAATCGCATCCCGACGCCGACACCGACCACCAGCGGGTTGATCTTGACGTCGACACCATTGACCAGTGCGCCCGATGTCAGCGTCGCGCGGGACGTCATGTCGATGTATTTCACGTCGATGTTGAGAAACAGCTTCTCGTTCAGGTCGAAATCCATGCCGGCCTGCAACGCATAGCCAAAGCTGCTTTTCAAACTGACGTTGGTCGGCCCGACGGCGGTTTCCAGCGCGTCGCTGGCGCCTTCCGAATAAAAGATCGAATAGTTGATGCCGGCACCAACATAGGGGTGCACCTTGCCTTCGGGCAGAAAGTGATATTGCAGCGTCAGGGTCGGCGGCAACACCCAGGTCGTCGCCAGCTTGCCGACGCCGGCCAGCGTGCCGCGCCCGCTGATATTGTGTTTCGTCGTGGCGGCAATCAGTTCGATGCCGATATGGTCGGTCGCCATATAGGTAAAATCGATTTCCGGCGCGAACGAATCGCTCACGCCGACCGTCGCGCCGGGGAACGCCGGCAACACCGGGCCGCTGCTTTCGTTCGGCGACACCATGACGGCGCGCAGCCGGACCAGCACATCGCCCTGCTTGGCGGCCGCCGGCACGGCGAGTGCGGACGCAGCGGCGAGGAGAGCAGCAAAGATCGGGGGGCGCATTTCAGTGTTCCTTGTTGTGACTGGCGGTGCTGTGGGCGCGTGACCGGTGGCTGACTTTGATCCAGCGCAAAGATGAGGGGTTTTCTTTGCTGGCCACGCGCCTAGCGTGCTGGAAAACAATCGGGGAGGATCATCATGGGACGACTTGCCGGCCGCACTGCCTTTGTCACCGGCGCCGCCAGCGGCATCGGCCGTGCCGCAGCCGTGGCGCTGGCGCGCGAAGGGGCCGCGGTGTTCATCACCGACATCGACATGGCCGGCGGCCGCGTCACTGCCGACATGATCCATGCTTCTGGCGGCACGGTCGAGTTTCGCGGCCAGGATGTGGTGGAGGAGGACCGCTGGGTCGAACTTTACGGCAAGGTCATGCGGATTTTCGGCCGGCTCGACATTCTGGTCAACAATGCCGGCATCGGCGTCGGTGGCCCGGTCACCGAAATGACCCTCGAGCAGTGGAACCGCCAGGTAGCGATCAACCTGACCGGCGTGTTTCTGGGCACCAAGCACGCCATTCCTGCCATGCGCACCGCAAAGCCCGCGGGCGACTACAAGGGCGGCTCGATCATCAATGTCTCGTCGGTGGCGGGGCTTGCCGGCGCCCCGGGGCTGGCCGGCTATTGCGCCACCAAAGGGGGGGTGCGGCTGTTCACCAAGGCGGTTGCAATGGAATGCGCCGAAGCGCGCGACGGCATTCGCGTCAATTCCGTGCACCCCGGCATAATCGACACGCCGATCTGGGAAAAGATCGACGCTGGCGGCGTGCTGGCCAGTCTCGTGCCGCCGGGGTCGAACGCCGTCCATGCCGACATCATCGCCCAGGCTTCGCCGCTCGGTTTCCCCGGGCAGCCCGCCGATATCGCCGATGGCATCGTGTTCCTCGCCAGCGACGAATCGCGCTACATGACCGGCTCTGAACTCGTCATCGACGGCGGCTGGACCGCGCGATAAACACCGGCTTTCGCTTGGGAGACCCGCATGGCCCTGCCCGCAGACCGCACGCCTGTCATCATCGGTGTCGGCGAGATCAACGATCGCCCCAGTGATCCGGCGCTGGCGCTGGAACCGCTGGCGCTGATGGAGGCCGCGGTGCGCGCCGCCGATGCCGATGCGGGCGGCAGTTTCCTGTCACGGATCGATTCGCTTGACGTCATCCATCTTGTCTCATGGCGCTATGATCGCGTCGCACAGCGGCTGTGCGGCGGGCTGGGTATCAACCCG
>JBMOGO010000030.1:0-31475 GCA_049318305.1 Polymorphobacter sp.
AGCGAATCCATCGCGCTGATCCTGGAGATATGGCTCAGCTCGGCCTGCAGGTCCTGCAGGCGCCGCTCGGTGCGCTGGCGCTCGGTCAGGTCGCGGATGAAGCCGGTGAACACCCGGCCACGCGCCGTGTGTGCGTCGCCGATCGACAGTTCGATCGGAAAGCTGCTGCCATCGCGGCGTTGCGCCGTCGTCACCCGGCCGATGCCGATGATGCGGGCGACCCCTGTCTTCATGTAACGTGTCATGTAGCCATCATGCGCAGCGCGGTCAGGGTCAGGCATTAAAATATTGATATTTCTGCCGGTTACCTCGTTTTCCTCATAACCGAACATAGCTTCTGCGGCGGCGCTGAACGACAGGATGGTTCCAGTATCGTCGATGACGATCATGGCATCGGGAACCGTCGCCAGAATCGAACGGTGATAGGCTTCGGCGGTGTCGAATCCCGCAGGCGATGCAAGCTCCGGTGCGGGCGATCGGTAAGGACACATGCAATCGTTCTGGCCCAACCCGGCGCCGGGTTCAATGCGCCAGCAGCAAGGGCAAGGTCGCGCTTGCGATCAGGTCGCGCGTTACGCCGCCCAGCACCGTCTCGCGCAGCCGGCTGTGGCCATAGGCGCCCATCACCATGACATCGGCGTTCAGTTCCGCCGCGGCATCGAGCAGCGCCACTGCGATACTGCGACCCTTGGCGGGCCAGTCATGGCGTTCCGCCGCGATGCCGTGGCGGGACAGGAACTGCACGGCATCGCTCAGCGGCTGTCCGGCGTTCGCTTCGGCCACCTCGACAACATGGACAGTGGCGACATGGGCGAGCAGTGGCATTGTCAGTCGCAGGGCATAGGCCGCTTCTGCCGATCCGTTCCAGGCGAGTAACGCTTTGGCATCGCGGCCGAACGGGCAGTGCGGTGACGGGCCACCGTGAACCGGCACCATCAGCACCGGCGCCCGGGCATGCACGGCGACATCGCCGATGATCGGGAGCGGCATGTCGCCCGCCCTGCGCCCCTGGCGCATATCGCCCGACTCGCGACCCTGGCCCGGCTGGCTGAGCACCATGACATCCGCCAGCCGGGCCGCTGCAACCAGCGCTTCGACGGTGTCGCCATCGCGGCATAGCCAGCTCCACGATACGGCTTCGGCGTGCAGGCGGGCTTCGATGGCGATGCGGTTGCCGCGGTCGATATCGCGGATCGTGTCGATGACCGCTGCCAGCCCGAAAATGCCACCATGCGAATTGGCACCAAGATGTTCCGCCGGGCCGACTTGCAGGCAGGTGACATGGCCGCCCGACGGGCGTGCCAGATCGATCGCCGTTTGCAGGCGGCGCGCCTGGCCGGCGTCGTCATGGATGTGGAGAAGGATGGTCTTCATGGCCCCGGTCCGTCAGGCACCGTTGATCGGCGTCTCTGGATATCGGGACAGAATGTCGAATCAGGCGCTGCCGGTCTTTACGCAGAACTACGGACGGTGCCGCAGCGCCGGTCTATTTTTCCTTCAGCATGACCACAAAGACTTCGATCTCGCTGGGCATCGGCGCTAGTGGCAGCACGGTGGCATATTGCGAATCGACGGTGATCCGCGCGGTCACCCTGTCGCTTTTGGTGGTCTTTTCATTCTGCGGGACGATCTTCCACTTTGCCGTCGGCACCCATTTCGGCAGGTTGGCCTTGGCCGTGGTGATCACCTCGGCTTCAGTGGAACTGCCCGCTGCCATGGCGCGAGCGCCATTGCGGGCAGTGTTCAGCATGGCGTTATAGGTGAACATCAGCACGCCATATTGCATCGTCGCTGCGAGCATCAGCGTCATCAGCGGCAGCAGCAGCGCGAATTCCACGGCCGATGCACCGCTCCGGTCCGTGACCAGAATCGGTATGCAAGTGCGCCTCCGGTTGGGGAAAAGCATGGCGACCTCGGCGCTCCGAGAACCGCTCGGGGGGTTCCTCTACAGCGACGAATTTTTTCTGGCAAGTTTTTCCGTTGTTAACCTATTGGATTGCTACATGGTCAAAAACCTCTTTCCAGTTTGTAATCAGAAGTTTACACCTGTTACCTAAGAGTTGATTTGCACTCAATTCAGAAAGGAAAATGTAAGGTCCGCAGTGAGAAACCGGCGGTAAGTCACTTTTTTTATTGTTTCTTTCAAAAAGCCTGCTTACACCTGATTTGGGGCTGCCGTTCTGGGGCAACACGCCATCGTTCATTCTCCCGCGTCGGTGAACCGGTGCAGTCGAGTTCGCGTATCTGAATTCGGGTTTCAACCACGGCTTCGGCCGGAAGAAAAAGGAACACTTGTTATGATGAAGCTTCTCCGCAATCTGAAGACCAACACCAGCGGCGCCTCGGCTGCTGAATATGCCCTGATCGTTGCCGTGCTCGGCGGCCTGGTCGTTGCCGGCGCCACCTATTTCGGCAACTCGATGAAGGACAGCATGGACACGTCCGGCCAGCTGCTCGAAGATACCGACAACACCGCCACTGTCGCCAAGACCGTCGGCTGATCTGACACGGGCTGACCCGCGCTGTCGTGCGCGGGTCAGCCTCGCTTCCGCCCGGTCGGGACCGTGCCGCGCTGTTCAGCCCGGCTTCGGTTTCGCACCGGGCGATTGCCGGAAACGCCGGCAACAGAATTTGGCCGGATAGGCCGGCAAAAGAATTTCAGCCGGAAACGCCGGCAAACAGGTTTCCGCCGGACACGCCGGTTAGGACAATTCAAACGTCAATCACGCCTGTCGATTTTCGTGAACAGCCGATCAGGGGTCGGGGGTGGCGGCAACCGCAGCGGTTGCTTCATCCCACAGTCGGCAAAGGGGCGATGGTTCATTCCATCCCGCAGTCCCGGAGCCGGCGGTCAAGGAGTGGGGACGTCTTGCAAATCATGCGCCAATGTCTCCGCCAGCATGGTCTCCGCCAGCATGGTCTCCGCCAGCATGGTCCCGGCCTGACATTAACGTCTGTATCGAATCGCCTGCCGCACGGCCGCAAGCCGGCGCTTCACGCCGCCGCTTCAACCGGCGCAGCATCTGGCTGGACTGATGCGTAAGTCTTCGCTCATCATGCTCGCTGCTGCCGTCCTGCTCGGGCTGGCTGCAGTGTTCTTCGCGCGCATGTTCCTGCTCAATGCCGACAAGCCGGCCCAGGTCGCTGCAGTGCGCACGGTGTCGGCCGTTGTTGCCGCGCAGCCGTTCGCGTTTGGCGAGAAGATCGTTGCTGAAAAATTGAAGGTGGTCGAATGGCCGGCTAATGGCATTCCCGCCGGCACATTCCAGCGCATCGCCGATGCCATTGGCGAGGACGACCGGGTGGCGATGCGTGTCATCGATGCCAATGAACTGCTCACCGAAAAGGCCATCTCCGGCAAGGACAGCCGGTTGAGCGCGTCGACGCTGCTCGGTCCGACGATGCGCGCCGTCGCCCTGCCAGTCGGTGAAACCTCCGGCGCCGGCGGTTTTATCGCCCCGGGTGATCGCGTCGATGTCTATATCAGCCGCCAGGCCGATGGCGACGACCTGCCCTATACCGACCTGATGATGCAGAATGTCCGGGTGCTGGCGGTCGGTCAGGACAGCAATGTCGGCAAGGACAAGCCCGATGTCGTCAAGACCGCGACGCTGGAGGTCACGCCGATCCAGGCCCAGCGCATTGCACTGGCGCAGACCATCGGCGTGTTGAGCCTGTCCCTGCGCAACATCCTCGACGAAAGCCGGGTCCGACTGGAAACTGCGCAGATCCGCGATCTCAACGATGGCACGCCGACGCGCATCCTGCGCAAACCGAAGCAGGCCACTGCTGAATCTGCAACCGACATGGCGATGCGGGCCTTGGCGGCACGTGCCGGTGGCAGCAGCAGCGCCGCGCCCATTGCTCCACAAGGTCCGACCATGGAAATCTATCGCGCTGGCAAGCCGACCTCCTATGCCGTGCCGTCGGGGTCATGACGATGGCGACCACCAGCGCCCTGACAACGCCGCGCGCAACAACGGTCAGCGTGCCGACGTCGCATCCTCCACTGCTGCCGTGGATGCGGGCCTTCCTGCTGTTCATGCAGCGTTGGGGCGTGCTGCTGTGTGCGCTGCTCTGGTTGGCCGGCGATGCCGTGCCCGCCGCCGCGCAGACGCGCATCGACGCCAGCAACGACGCGCGCAGCGGTGCGGTGATGCTCGTGCCGGTCAACAAGTCGCAGACACTGCGGGTGGAACGCGCCATCGGCAAGGCGGCGATCGGCAACGACGCGATTGCCGATGTGTTGCCGGTGTCGATCTCGTCGGTCTATGTGCTGGGCAAGGCGGTCGGTTCGACCAACCTCAGCCTGTTCGATCGCAAGGGCGGCCTGATCGCGGTGGTCGACATTGTCGTCACCCCGGATTCGCAAGGGCTGAAGCGCAAGCTGGCGGAACTGCTGCCCGGCGAAGCGGTGGGTGTCACCGTGTCCAACGATTCCGTCGTCCTCGATGGCCGCATCAGCAGCGCCGCGGCCGCCGAACGCGTGATGGCGATCGCTGAAACCTATGCGCCGAAAAAAGTCATCAACATGATGTCGGTCGGCACCGCGCAGCAGATCATGCTCGAAGTGCGGTTTTCGGAAATGTCGCGCGGCACCGTCAAGCAGCTTGGCATCAGCAATCTCAGCTTCGGGATTCCCGGCGTCAACACCAATGGCGTCGCCGTTGGCCCGGCGCCCGGCACCGGCGGTTATTCGGCGCTGCTGTCGTTCCCCGGTGCCAATCTCAGCTTTCAGCTTGATGCACTTGAATCACAGGGGCTGGTGCGCACGTTGGCGCAACCGAACATCGTTGCGCTGTCCGGCGAAACCGCGTCGTTCCTCGCCGGCGGCGAATTCCCGATTCCTACCGGGGTCGCACTCAACGGCCAGGTATCGATCGAGTTCAAGGAATTCGGTGTCAGCCTGAAGTTCACGCCGACGTTGCTCGAGGATGGCCTCATCAACATGGTGGTGGCACCCGAAGTCAGCGCGCTCGATCCGGCCGCCGGTATCGATCTGAACGGTCTGCGCATTCCCGGCCTGCGCACCCGCCGTGCCAACACTACGCTGGAACTGCGCGATGGCCAGTCGTTCGCCGTCGCCGGGCTGATCCAGTCCGATTTCAACAACACGATTTCGGCTATCCCGCTGCTCGGCAAGCTGCCGATCATCGGCGCGCTGTTCCGCTCCACCAGCTTCAACCGCAACGAGACCGAACTGGTCATCGTGGTGACGCCGCGCATCGTGCGACCGCTGCCGGCCGGCGGCGGGCTGGCGCTGCCGACGGACCGGGTGAAGGAACCCAGCGATTCCGAAATGTTCCTGCTCGGCGAATTCCAGAAACTGGGGCCGATCAAGCCAGCCTTGCCGCTGCCCGGCCCCGAAAGCCCGATCAACAAGCCGCGTACTGCGGCCGGCGATACCGCCATCAAGGCAGGGGGTATCGAAGGTGACTTCGGACATATCGTGAGGTGACCATGGTCTACCGTCCTTTCCTGCCGCTGGCCGGCCTCGCAGCGCTCGCCGGCTGCGCCACGCCCGATCCGCAGTTCGGGCTTGTGACGCAGCAGAACGCCTATGCTCAGATTGTCGACATGAATCCGGTCTATGCCGGCGTGCCGATCGAAGGCGGCGATGGAGTGCATGGCGTCGCTGCGGTGCGGCGCTACAAGACCGACGATGTGAAAAAACTGCAAAAAGGCAGTGCCAGTGCAATTAAGAACTAGGTAAGATAAAGTGTCAGTTTTAGCCGCCACAAGGATTTGACCAGCATGCTGGGTCGGACTTCGACCGCGCCGTCACCCGCCGCCGATGCCAAGGGCACCGGCGGTGTTGCCTTGCGTGTCACCATCGTTCTCGATCCGGCGACCGCGGCATTGCTCGATGCGTCGCGGCTGCAATTGCCCGATACTGAAGTGCGGGTGCATGGTGGTTCGCTGGCCACATTCATCGCTCAAGGCCCGGCGGTGCGCTGGACCAATGTGCTGATCTGCCAGATCAACCCCGATCACCCGCGCGAGTTCGAGGAATTCGAACGCTTCGTCCACGACAACGCCGGTCGCCTGCCGGTGGTGGCGGCGGTGCGTGACCTGTCGGTGGCGGTGACGCGCCGGGTGCTGCGCTCCGACGCGGTCGATGTCTTGCCGGTGCCGTTCACGCCAGACGAGCTACACCAGGCGATCGAAACCGGCCGCGACGCGATGAGCCGGGATCGCACGCAATATCCAACCCGCAGCGGGCGCGTGGTCGCTTTTGTGGGCGCGCTCGGCGGCATGGGCACCACGGCGCTCGCCACCCAGGCCGGCATGATCTGGGCCGAAAAGCAGACGGTGTGCCTGATCGACCTCGATGTGCAGTTCGGCAATGCCGCGCTTTATCTCAACCTGCGGCCGTCGCTCAGCCTCGCCGACCTGATCGAATCGGGCGACCGGCTCGATATCGAACTGATGCGATCGGTTGCCGAAACCCATTTTTCGGGCCTCAACGTCATCGCCTCCCCGCCGGAAATCATTCCGCTCGACGCGATCACGCCGGAGTTTCTGGACAAGCTGCTCGATCTGGCGGTGCAGGCGTATGACGTCGTGCTGCTCGATCTGCCGGGCGCTTGGGTTGGCTGGTCGCTGTCGGCGCTGCAGAAATCCGATGCGGTCTGCCTCGTCGCCGGTCTGTCGGTGCCCGGCGTTCACCAGGCCAAGCGCCAGCTCGAACTGCTCGATGCCAATGGCCTCGCCGATCGGACCCGGATCATCCTCAACCGGGTCGTGGTGCCGCTGTTCGGCAAGCCCGACCTTTCGGGACCGGAAACCGTGCTCCGCCGCAAGGTGCATTTCCCGATCAGCAATGATTATCCGTCGATCAGTGCCGCCATTGACGAAGGCAAGCTGGTGTCGACGATCAAGGTCCGGTCGCGCGTTGAAAAGGACATTCGTGCCATGGTCGCGACCCTGTCCGCCGCCGTCACGATCGAGGTCGCCGGCACATGATCTGGCCAAGCCGCCGCAGCGGCGGTGCCGCACTCGCGCCGGCGGTCACGCCCGCGCCGGCGCCCGCGCCAGCACCGGTTGCCGAACCGGCACCGGCGCGCCCAGCGCCGACGCTCGATGCCGAACAGCGCCGGTCTGACCAATACACCGACCTGAAGGTGCAGATGCACCAGCGACTGATCGAACGAATCAACCTGTCGGCGCTCGATTCGATGACACGCGACCAGGTCGGCCGCGATATCGGCGATATCGTCCAGGAGATGCTCAAGGAGATCAACCACGCGCTCAACATGAGCGAGCGCAGGCAGTTGGTCGAAGATATCCTTGATGAACTGCTCGGGCTGGGGCCGCTCGAACCGTTGCTCAAGGACCCGACGATTTCGGATATCATGGTCAATTCGGCAACGATGGTGTTCGTTGAACGCCGCGGCCGGATCGAACAGGTCGCGACGCGCTTTGCCGATGACAAGCATCTGCTGCGGATCATCGGCAAGATTGTCTCCAACGTGGGTCGCCGCGTCGATGAATCCTCGCCGATGGTCGATGCCCGCCTGCCCGACGGCAGCCGCATCAATGCGATCATCCCGCCGCTGGCGCTGGATGGTCCGTGCCTGTCGATCCGCAAATTTTCCAAGACGCCGATCGATCTCGACAAGCTGGTCAGCTACAAGAGCATGACTGCCGAATGCGCCGAAGTGCTGCGCGGCGTTGTCGCCAGCCGCCGCAATGTGCTGATTTCGGGCGGCACCGGGTCAGGCAAGACGACAATGCTCAACGCCATGTCGGCGTCGATCGCCGACGACGAGCGGATCGTGACCATCGAGGATTCGGCCGAATTGCAATTGCAGCAGCGCCATGTCGTGCGGCTGGAAACCCGGCCGGCGAACATCGAAGGCCGCGGCGAAGTCAACCAGCGCGATCTGGTCAAGAACGCGCTGCGCATGCGGCCCGATCGCGTCATCCTTGGCGAAATCCGATCGGGTGAAGCCTTTGACATGCTGCAGGCGATGAACACCGGCCATGATGGATCGATGACCACCGTCCACGCCAACACGCCGCGCGACGCGCTCAGCCGTGTCGAACAGATGATCGGCATGAGCGGTATCGATATTTCGCCCAAATCCGCCCGCGCCCAGATCGCGTCGGCCATCCATGTCGTGTTGCAGCTCGAACGCCTAAGCGACGGCAGCCGCCGCCTGACATCGCTTGCTGAAGTCACCGGCATGGAAGGCGAAATGGTGCTGATGCAGGAAATTTTCAAATTCCAGCGCGAAGGCATCGATGCCAATGGCAAGGTCATCGGCGAAATGCGGCCGATGGGCATCCGCCCCAAGTTCATGGAACATCTGAAGGCGCGCGGCATCGACCTGCCTGCAACGCTGTTCGATCCGTACCGGCCGGCCGGGGCCTAGGCCATGGAACTGCCCGACGGCCAGACGATTTTCTACGGTATCATCTTCCTCGCAGTGGTGTTGCTGGCGGAAGGCGCCTTCCTGTATTGGCGCGATGTGCGCGGGCCGGCGGCGCGCGTCAGCCGGCGGATGCAGTTGCTCAACGCCGGCGCCACCAACGCCGAAATGCTGGCCGGGCTGCGACGCGAAACTTCCAAGGCGTCCGAATCGTTTCTGCCGGCTGCGATCGACTATCTCGAAGTGCGGATGACCCAGGCCGGCATGCGGATGACCGCGGGGCGCATGCTCAGCATCATGATGGGAGCGACATTGATTATCGGCGTGCTGTTCCCGGTTATCGGCGGGATCACCGGCCAGATCGACAGTTTCGCCGCGGTCCTGCTGATCGTGGTGTTTGCCGCCGGTATCGGCATCATGGTGCCGTTGATGGTGATCAACGTCCTGGCTGCGCGCCGGATGAAGTTGTTCGAGGCGCAGTTTCCGGTGGCGCTCGATATTCTCACTCGGGGCTTGCGCGCCGGCTATCCGGTGACCAGCGCGCTGGAACTGCTGGTATCGGAAGTGCCCGATCCGATCAGTTCCGAATTCGGGCTGGTCGTTGCCGAAATGAACTATGGCTATAATCTGCGCGATGCCCTCGCCAACCTTGCCAAGCGGGTGCGCACCCAGGACATCCAGATGTTCGTCGTCTCGGTTGCCATCCAGTCGGAAACCGGCGGCAGCCTTGCCGAAATCCTGGAAGGCCTGTCGAAGATCATCCGCGAACGCGCCAGCATGGTGATGAAAGTCCGCGCGCTGGCCAGCGAAGGCAAGATGACCGGCGCGCTGCTGACCATCCTGCCGGTTGGCACCTTCGTTTCGATGTTCGCGTCGCAGCCCAGCTTCTATCTCGATGTCGCTGATGACCCCTGGTTCATGCCTGGCTGCATCGGTGTCGCCGTCATGTACACCATCGGCATATTGCTGATGCGCAAGATGATCGCGATCAAGATATGAGTGGGATGCTCGTTACCGCGCTCGTCATGCTGCTGCTGTTTGGCGCCGTGGTGCTGGTTGTCATGGCGGTGGCGCCGCTGTTCGCGCGCAAGCTTGATCTGGGGGCGCGTGTCTCCGGCGTGCCGCAGATGACGACCTCCAGCATTGGCCCCAGCCTGCGCGCCACCGAAGCCGAATCGCCTTGGGCGCGGCTGGTCGCGGCAGCCGAACGCCGCGGGCTGGAACTGACCGACAGCAAGGGTGACATCCTGCAGCAACGGCTGATGCTGGCGGGTTATGACCAGTCCTGGGCGGTGCGGGCCTTTGTGCTGGCGCGGACGATCTTCACCTTGCTGGTGCCGGCGTTCGTGCTGCTCGTCATTTTTGCCTCCGGCAGCTGGCCATCGGCCGGCAAGCTGTATCTCATCATCCTGGGGGCGGCGGTCTTTGGCCTGTATCTGCCCAATATCATCGTCAACTCGCGCGCTTCGAACCGCAAGGAAAGCATTCTCAATGGGTTTCCCGATACGCTCGACCTGATGCTGGTCTGTGTCGAAGCCGGGCTGGGTATCGATGCCTCGTTCAGCCGGGTAGGGGCGGAAATTTCCGAATCGCACCCCTTGCTCGCGGAATTGTTCGCCACGGCATCCTTGGAACTGCGCGCCGGCAAATCGCGGGAGGAAGCGCTGCGGTCCTTGGCCAAGCGCACCGCCGTGCCGGAAATCGGCGCGTTCGTGACGTTGATCATCCAGTCCGACAAGCTGGGGGCGAGCATCGCCCAGGCGCTGAAAATCTATGCCACCGAAATGCGCGAGGCGCGGCGGATGCGCGCCGAGGAAAAGGCGATGCGCATTCCGGTGCTGCTGTCGGTGCCGCTGGTGTGTTTCCTGCTGCCGGTCATGGTCGCGGTGTTGATGCTGCCGGCGTCGATCCAGATGAAAAACAGCCTGACGCAGTCGAAATCCGATGCGTCGCGCTGATCCTGCAACCCCGCTTGTCGGCTTTGCCGCCGGGCTGGCGATCTTTGCGCCGGGTCTCGCCGAAGCGCGCACCCCCGCGATCGAGGGCTTGCGGCTGGCGGAGAGCCAGAAAGCCATCGATGGGGACCCCTATCAGGCCGGGCGCGGCCTGCTCGCGGCCGGCGATGCCATGGCGGCGATCGCGGCGTTTCGGCAGGCGCTGACCGCAACACCCGATTCGATCGACGCGATGAACGGCCTTGGCGTCGCCTATGACCGGATGGGCCGTTATGATCTGGCGCGCGCTTTTTACGACGCGGCACTGGCGCAGGCGCCTGACGCAGCCACGGTGCTCAACAATCTGGGCTATTCGCTGTTCCTGCAGGGCCGGCCGCGCGACGCAATCCCGTTCCTGCAGCGCGCCATTGCCAGCGATGATCCGGCGGCGCAGGCAACGGCGCAGCGCGTGCTCAACCTGGCGGTCGCGCAAATCCGCGCAGCGGCGGCCGCCGCCGACACGCGCCTCGCCCTTGCCGAGATCGCGGCACCGCGGGCGCGGGTCGAACTGAGCGCCAATGGCGAACAACGGCTAGTGCTTGCCGCGGCACCGCCAGCGGCCGAACTCGCTGCCAATCTGGGGGATGTGGCGCCGCTGGTCACGGTGGCGCGGCCCTGGACAGCGCGCGACGACGCCCGGTTGGCGCTGGCTGAAGTCCTCCGCCTCAGCGCGGAGCACGCCGCCGAACGTGCTGCCGGGCTGGCCGACCTGGCGGACCTGGCCGAACCGGCGGTGCCGCGCTACGCTGGCCTGTCCGATACGGGCGTGGCGACGCAGCTCGCGGCGCGCTTTCCGGCGTTTGCGCCAGTTGCGCAGCAGCCTCCGTTCGCTGCGCCGCAGCCGGCGGTCGCTGCGCCGGCCAACGCGGCGCTGCCGCCGCTCGACACCCTGCTGCCGCAGGCTGTCGCGGTGGTAGCGCCGGAGGTGGGCGCTGCGCCGGCGGTTGGCGACAGCGGCGTCGGCGCGCTGGATATCGCCGCGCTCGATGCGACACCCCGGCCTGGTTGCTGCCATCTCGGCGCGCCGCGCCGCCGGCGCAAGCGTCGATCATCACCGGCCAGTCACCGCAAGCCGACGCGGTGGCGGCAAGTTTCGACTGCGACGATTTCGATCTCAATCGCTTTGCGGCCCGGATGCGCGGCCTTGACCCCGTGCCGGTCAGCACGGCGGAGGCCATAACCCGGCTGGAAACGCTGTTGCAGCGGGTCCGCGCCGCGTGAAGCGGCGCTGGTTCGGCCCGGCGCTGATCCTGCCACTGGTCGCGGTCCAGATACCGGTGGGGGCGCAAACAGTGTCAGCGGTAATGGCGCCAGCGATCGTGCCACAAACAGCGCTGCCGGTCATTGACGCCGCTATCGCGGCCGGCCGTTATGACGATGCCCGGGACCTGATTGCCCGCACCGCGCGCGGCGATGACAGCCCGAAACTCCGCCTGCGCAGCGCCGAACTGGCACTGGCGCGCGGCGCACTGGGACAGGCGGCGACGGCGTTCACCGATCTTGCCGCCGATCCGGCGCTGGCCGCGACAGCGCAGCAGGGGCTTGGGCTGACGCGCCTGCGGCAGGGTAATGTCGCAGCGGCGTCAGCTGCGCTCGATGCCGCCCTCGCTGCCGATCCGGCGCTGGTCCGCGCCTGGAACGCCCGCGCCGTCATCGCCGATCGCGCCCGTGACTTTGCAGCGGCGGATGCCGCCTATGCCCGCGCGCTTGCGCTGGATCCGGCCAATGCCATGGTGCTGGGCAACCGCGGCTATTCGTGGCTGTTGCGCCGGCGCTTTGCCGAGGCGGAGGCCGACCTGGCGCGCGCTGGGGTGCTGGATCCCGGGCTGGCAGCGGTGCAGACCAATCTGCGCGTGGCGCGCGCGATGCAGGGCCGCTATCGCGATGCCTTTGCCGGGTCGACCCGCGCCCGGCTGGCAACCGATCTCAACACCGTCGGCTTTGCCGCCGTGGCGCGCGGCGACATGGCGGTGGCGGAAAGCTATTTCAACCGGGCGCTGGCGCTCAACCCGCGCTTCGACCAGGTCGCCTGGGCCAATCTGCGCTACCTGAAGGCGCGCACCGACCCGCTCGGCATGGGCTCAATGCCGGATGACACGCTCCCGTGACACAGTTACCGTGACTCTGGCGCTGGGGCTTGCCATCATCGCAATGGGGTGCGTGCTGGCCGCCGCCATCAACGATGTGCGTGCCTTTGAAATTCCCGATGGGTTGTCGATCGCGCTGCTGGTAACGGCAGCGCTCTATGGCCTGCTCACCCCGGGGTTCGGCTGGTTGTCGCATCTGGCGGCGCCGCTCATCATGTTTGGCGTCGGGCTCTTGCTGTTCAGCCGCGGCTGGATGGGCGGCGGCGATATCAAGCTGCTGATCGCCGTTGCCGCCTGGACCGGCCTGTCGGGGCTGCCGGAACAGCTGGTGGCGGTGGCGATTGCCGGCGGCGGTCTGGCGCTGGTGCTGATCATCGCCCGGCGTATCGCTGCGGCGCGCGCCATCGGTGCGGGCAAGGATGCGGCGACACTGCCCAAATTGTTCCGCCGCGATGCGCCCTTGCCCTATGCCGTCGCCATTGCCGCCGGCACCGGCTGGTGGGCGATGCAGGCCTGGCCGATCCGCTAGACCAGAATAGAAGCTGGGCCTCCGGCGGCTGGGGCCGCAGGCCCCAGACCCCAATCAACCAGCGTTCAAGACGCCGCATCCCTCGCCATGCGCAAAATTCGCAAATAGGGGCTGGGGCCGATGCCCCAGCCGCCGGAGGCTCTGTTTTACCGGGGGCGCCGTTATCGGCTCGGCGGCAGGCGCTGGGTGGCATCGGCCAGCGCGATATAGATTTTGCCGATATCGGACGACAACAGCGTCGCCGCCAGTGTCTCGCCATCGGTATCGCCGAGCATGCGGGCGATCAGGGCTTCGAAACTTTCGGCATAGCGCGTCGCCTCGCGGCGGAATTCCGGATCATGCTGGTACAGCCGCGCCATCTTGCGCGCCGCATCACGATCGAGTTGCGGCACGATGGCGCGCGCAAAAATGCTGCGGTCACCGCCGAGATACGCCGCCCAATCGGCATCGCCGATATGGATGTCGAGCAGTTGCGCCACATCGACCGCCGCGGTACCCAACTGTGCGATGATCCGCGCCGAACTGCGGGCGATCGAATCGCGGCTGCGCACGGCAAAGCGCGCTTCCACTTCGTCGACGCGCGCTTCGACCGTGGTCACGGTTTCCACCAACCGCAGCATCTGCGCGGCAATTCGCCCGGCGGCGTCCTGCCCGGCAGCGGCAGCGCGTGAAGTGGCAACTTCGATCGCATCGATCTGCGCGCGCACCGGAGCACCAAAGGCGGCTTCGGCGCGCCCCGATGCTGCGCTATCGAGCGCGGCAACGGCGTCGTCGACAACCGCCGCCAACACATTGCGCATCGACGCTGCGGCCGCATCGGCGGCATCGGCCAAGCGCGAAACCTCGCCGCCCAGCCCGGCAGCGACGCTGGCGGCAGCGGCGCTGCTGCTCGTCTCGATCTCGGCGATCAAGCTGCGGGCGGTGTCGAATTCACCCTCCAGTTGCCGCGCCAGTCGCAGCACATTCTCCCGTTCCGCCGCAAACACCGTGGCGGCGCCATCGATCATCGCGGCGCCATCGGTGACGGCGGTACCCAGCCCCGCAACGCTGTTGAACAGCCGCTGCGCCTCGTTTTCCAGCGCCATCATCGATTGGCGACTGCGGGACAGGCGCTCGTTCAATGCATCGTCGATACTGCCGACGCTGGCCTGCAACTGGTTTGACAGGGTGCTGATTTCCACCACGCTGGCCTGCGACGCCGATAACGGCGCCGCCAGCGCGGCAATCTGCGTCCGCACGTCGGACAGGCCCGTGCCGATCTGGCCCAACGTCGAGTCGCCGGTGGCTGCGAGCCGCGCCAATCGCTGGTCAAGATCACCGAGTTGCGCGCCGACCAGCGCCTGCAAGCGCTGAGCATCAGCCTCGTGCGCGCTGAACCGATCCTGCAACTGCCCCGATGCGTGTACCAGCAGCTCCAGCCGCTCGCTGAACAGCCGCGCGCCATCGTCGCCTAGCAGGGTCAGCTGGCGCCCCGCCGAATCGACGCCCGATTCCAGCCCGCGCAACTGGCCTTCGACCGCCTCGCGCATGTGATCGACGGCGGCCGTGGTGCGTTCCAGAACACCATCCACCGCTGCATCCAGCGCATAGGCGCGTTTTGACAGGGCGGCGGTGTTGCGGCTCGACGCCTCGTCGATGCGGGCGAGCAGCCCGGTCAGCCGGGCGATGATGCCATCCGCTTCGGTAATCGCGTCGCGATTGCGCGTCTGCACCGCGGCGAGCACCGCCTCCACGGCGCGCAACTGCACGGCGCTGTCGCTGCTGGCGGCGCGCAATGTCGTGTCGATATCGGCGATGGTGCGCGCCAGCGCCGGGAGCGCCGCGCCGAAACCATCGGTGATGCGCTGAGTCGCCTGCCCGCCGGCGAGGACGCGCGCTGCCGCCGCTTCGATCGCTGCTGCACTGCCGCCCAGGCCCGACAGGCTCGCCGATGCCGTCTCCGCCAGCGCGCGGGTGCGATCGACACTGCGCGCCAGCCCGGCGTCAACGCTGTCGATCCGGCTGGCGAGCGCATCGGCCTGGGCGCATGCGCCGGCCAGCCGATCCTCGGCATCGGCCAGCGCCAGGCTGCGGCCGGCACCCGGCAACAGGGCCGCCACCAGCAGCGCCAGCGCCAGCGGCGGCAGCACGGCCAGCACGATTGCCGCGATTTCGAGCAGCGATGGCTGTGGCGGCGTGCGCAGCGCAATATCGAAGCCCGCAACCATGCCCCAGCCGATCGCCACCACCAGCGCGGCCCACAACGGCCAGCGCCGCTCGATACGGATCGACAGGATCAAGGATTCCAACGCGCCAGCCCCTCTTCGTTGCAGACTGCCTTAACTTCGCGGCGAAGGCGAGTCATCGCCTTTCACTGCAAGGGGCCCGTCGCCGTGCAACTGCCGGCGCAAGGTTGCCCTTCGCCCTGCCATCCCCTACCCGGTCACCGCATGAAGATCGCCTTCGACAGCCAGATTTTCGCCAGTCAGCAGCACGGCGGCGTGTCGCGCGCCCATGCCCGGCTGGCGGCGGCGCTGGCCGCGGCCGGGGAGGCGGTACGCGTCGTCGCGCCGCTGCACATCAATGCCTATCTGCCCGATCTCGACCCGGCGCTGGTTTACGGGCATGGCCTGACCGATGGTCGCTGGCAACGCCGCGCGGCGCGCGTCGCCAACCGCATCGCCGAACCGGCGCTGCTGGGCCGGTTCGACCCCGATATCGTCCAGGAAACCTATTATCGCGTCCAGCGTACGGCACCGCGCCGCGCCCGCAGCGTGGTCATGGTTTACGACATGATCCACGAGCTGTTCCCGGCGTCATTTCCCACAGGCGACCCGACGGCGGCACAAAAGGCCGCTGCCACGGCGCGCGCCGACCATGTGCTGTGCATCTCCCAAAGCACGCTCGACGATCTTGTCGCCATCCACCCTGGCGTCGCCGGCAAGGCCAGCGTCGTGCTGCTGGGGTTCGATCCGGTGCAGGAACGTCCGGCTGTCACTGCCGGCGGGCGCCCCTATCTGCTGTTCGTCGGGCAACGCGGCGGCTACAAGAATTTTGCCGGCTTGCTCGCCGCCTATGCGGCTTCACCGGCGTTGCGCGCCGAATTCGACCTGCTGGCGGTCGGCGGCGGCGCGTTCACCGCCGATGAAACCGCCGCGATCGTCGGCCACGGCCTGTCCGGCCAGGTCCGCCAGCGCGCCGCCGATGACAGGGCGCTTCAGGCTTGCTACGCCGGTGCCACGGTGTTCATCTATCCCTCCCTTTACGAAGGTTTCGGCATCCCCCCGCTGGAGGCCATGGCCGCCGGCACGCCGGTTGTCGCCATGAAAGCCAGTTCGGTGCCCGAAGTCTGCGGCGACGCGGCTGTCTATGCGCAGCCGGACGACGCCGGCTCCCTGCAACGCGCCATTGAAGCCGTCGCCCTGTCGCCAACCGCTGCGGCGACGCTGGTGGCCGCCGGCACATGCCGCTTGCAGCTGTTCTCCTGGGATCGCAGCGCTGCCACCGCCGCTGCCGCATATCGGGGCCTGCTGTGAAAACCGCGCTGATCTGCGGCATCGGCGGCCAGGATGGCGGCTATCTGGCGCAACTGCTGCTGGCGCGCGGCTATCGCGTCTGGGGTACATCGCGTGACCCGCAGGCGCAGGATTTCCGCCAGCTGAAGGCGCTGGGCATCCGCGACCGCGTCGAACTGGTGTCGATGGCGCCCAGCGATTACCGCAGCGTGCTGACCGCTGTCACCCGCGCTGCGCCGGATGAAATCTATGCGCTGGCCGGGCAAAGCTCCGTCGGGCTGTCCTTCGAACTGCCCGCCGAAACCCTGGAAAGCACCGTCTTCGGCGCGCTCAACCTGCTCGAGGCGATCCGCCACATCGGCGCGCCGATCCGCCTGTATCACGCCGCATCGTCGGAAACCTTTGGTGACCTGCACGGTGTGCCCGCCACCGAGGCGACGCCGTTCCGGCCGCGAAGCCCCTATGGCGTCGCCAAGGCATCCGCAGCGATGCTCGTGTCGAACTATCGCGAGGCGTACAACCTGTTTGCCTGCAACGGCATCCTGTTCAACCATGAATCGCCGTTCCGGCCGCGCCGCTTCGTCACCGCCAAGATCGCTCATGCCGTCCACCGCATTGCCGCCGGCGACACCGAAAAACTCCGTCTCGGCCGGCTCGACATCGTGCGGGACTGGGGCTGGGCACCGGAATTCGTCGAAGCGATGTGGCTGATGCTGCAACAGGACACCGCCGCCGACCATATCGTCGCCACCGGCCGGTCGGATTCGCTGCAGGATTTCGTCGCCGCCTCCTTTGCCGCGCGCGATCTCGACTGGCGCCGGCATGTCGAAGTCGATGCCAGCCTGGGCCGGCCGACCGACCTTGCCTGGAGCGGCGGCGACCCGGCGCTGGCAGCGCAGCGGCTGGGCTGGCGCGCCACGGTGCTGATGCCCGAAGTGGCCCGCCGCATGGTCGACGCGGCGGCCTAGTCTCGCTGTCATTCGCGTTGAAGCTGAGCCGCCGCAGGCTCTTCAACTTCATCGATGCTATCAGGATGCAATAGACCCCGAGTCAGTTGCGGCCCAACCGCAGCCGGGCACGATCCATCACCGCTACCAGCCGCGGTAGTATCGTGCTCGCCGCCAGTGCCGCCGCGATGGTGGCAGCGGCGCCGGTGCCGAGCAGGAAACCCAGCCACATCAACCGCCCGGCAGCAAGGTCGGGCCGCAACAGCCAGGCGATGGCGACAACTCCCGCCGCTGCTGCCACCGGCATCGCCACGTCGAACAGATACCAGCGCCCCAACTCTCCGGGCAGCAAGCGGCGGTGCATCAGCGGGATCTGGACCAGCACATAGAAGATGTTGATGCACACCCAGACCGCCGCGGCTGCCACCGGGCCATAGACCGGCACCGCCCAGAGCAGCAGCGGCACCATGACGGCGACGGTCACCAGGTAAATGCGCATGGCGAGGCTGGTCCAGCCGGCGGCGAGCTGCAACTGGTGCGGGACCTGCATCAGGCCGTTGAGGAAGGTGCCGATGGCCAGCACCGCCAGGATCGGGGCCGTCCGCTCTGCCAGCACGGCATCACCCGACCAGGCCAGCAGCACCCCTTGTGCAAACACGCTCAGCACCAGCGCTGCCGGTGCCAGCGCTACCGCTGCCAGCTGCGACGCCTTGTGATAGGTCAGCGACAGGCCGGGCGCATTGCCGGTTTCAAGCAGTCGCACCAGCATCGGCCCCACCGCCAGCACGATCGGCGCCGAAACCAGCAACAGGCCGCTACCGACCGTTGTCGCCAGCATGAAATAGCCGAATTCGGTGAGCGGCAGCAGCCGCGACAGCAGCAATTTGTCGACATTCTGCAGCACGACATTGAGCAGGCTGATGCCGAAAACCCCGCCGGCAAAGCCGCGAATGTCGTTCAGAACGGCCCATGAGAACCGCGAAGGGCGCGGCGCCGGCGGCAGGCTGGTGTTGAGCCGCACCCCCAGCACGGCGAGAGTCAGCAGCGAAACCAGT
The DNA here is from genome assembly GCA_049318305.1 of Polymorphobacter sp. Lineage (GTDB taxonomy): Bacteria > Pseudomonadota > Alphaproteobacteria > Sphingomonadales > Sphingomonadaceae > Sandarakinorhabdus. The sequence goes on from JBMOGO010000030.1 coordinate 18,482, forward strand.
CCCTGCCAGATGAAAAACGCCTCGATTGTCGGCGAAACCCGCGCCAGAATGACCAGCGCGCCCAGGCTGCGCAGCAGCGCCAGCAGCGTACCCGCCACATTGACCCATACTTGTTGCTGCAATCCCATCAGCCCGCCGCGATAAATCCCCTCGCAAAACCGCAGCGCGACGACGATGGCGAGCATCGACAGGGCGCCGACAACCGTGTCGATCGGCAGCGTTTCGACCTTCAGCCAGTGGCGCGCCAGCGGCCCGGCGGCGACCAGCAGCACCGCTGCCACCACGCCCGCCAGCCCGAGATAGATGATTTCAAGGCTGCGCAGCAGGTCGCGGATGGCCTGTATGGAGACGCTGCCGGCGGTAAAGCGCGCCATTTCCCGCCCCAAAGTCGGTGTCATGCCCAGATCGAGCAGCCCCAGCCACGCCTGGATGACCACGAACAGCCCGACCAGCGCATAGGCTTCGATACCAAGATAGCCGATATAGACCGGTACCAGCGCCAGCGAGAGCAGCGACGCGACGCCCTGGCCAACACAGTTGGCGACGATATTGCGCTTTACCGACATGGGTGGCGGCAGCGCCGATCAGGCGCGGGACAGCGGCGCAACAACAGCCGGTCGCCGTTCGCGCCGCCCCAGCCACACCGCCAGCACAAAACCCAGAAGCAGGCCGGCCACGCTGGCACCGGCCAGCAACGGTACCGGCCGCGGCCGCGTCGGTTCCGGCGAGGCAGTGGCAATGTCGAACGGGTCGGCGGCATAGGGGGCATTGCCATACGCCAGCATCGCCTGGCGTTCCTGTTCGGTCAGCGCGGTCACCAGCGCCTGGCGTTGTTCGGCGAGGGTGACGCTGTCGAGCTTCGACGCCAGATAGGCGATGTTGCCGCGCGTGCGCGCCGTTTGCTGTTCGCGCAGCACATCATCGACCGTGTCGCTGAGCCGGGTGATGAAGCGCACCGCGAACACCGGGTCGGGATAGTTGAACCCGATGGTGGCGATCGGGGTGCGCACCGACTGCCGCACCGTCACCGCGTCGGCGATGAACGCCTGCAAGCGATTGCCGTCGGGCGCCTGCCAGCCGAACTGCGGCAGGCCGAACAACCCGAATACGCCGCGCTTGATACCGCCGAGCAGGCCCCTTGGCTGCCGCCAGCGCCGCCCCGGGGCATCCCATTCATTGACGAACAGCGTGTGCATCAGCACCGGATCACGCGCCAGCCGCGCCGCGACCTCGGGTGAATAGATCGCATCGAGGTACAAACGGAACGGCGAAACCGCTTCGGGACCGCCGGCAGCAAGCCCGGTCAGCGCCGCCAGGCCGCCCAGCGCCGATGGCACGCGGCTGCCGCTGCTGCTCGGCGCGGCATAGACCTTCAATTCGGCGCTATAGGTATAGGTGGCGGTGCGCAAGTAGATCGACGCCAGCAGCAACGCCGTCAGCAATCCTGCCGGCAGCAACCACCAGCGCCGCCGCACGCTGCCCAGCACCGCGTGCAGCCATGGCACGTCGTTTGCCGCGTCGGTCATGCGTGTGTCGGCCGGGCGTTCGCAATCATGGCGCGCGACATGGCACAGCCGGGGCGCGGCGTCCACCGACACGGCCGGCTCACAGCAACAGCCGGAAGCGGGTGCCGCGCGGGCTTTCGGGCTCGCAAGTCAGCGCGCCACCATGCGCCAGGGCGATCTGGCGGGCGAGACTCAGCCCGACACCCGTGCCTTCCGCCTTGGTCGAAAAGAACGGCAGGAAGATATCCTGGCGCAATTCATCGGCAATGCCGGGGCCGTTGTCGATGACATCGATGGCGATGCGGCCACCCTTCAAGGCCGTGGCGGTCAGGCTGACGCGGGGTTTATCGCTATCTGCCGCCTCCGCCGCGTTATCCGTTGCCGCCTCCGCCGCGTTACCAGTTGCGGCCTCCACCGCGTTTCTCAACAGGTTGATCAGCAATTGCGCCAGCAGGTCGGGGTCGGCATCGACCGACAGCGTGGTCGGCGTCACCGCCAGCGGCAGCGCCGGCCAATCGCTTTCGAACAGGCGCTTCAACTCGGCGAACAGCCCGGCCAGTTCGACGCGGCGCCGGCGCAGCTCCGGCGGGCGGGTCAGCTGGCGATAGGTGCGCACGAAATGCATCACGCCCTCGGCCCGCCGCGCCACCGTCTCGATGGCGTCACGGGCATCGGCAATCGCCGGGTCGTTGCCGGTGTCGGCCGCCGCGATCAGCTTGGCCGCCGTTGCCGACAGCGATGTCACCGGCGTCATCGAGTTCATGATCTCGTGGGTCAGCACGCGCACCAGGTCGGTCTGCGCCGCCAGTTCGGCGCGGTCGAGCTCGGCCTGGATCGGCTGGACAGCGACAATGCGCACCGGCGCCCGCCGCGCCGGCCGCACCTCCGCCATCGACAGCAGCGCCGCCGTCGGCGCGCCGCCGACCAGCAACTGCGTCGCGCGCCGTTCGCCGGGGCGCAGCGCCGCCAGGTCGGCAACGAACGCCTCGCCGTGGCTGGCCAGATCGGCGATGCGGACGGCACCGCCGGGCAACAAGCGCCGCGCCGCCTTGTTGAGCAACGCCACCAGCCCGGTCTCGTCGATGCTGAGCAGCGGGCTCGGAACATCGTCGATCAGCGCGGCGAGATAGCGATTTTCGTCCTGGACGGCGCCGCGCTCGCTGCGCAGCCGGGTGATCGCTGCATCCAGGCTGGCGCCCAGTGCGTCGAAGCCGCCGCCACCGCCGGCGGCACCGAACCCTTGTGTGAAATCGCCGTGGCTCAACGCTTCGACAAAACGTGCCACCGCCAGGTTGGTGCGGCGCAGGAACAGCCAGAGCTCTGCCAGCGCGGCACCGGTAACCATGCCGGCAAGCAGGGTGGTGGCATACAGCCCCGGCCGGGTAATGGCCCAGGCCAGCGCGGCGCCGGCGAGCAGCAGCACGCCGATGCGCAGCGCCAGCCCGATTTCAAAGCGCTGGCCGAGCGCCGTCAGCTTCACACCCGGCCTCACAGCCCGTGCTTTTCCATGCGGCGATACAGCGAGCCGCGGGTCAGCCCCAGTTCGGCGGCGGCGATCGAGATGTTGTAGGCGTGTTTCTGCAGTACGCGCTCGATGATGCGGCGTTCGCTGCGTTCCAGGTTCATGTCGGTTTCGGCGTCGGTCGGCGGCACCGGCACCTGCACCGCCGTGCTAGTACGCGGCAGCGGAAAATCATCGGCCGTAAAGCTGTCACCGGTGGCCAGGATCACCGCGCGCTCGGCGGCGTGGCGCAGCGCCCGCACATTGCCCGGCCAGTCATAGGCGGCCAGCGTCGCTGCCAGCGGCGCGGGCAGGGCGGGGAGCGGCTTGCCATATTTGCGGGCGTACATCGCCAGATAATGCGCCAGCAGCACCGGCACGTCATCCCGGCGTTCGCGCAGCGGCGGCAGCAGGATTTCGACCGTGTTCAGGCGGAACAACAGGTCGGGCCGGAAACGGCGTTCATCGGCGAGCATCGCCGCCGACAGGTTGGTGGCGGCGATGACCCGCACATCGAACGGCACCTCGCGGTTGCTGCCCACCGGCGTCACCCGCCGCTGTTCCAGCGCCGTCAGCAGCTTTGGTTGCAGATGCAGCGGCAGATTGCCGATTTCATCGAGGAAGATGGTGCCTCCATCGGCGGCCTGGAACCGCCCCACCCGGTCGGTGCGTGCGTCGGTGAAGGCGCCCTTCACATGGCCGAACAGTTCCGAATCGAACAGGCTTTCGGCAACCGCGCCGAGATCGACGGACAGGAACGGCTTGTCAGCCCGGCGCGATCGCGCATGCAGTTCGCGGGCAATCAGTTCCTTGCCGGTGCCGTTTTCGCCGAGCACCAGCAAATTGGCGTCGGTTGGTGCCACCCGGTCGATCAGCGCCAGGATGCCGCGCATCGCCGGCGCGCTGCCAAGCAACGGGCTGTCCGCACGCGCCGGGCTGGCCAGTTCCGCCACCTTCTGCTGCGCGGTTGCGGCCTCGCGGCGGCTGGCGCGCAGGGCGGCGGCGGTCTGCACCGTGGCGACCAGCCGTTCATTGTCCCAGGGCTTGGTGACGAAATCTGTGGCACCGCGCTTCATGGCTTCGACAGCGATGTTGACCCCGCCATAGGCGGTGACGATCACCACGACGGCGCCCGGGTCCTGGGCGCGGATGACCTCCAGCGCCTTGAAGCCTTCGGCGCCGTTCGATTGCCCGCGCGCAAAATTCATGTCGAGCAGGATGACATCGGGTTCATGGGCGCGCAGCAGCCCCGGAATCGCCGCCGGGTCCTGCGCGGTGATGACGCTGCCGAACAGCGGACGCAGCAGCAGCCGCGCCGACAATGCGACATCGGCATCGTCATCGACGATCAGGGCAACGCCCGTCTTGTTGCCTGCGCCGGCCATCCGGTCTCCTTTGACTGTCCGGATTCGTACACACTCTGTCCGGAAGTGAACAGGTGCCGAAACGGAAATCACCAGCGATTTCTAGCGTTCTCAGTAAATTCAGTGGGTTGGGCAGTTGGCACGCTTCCTGCACTGCTCTTGGTGTGGCTGCCCCCGCCACGAACGAAAGGACACCCCGTGATGTTTGCTTCCCTGCTCCGTACCAGCCTGACCCTCGCGTTGGCGACCAGCGCGACCCTCCTGACCGTTGCCGGCAGCGCCGCCCCCGCCGGTGCCGCCGAAACGCCGCGCATCGCCAGCATCGATACGCGCGGGTTCGACCTCGCCTCGTCGCAGGGCCGCGCCCGCGTCGAAGCGCAGGTCCGCCGCGCAGCCGCCCGCGTCTGCGACAGCGGCGACCAGCGCTCGCTGCGCGGTCTTGCCGCCACGCGGGCGTGCACCGAAACCGCGATGGCCGCAGCGATGCCCCGCCTCGAAGCCCTTGCCGCTGCCGCGCGCGACAGCCGCACCGCCGTAGCTGCTACGGTGCGCGACAGCAGCACAGCCGTCGTCGATGCCACCGCCACGGGTCAGACCCGCGGCCTGTGACACCGGCCCGCTGGTGGGCGCGGTTGCCCCCTCACCGCGCCCACCAGCCCCTTTTTTGCAACGGATACTGTCATGAGCGTCGTCACTCTCAAATCCCCGGACGCCAAGGCCAGCAGCCCCAGCGGCGCCGGTATGGACAAGGTGGTGACGACGCCGAAAATGCCGCTGCGCAATCGCATCATCATCGGCGGCCTGGTCATCGGCCTCGCCGGCGCGGCCGCCGTCTGGGCGGTGGCCGACAGCGCGGGATCGCAGACCGTCAACGTCGCCAACCTGACCATCTCGGAGGTCCGGCGCGGCACTTTCGATGATTTCGTGCCGCTGCGCGCCCGCGTCACGCCATCGGTGACCGTGTTCCTCGATTCGGTCGAAGGCGGCCGCATCGATCGCGTGCTGGTCGAAGACGGTGCCCAGGTGACACCGGGCCAGCCGCTGGCGGTGTTGTCGAACGCCACGCTGCAACTCGATGTCATCGCGCGCGAGGCCGATGTCAGCCAGCAGCTCAACAATCTGCGCGCCCAGGAACTGGAATTGCAGCGCAGCCGGCTCGAAAACCGCCGCAACCTCGCCGAAGTCGATTGGCAGCTGCGCAAGGCCGGCCGCCAGCTCGATCGCGATGCAAAGCTTGCCGCCGGCGGCTGGGTATCGGGCCGGGCGCTGAAGGATTCCGAAGACGAGGCGCGTTACTTGAAGGAACGCCGCAGCGTCACCGCCGAAACCATGGTGACCGAGGAGCGCCTGCAGGCCAGCCAGCTGGCGCAGTTGCGCAGCGCCGCCTCGGGCCTGACCGCCAATCTGCGGTTGGCTCGGGCCAGCCTTGACGCCCTCACCATCCGGGCGCCGGTTGCCGGGCAATTGTCGGGCTTCAGCCCGCAGGTCGGGCAAAGCCTGTCGCGCGGCGAGCGGCTTGGCCAGGTCGATAGTGCCGGCCGCAACAAGCTGGTCGCCGATATCGACGAATTTTACCTTGGCCGGGTGACGACGGGCCAGCGCGCCAACGTCGAATGGAACGGCAAAAGCTGGCCGCTGACGGTTGCCAAGATTTATCCGCAGGTGAAGGGCGGCACCTTCACCGCCGACCTGCGCTTTGACGCGGGCGAGCCGGCGGCCCTGCAACGCGGCCAGACGCTCCAGCCGAAACTGACGCTGGGTGATCCGGCGCCGGCCACGCTGGTCGCCAATGGCGCCTTTTACCAGGATAGCGGCGGCGCCTGGGCGTTCGTTGTCGGCAAGGATGGCAAGACCGCGGAAAAACGCGCCGTGCGGCTTGGCCGCCGCAACCCCGACAGCATCGAAGTCATCGGCGGCATCGTGCCCGGCGATCGTATCATCACCTCGGCCTATACCGGCTTTGCCGACAAGACCCGTCTCAAGCTTTCAGGAGAATAATCAATGATCCGTCTGTCGGCCCTCAGAAAATCCTATCGCACCGATACCGTGGAAACGACGGCGCTCGACGATATCGACCTGCAGATCGATGCCGGCGAGTTCGTCGCCATCATGGGGCCATCGGGCTGCGGAAAGTCCACCTTGCTCAACATTGTCGGGCTGCTCGATCGCCCCACCGCCGGCGCCTATGCGCTGGAAGGCCGCGAAGTCGCTCGCCTGCCGGAAAACCAGCTGACCGATATCCGCAAGCGCCGGATCGGCTTCATCTTCCAGAACTTCAATCTCATCGATGAACTTTCGGTGCGCGAAAATGTCGAGCTGGCGCTGCTTTATCACGGCATCAGCCGCGCGGAGCGCGGCGCCCGGGTGGATAAGGTGCTCGACAAGGTCGGCATCGGCCACCGCGCCAACCATCGTCCGTCACAGCTTTCGGGCGGCCAGCAGCAGCGCGTCGCCGTCGCCCGCGCCGTTGTCGCCGAACCGCCGCTGATCCTGGCCGACGAACCCACCGGCAACCTCGACACCGCGCACGGCGAGGAGGTCATGCGGATGCTGCGATCCCTGAACGAGGAAGGCGCGACGATCGTCATGGTCACGCACAGCCCCGCCCATGCCGATTACGCCGGCCGGGTGGTCAACATGCTCGATGGCCGCGTCCTCGTGGAAACGCGCCGCGCCGCCTGACACGTCCTGCTCCCTTCCTTTTGCAAGGCCAGCCAACATGCTCCGCAACTACCTCACCACCGGTCTCAACGCGCTCGGCCGCAACCGGGTGTTTGCCGCCATCAACATCTTCGGCCTCGCCATCGGCATGGCGGCGTGCATCCTGCTGCTGCTCTTCGTCCGCTACGAAACCAGTTACGACCAATGGCTCCCTGGCCATGCCAACGCCTATCAGGTGCAAACGTCGTTCCTCGGCAACAACACCGGCCGGTCAAAGCAATCGCAGATATCGGCCTATGTGGTCGGCCGCTCGCTGGCCAAGGACTTTCCGCAAATCGACAAGGTCGCCTATGCCGCCGACGGCCAGCCGGTCATCATTCAAAACGGCGTCGCCACGACCGGAAAGGTGCTGGCAGCCGAACCTGATTTCCTTGCCATCCTGCAACTGCCGCTGGTCAGCGGCGATGCCCGCACGGCGCTGCGCAACGCCAATTCGCTGCTGCTCACCGAGGCCGAGGCCGCGCGCCGCTATCCCGGCGTCGATCCCATGGGCAAGACCCTGTCGATCGTCAGCGGTGGCAAGACCATCGATTACACGGTCACCGGTGTGCTGCGCGACCTGCCGAAAAACTCCCACCTTGCCGTGACGATGATCGCGGCGTTCAGCCGGCTGCCCTATGCCGACAGGCCGGACTTTTTCACGCGCTATGGCTGGAACGCCGGCTACAACTATATCAGCCTGCGCCCGGGCGCGTCTGTCGCTGCGATCAACCAGGGCATCCCGGCCTGGGAAAAGCGCAACATCCCCAAGGAAGCGGTCGGCGATGCCGTCGTCAGCGAAGGCGATGATGTCGATTGGAAGCTCGTCCCCGTCGCCGACGTCCATCTCTCGGGCGGCGTCGATGGCAACACCGCCAGCAACGACCCCAAAACCATCGCCACCTTCGCTCTTGTCGCCCTGCTGATCCTTGGCATGGCCTGCATCAATTTCACCAATCTGGCGACCGCCCGCGCCGGGCAAAGGGCGCGCGAAGTGGCGCTGCGCAAGGTCATGGGCGCTTCCCGCCGCCAGCTCATCACGCAATTCCTCGGCGAATCGCTCGTCGTTGCCGCCCTCTCGATGCTTGTCGCACTCGTCATCGCCGAGCTGGCCCTGCCGGCGCTCTCCGACTTTCTCGATGCCGATCTCAGCCTGCACTATTTTGGCCAAGGCGGCATCCTGCTCCCGGTCATCGGCCTCGTCATCGTCGTCGGCCTCGCCGCCGGGCTTTACCCGGCCTTTGTCCTTTCCCGCTTCGATCCGGCCCCCGTGCTCAAATCAAATCGCAGCGGCGCGGATACACAGGGCAAAGGCTCCTTGCGCAACATTCTCGTCATCGGCCAATTCGCCGTTTCCATTGCACTGGTCATCTGCACTGCCATCGTCACCGCACAAACCATCTACGCCCGATCGTCGGACCCCGGTTACAACAGAGCCGGCCTGCTCCAGGTTACCGGCATCGGCCGCCGGCAGCTCGAAGGTGTCGCCGACCAGATCGTCACCGCCACAGCCGCCATCCCCGGTGTGGAGGCGGTCGGCCGCACCAGCATCGGTGTGAACACCAGCAGCAGCATCAACACGTCGGTGCGTATCGATGGCAACCCGCTGCCGATCAACCTGGGCAACTACAACGTCGATCCCGGCTTCTTTGCCGCCATGGATCTCAAGCCCCTCGCCGGACGCTTGCTCGATGCCGCCAATCCGCGCGACGACATCCGGATCGCCCACGGCGACGATGCCAGCGAGGCGGAACTCGCCGCTCGCGGCACCAACACCGTCATCACCACCGAAGCCATGAAAAAGCTCGGTTTCAAAACCCCCGCGGACGCCGTCGGCAAGGTCATCCGCGTGAGCCTCACCGACGACAAATACGGGCTGACCCCCGTCACCATCGTGGGTGTAGTTGCCGATCTACGCCTTCGCTCGCTGCGCGATCCCTATGATCCGATCATGTTCTATTATGATCGCAGCTACATGACCGAAATGATGGTCCGCATCAAAGCTGGCGAAGCCGGCGCCATCCGCGAAAAGGTCGAGGCTGTCTGGAAACGCTATGCCCCGCAGGTGCCGTTCCAGGCGCAATTCACCGACGATATCGTTCGCGAACAATATGACGCCGACGAAGCCCGCGCCAAGACCTTTGCCGCCTTCGCCGGGCTTGCCATCATCGTCGCCTGCCTCGGGCTTTATGGCCTTGCCGCCTTCACCGCCGAACGGCGCACCCGCGAAATCGGTATCCGCAAGGTGCTGGGCGCGCGCGACCACGATATCGTGCGCCTGCTGGTCTGGCAGTTCTCGCAGCCGGTGCTGCTGGCCAACATCATCGCCTGGCCGGTGGCATGGTGGCTGATGCGCGACTGGCTCGACACGTTCGACGCGCGCATCGATCTCGGGCCGCACTGGTTCATCGGTGCCGGGCTGCTCGCCGCCATCATCGCTGCTGCCACCATTATCGGCCACGCGCTGAAGGTGGCGCGGCGCAGCCCGGCGCTGGCGCTGCGGTATGAATAGAGGCGCCGGGACGGTAGTGCTGTTTCGGCAACAGAAGTTACGCATCCGTAATCTGTAACGCGAGTGTAACATTCTCGAAAACGCTCTGTCACAATTCACCGTTAGCAGCCCCCGGTCATCGCCGCATTTCTGCGACAGCCGGGGGCTTTTGAATGTCTGCTTCACCTGTGATTACCATTGTCCGTGCCATGTAGCTGGGTGCGACCGCGCTGGCCAGCGGCGCTGCCGCACAAACAGTTGCCGCCGCAGATGCTGCCACCGTCTCGGACGATGAAATCATCGTGACAGGGTCGCGCCCGATCAAGGAATCGGAGGAAGCGGCGCTTAAGGCACAAAAGGCGTCGCCATCGCTGGTCAGCATCGTGTCGGCCGATTCGGTCGGTCGCCTGCCCGACCAGAACATCGCCCAAGCGGTAAGCCGACTGCCCGGCGTGGCCGTGCAGCGTGACCAGGGCCAGGCGCGTTACATCAATCTGCGCGGTGCACCGCTGCAATGGACGACACTGTCGTTCGACGGCATCAACATCGTGTCGCCCGAAGGACGGGATGCGCGGTTCGATTCGATCCCATCGGCGATTGCCTCGCAGATCGTCGTGCGCAAGGCGGTGACGCCCGACATGACGAGCGAAACCATTGCCGGCAATGTCAACATCGTCACCCGCTCGCCGTTTGATTACAAGGGCCTGCACGTCGCGCTGCGCGGCGGCATCGGCACTGTCGATCTGGGCGACGGCGGTGAATATGAAGCCACCGGCGTGCTGTCGAACCGCTGGGATACCGGCATCGGCGAAATCGGCGCGCTGGTTTCAGCCAGCTATTATTCGCGCGAAATGGCCACCGACAATTTTGAAACCGATTGGGAAACCGTGTCGCGCGATATGCGCCCGGCGACCGCTGGCGATAATCCGCGGGTCTGGGCGCGCGAAACCGAAAACAAGCTGTATCGCCTGACCCGCCGCAACTACAGCGTCTCGGGCCGGCTGGAATGGAAGCCGGACAGCGACAACACCATCTTTGCCACAAGCATCTATTCAGCCTTCACCGACGATGAACTGCGCAACAATTACATCTTCGATTTTGATGACCAGGAAGCACGCGTACCCAATTCCACCGCAGCATGCGGCGCGCCGGTGCTGGCCCCCAACACCACCGGCTATGCCGATGTGTGTGCCAGCAACACGCCCTTCTTGGGCACTGTTCACGGCATCGACATCGCTTCCAACGTGCTGGCGCGCGAATTCCTCCAGTCGGTGTTCGTCAACACCATCGGCGGTGACCATCAGTTCGACGACTGGAAAGTCAGCTGGCGCGGCAATTACACCCGTTCGGTCGACGACCGGTCGGCCCCCGCCCAGCTCAACTATGACAGCCCGGGCTTTGGCACCAACGGCGCCAACGCCATCAACCGCCCCAGCGTCTTTTACGACCTGACCGACAAGCAATTGTCCAAGGTCGAACTCTACCGCACCCTGCGCGCCGCCGATGGCACGCTGTCACGCGGCAGCCGCGTCATGGCGATCCAGGATTTTCCGCTGTCGCTGACGCGCGTGCGCGGCCTCAGGGCCAAGGACACGACCAACGCCTATTCGGCGCGGCTTGATATCAGCCGCGATACCAGCCTGTTCGGTGACACCAAATTCACCTTCGGCGGCCAATATGACAACCGCGTCAAGGAAGTCGATGAACGCATCCTCGATGTGAATTCGGCGGCGATCTTTGCCTCGACCGGCACGCCACTGTCGCCAACGGCCATCAACATTCCCGATGCCTACAAGGGCAAGCTGCCGCTCGGCTATACGTTCCCCTATTTCTCCAAGGTTGGTATCGTCAACATCGTCAACCAGGTCGATCAGCTCGCCGACTATAATTTCGTCAACGCCAATTTCTACAAGGTCCGCGAAAAAGTCTATTCGGGCTATGCGATGGGCCTGACGACCTTCGATTGGGGTAATGTCGTCTATGGTGTGCGCGTCGAGCATGTGAAGAACAGCGCCGAGGCCTTTGCCCAGACCGGCCGCCTGCGCGTCGATAGCGATTTCACCGCTGCCTACCCCAGCATGCACGTTAACTGGAACATCACCGACGAACACAAGCTGCGCCTGTCGCTCAACACCGGCGCCGCCCGCCCGGACTATCCGGTGCTGCGCCCCAATTTCACGTTCAACGATGGCAATATGACTGTTTCGGGCGGCAACCCCGAAGCGGTTCCCGAAAAAACCCGGGGTGTCGATCTCTATTATGAATTCTACCCGGCGATGGGTGGCTTCATTTCGGCGGGCATTTTCTACAAGCACGCCCGCGACGTGCTGTTCAGCAGCACCCGCCAGTTCAATTCGGATGTGCTCAACACCAACGGTGTCGACCGGTCGGACTATATCCTCAGCAGCATCATCAACGGTGGTACGGGCTATATCTATGGTGCCGAAGCTGCATTCCAGATGCAGGTCGATGATGTCACCCGCGATGCCGGCTTCCTGGGCGGCTTTGGCATCCAGACCAACGTCACCTTCAACAAGAGCGAGGCGACAACGCCGGATGGCCGCAAGGTGCGTTTCCCGGGCACGTCGGATTTTGTCGCCAACGTCGGGCCATATTATGAAAAGTACGGCTTCTCGGCGCGGGTTTCGTACCAGATCCGCAGCAACTGGATCGACTCGCTGGGTGAACCAGCGGTCGGCGGTGATTTCTACTGGGCGCTCGATGACGAACTGGACGTCTCGGCGCGCTATGCCGTGACGCCCAATTTCGAAGTCTATATGGATCTGTCGAACCTGCTCAACGGCCCGGGCCGGCGCTTTGTCGGCACCGATGCCCGCACCATCGAGCGCGAAACCTTTGGCCGGCGCTACACCGGTGGGGTACGCGTCACATTCTGATGGCTGATTGAGGACCAGGTGTGATGGCGCGGCGTTTTGTTTTCCTGTCTGTCGCGGGCCTTCTGGCGGGCTGTGCCGGGGTGGGTGCCGATGTGCGCTCTCCCGCTGCGCCTGCCGGCAGTGTGTCGTTCCTGGCGTTTGGCGACACCGGCTACAGGCTCGACTATCTTGACGCCGAAGATGTGACGCCGCCGCGCGACGAAGCGGCGTTCATTGCCGAAGCCCGTGCCAAATGGCTGAAGGAAAAACGCCCCGCTGCCGAATTCACCCCGCCGCCGATGGCGCAGGTGGCGGGCAGCACGGTGGCGGCTTCCGGCCTCATGCCAACGGCGCGGGCGATGGCGGCATGGTGCAAGACCGCCAAATGTCAGTTCGGCGTCATGCTGGGTGACAATATCTATCCTGATGGTGCGACGCTGGGCGCCGATGGCCGCGACGACGGCAAACGGTTCAAGGACATGTTCATTGAACCCTATGGCGCGTTAGGCGGCGTGGACAAATTGGTTGACGCGAGACTCGGTGGTTGATTCAAGGCT
>JBMOGO010000031.1:0-30170 GCA_049318305.1 Polymorphobacter sp.
GCTGAAGGGCGCGGTGCGTGAAATCCTCGCCACCGAAATGCTCGAGGCGCTGGGGCTGACCACCAGCCGCACCCTGTCGGTGATCGAAACCGGGGAAGATCTGCAGCGCGGCGACGAACCCAGCCCGACCCGCAGCGCCGTGCTGGTGCGCCTCAACCACAGCCATGTCCGCTACGGCAGCTTCCAGCGCCAGGCCTATCTGAAGGACGAAGCCGCCATGACGCGGCTGGTCGATTATGCACTGCGACACTTTGCGCCGGATGCGACGGGACCATGTCCTGCCGCCGCCCTGCTCGACCATGCCGTCACCACTGGCTCGCGGCTGGCGGCGCAGTTCATGGCCGCCGGGTTTGTGCATGGCGTGCTCAACACGGACAATATCAACATCACCGGCGAATCATTCGATTATGGCCCGTGGCGCTTTGCCCCGGCGTGGGACCCGGATTTCACCGCCGCCTATTTCGACCATCACGGCCTTTACAGCTTTGGCCGCCAGGCCGAGGCGTTGCAGTGGAACGCCTATCAGCTGGCAGGTGCCTTGCGATTGATCGCGCCGCTGGAAGACCTGAAACCGCCGCTGGAGGCCTATCCCCAGCGCTATCAGTCGGCACTAGTGACGGCGATCCTGGCCCGATTGGGCGTTGCACGGCGTGATCCGGACAGCGACATCGCCTTGGTGAAAGCCATCGAAACCGCGTTGACCAGCACACGCATGTCGCCCGATCGCTTCTGGTTCGACTGGCGGCACGGTGTGCGCCGCGGGCCTTCGCCCGCCGATGTGATGTACGCAAGCGACGGTTTTGCCGCCTTTCGCGTCGCCGTGCCGGCCTATGCGGGAACGCCGCCTACGCACCCCTATTGGGCCGACAACGAACCCTGCACCATGCTCATCGACGAGGTCGAAGCGATATGGGCGCCGATCGCGGCCTCTGATGACTGGTCGCTGCTGCACGACAAGATCTCCGCCATCCGCCGCATGGGCGATGCGATGGGTGCCACCTAACGGAGCGGCGCTACCAGAAGCTGCGCCTGCAACAGCGCCAGGGCCGCCGAGGCAAAGGCCAGCATGTTGCCGGTCCGGTCCGTGACGCCGGTTTCGAGCGTTTGCGCCGCCGACGCCGGCCCGGCGACGGCAAGGCAACTATGGCCGGCGGCGTCGCCATAGGGGTTGCCGTTCGGCCCTGACGCGCCGGTTTCGGCAAGGCCCCAGGTGGCGCTGAACCGGTGACGGGCGGTTTCGGCGAGCAGGGCGGCATAGGGCTCGCTGGCCGATTTGAGCCCGCGCACGTCTTCGCGTTTCAGGTCGAGCAGGCGGTGGCGGGCGCGCGGCGTGTAAGCCACGGCGCCGCCGAGATAATAGGCCGACGCGCCCGGCACGCTGAGCAAGGCCGCCGAAATCAGGCCGCCAGTCGAGGATTCGGCGACAGCGACGGTCTGACGCCGGGCGATCAGCAAAACCGCAAGGGCGCACGCCTGTTCAAACAATTGTTCCATACACTCGTTATGGCGTGATGCAGCGCCCGCGACAACGGGGTGCAGGGGGTCACCCCCTGCCCGCCGGAGGCCCCTTCAATGAAAATCCCGCGACCGCGGCAAGATCCGCACATCCCGCGGGTGACGTGCCCGGTTTCCGGGGTGTGAACTCGGCTGGTCGGGATGCAGGAACTCGTCGGAGCGCAGCGGCTGCGGTCGGGAATCATGGGTTTCCGACAACAGGTCGAGCGCGCGGCTGCGATCGATGATGCGGCTCGCCATGAGGTGGACGACACCTTCGGGGCTGCGCTGCACCTCGCCTTCGACCAGCATCAGCCGCGACGCCATGATCGGCCGGCGGAAGATTTCGAACAGGCGCGACCAGATGACGATGTTGGTGACGCCGGTTTCATCCTCCAGCGTGACGAAGATGGCGTTGCCCTTGCCCGGCCGCTGGCGGACGAGGACGACACCGGCGGTGCGCACCCGGCGGCCGTTGCGCGCTGCAGTGGTTTCTGCACAGCTGAGCACGCCCTCTGCGGCGAAATGCGGGCGCAGCAGTGCCATCGGGTGCGCCTTTAGCGACAGGCGGATGGTCTGGTAATCGGCGGCGACCTGTTCACCGGGGGTGAGCAGCGGCAGGTCGGCGTCCGGTTCGGCGCCGAGTTCGCGGGCCTTGGCGGCGGCGAACAGGGGCAGCTCGCCGCTGGGGGTGCGCAAGGCTTCCCAGGCGGCATCGCGGCGATCGAGGCCCAGCGAGCCACAGGCATCGGCATCGGCGAGCAGGCGCAGGGCGCGATCGGGCAGGTTGGCGGTGCGGGCCAGCGCCTCGATGCTGGCAAAGGGCCGCGCCGCGACCATCGCATCGGCCCAGATTTCGCGGAAACCGGTGATCTGGCGTAGGCCGAGACGGAGCGCGACGCCTTCGATGCTGTTGTCCCAGTCGCTGTGGTTGATATCGATCGGGCGGATTTCGATGCCATGCTCGCTGGCGTCGCGGACGATCTGCGCCGGGGCGTAGAATCCCATCGGCTGCGAATTGAGCAGGGCGGCGGCAAACACCGCCGGGTAACGGCATTTGAGATAGGAGGAGACCCAGACCAGCCGGGCAAAGGCCAGCGCATGGCTTTCGGGAAAGCCATAGCTGCCGAACCCCTGGATCTGGCGGAAGCAGCGATCGGCGAAATCGCGGTCATAACCGCGGGCCACCATGCCATCGACCATCTTGGCTTCGAAATTCTGCATGTTGCCGACATTGCGGAAGGTCGCCATGGCGCGGCGCAACTGGTTGGCTTCGGACGGGGTAAAGCTGGCGGCGGTGATGGCGAGCTTCATCGCCTGTTCCTGGAACAGCGGCACGCCGAGCGTTTTGCCGAGGACGCCGCGCAATTCATCGGGATCGTGCGGCGGCGCCGGTGAGGGAAACTCCACCTTTTCGCGCCCCTGCCGGCGGCGCAGATAGGGGTGGACCATGTCGCCCTGAATCGGCCCGGGGCGGACGATGGCGACCTGGATGACCAGATCATAGAATTCGCGTGGGCGCAGGCGCGGCAGCATGTTCATCTGCGCGCGGCTTTCGATCTGGAAAACCCCGACGCTGTCGCCCTGACACAGCATGTCGTAAACGTCAGGAGCATCATCCGGGACATTGTCTAGCGTGTATTGCCGGCCTATGTGCGTGGCGATCAGCGCAAAAGCCTTGCGGATGCAACTGAGCATGCCGAGCGCCAGGATATCGACCTTCATCAGCCCCAGCGCGTCGATATCGTCCTTGTCCCATTCGATGAAAGTGCGATCGACCATTGCGGCATTGTGGATCGGCACGGTTTCATCGAGCCGGTCGTTGGTCAGCACGAAACCGCCGACATGTTGCGACAGATGCCGGGGAAACCCCATGATCTGCGTCACCAGATCGCCCAGTCGGGCGATTTCGGGGGCTTCGGGGTCGAAACCGCTTTCAGCGAAGCGGCGTTTCTCCATATGGCTGGCAAAACTGCCCCACACCGTGCTGGTCAACCGGGTGGTGACGTCTTCCGACAGGCCGAGCACCTTGCCGACCTCGCGCACCGCGCTGCGCGGGCGGTAATGGATAACGGTGGCCGCAATACCGGCGCGATCCCGGCCATAGCGCGCATAGACATATTGCATCACCTCCTCGCGCCGCTCGTGTTCGAAATCGACGTCGATATCGGGTGGTTCCTTGCGTTCCTCGGAAATGAAGCGGGAAAACAGCAGGTTGTTCTTCACCGGATCGACGGCGGTGATGCCCAGCACATAGCAGACGGCGGAATTGGCGGCCGATCCGCGCCCCTGGCACAGGATGTCGCGCCCTTGCGCAAAGGCGACGATATCATGGACCGTCAGGAAATAGGGGGCATAGCCGGCCTTGGCGATGATGGTGAATTCATCGGTGAGCAGTGCCAGCACCTTGGCCGGAATGCCGTCCGGCCAGCGCGCAAAGGCCTTTTGCAGCGTCAGTGTTTCCAGCCAGCCTTGCGGCGAATAGCCGGTGGGGACCGGTTCATGGGGATATTCATAGCGCAGCTGATCGAGCGAAAAATCGATGCGTTTCAGTATTTTGACAGATTCCGTCAATACGTCCGGACAATCGGCAAACAGCCGCGCCATTTCCGCCGTCGGTTTGAGATGGCGTTCGGCATTCGCCTGCAGCCGTGTGCCGGCTTCGGCCAATGTGGTCTTTTCGGCGATGCAGGTCAGCACGTCGTGGAGCCGGCGCTGTTCGGGCGCGGCATAGAGCGGGGCATTGACCGCGACGAGCGGCACGCCGGCAAAATCGGCTTGCGCCTGCAACCGGGCAAGGTGGCGGCGGTCAAGGCCATGACGCGGCATGGCGGCGGCCAGCCATGTGCGGCCCGGCGCGATGGCGGCGAGGTCGGCAAGCCGGTCCACCCCCATGGCGATGAACAGCTGGCCATCCGCATGTTCGGCCAGATCGGCAAAACCGAGGATGCAATCACCCTTTTCGGCGCGGCGATTGCCCAGCGTCAACAGCCGGCACAGCCGTCCCCAGCCGCGGCGATTGGCCGGATAGGCGATGATGTCGGGCGTACCATCGGCAAAAACCAGCCGGGCACCAACGACCAGCCGGAACGGGATCTCGCCATGTTCGGCAACCGCCTCGCGCAGTGCGACATGGGCCCGCACCACGCCGGCGACGCTGTTGCGATCGGCAATGCCGATGCCGGCATGGCCCAGCGCAATCGCCGTTGCCACCATTTCGGCCGGTGACGACGCGCCGCGCAGAAAGGAAAAATGCGTTGTCGCGGCCAGTTCGGCAAAGCTCATGCAAACAGGCCGTGCAGATACCAGCCCGGTACCGGCTTTTCGGTGCCGTACAGCCCGTGCCGGAACAGCCAGAAGCGCCGGCCCTCGTCATCCTCCACCCGGTAATAATCGCGGGTCAGCCCGGCGCCATCGGCGCGTCGCCACCATTCGGCAGCGATGCGTTCCGGCCCTTCATGGCGCACCACGTCGTGCAGCTTGCGGCGCCAGCGGAACCGCCGCGGCGGCCCGTCCGGCACTTCGGCGATGACATCGATCGGCTGCGGCGGGTCGAACAGGCGGATCGGGCGGGCGGGCGGCTCGCCGCTGGCCGGCTGTGGCCAGAGCCCGGCGGGGGCATCGGCAAACGCCAGGTCGAACGCCGCCTGTTCGGGGATATGGCTGTCCCCCGCCACCAGCCGCCGTACCCGGCCGCGCCCCAGCCGCGTCGCCAGCCGATCGACCAGCGCGCCGATCTCGCCATCGGCCAGGGTGCCGCCTTCCAGCAGCAATTGCGTGTCGGCGAGCGGTGCCACCACCGGCACTTCCAGCCGGATCATGTCGTATCCGAACCCCGGATCGAGCGGATCGGACAGCGAATCGATGCGTTCCCGCAGCAGCCGAATGAGGATCTTGGGGTCGCGCACCGGTGCTGCGGTGTCGACCGACAGCCGCGCGACATGCCCGTCACTGCGGAACAGCGCCACTTCGAACCGCCGCCCGCCCTCGGCGCGTACCGCCAGCTGCATCCCGGCACGCACCGCCAGCGCCTCGATCACCGCCAGTGCCGCCTCGCTGTGCGCCAGTGGCGCTGCGAAACGCTGCACGGCGTCCACGACCGCCGGGCTGCGCCGCGGCGTGATGTGCATGTCGATTTCGCCGAGCAAACGCGCCAGCAGCATCAGCATATCGGCACCGAACCGCGCTGCCAGCGCCGGGCGATGCTGGCGCGCCACATCGCCGATCCGCTTCAAGCCGGCACGGCGCAGCGCCAGGTGCGTCGCCTCGGGCACCGCAAGCACCGTCACCGGCAGGTCGCCCACGGCATCCAGCTGGTGCCGCGCCAGCGCCAAGGCCGCATCGGGCGTATCCGCCAACGCCGGTTGCGCCGTCAGCCCCAGCCGCGCCAGACGCGGCAACAGGTCGTCGACCAGTCCCGCTTCCCCACCGAACGGGTGGCAACAGCCGGTGATATCGATGACCAGCCCGTGCGGCGGCACCGCCATCACCATCGGTGAATAGCGGTCGCAGCCATCTGCCAGCCATTCGAGCAGCGCCAGATCGGCCGCCGGGTCATCGGGCATGACCAGCAGATCGGGCAGCCGCGCGCGCGCATCGGCGAGCGTCAGCCCCGGCGCCAGCCCTTCGGCGCTGGCGCGGGCATCGACCGCCGCCAGCACCAGGCTGCCACGCCGCTTGGCTACCAGGGCAAATGGCGCGTCAGGCGGCGAGGGCGCCGCGCGGCGCAGCCGTTCGCTGGGCAACAGCGGCAGGTGCAACGCCAGGTAGCGCCGTGCCAAAGGCTCTGCGATCACGGTCCCACTCCAATCGGGTTGAAAATCCCGCCACCCCGCCGCGGTGACGCAGCAAAGTGACATCGAACGCTGGCAGCCCCGGTGCATTGGCCGGCAGCGCCTGCGACGGGGCTGCCGCCACCTGCCAGCGGCTGTTCGCCGCCGATGGCGACGCGTCGCCACTGCGCAACAGCAGCGTCAGCACCCCCGATCGTGCCGCCGCCAGCGCCAGCCGCCGCGTCGCCGTCAGGTCAACCGCCGCCGCCTTGCCCCAGGGTTCGATAACGACACCGCCGACCGCCACGCATTGCACCGCTTCCGCCGCGGCGCGCAGCACCGACAGCGTGTCAGTCGCCTGCACCAGGACCAGCCGCCCCGGATCGAAGCCCAGTTCGGCCAGGCCCAGCCCGTATAGCCGGCCGTTCATCCGCGCCTTGTCCTCGCGCAGCCAGACCAGCGGGCCATCGCGGCCGCAGCGCAGCGCCAGCAACAGGGCAAAGCCCGCCGTTGCCGCCGCATCATCCTCGCGCGCCGCATAAAGCTCGTGCAGCGCCGCCACCGCCAGGCCGCCACCCAATCGCGCGTCGGTAACGTCGTGCCCCAGCGTGAATCGTGGCCCGTCCGCGCCGGCCAGGCCGGGTTCGAACGCCGCCAAGGCGGCCGGAAGGGGAAGGGGGCGACTCACTTTGTTCCTTGTTTGTTCTAATTGCAGCTGAGTCCGATGCGGAGTCAAGCGGGCAAGCGCAGATGGTGCAGAGCCTCCGGCGGGCAGGGCCGGCGGCCCTGCACCCGATTATTGGGTGCGGACGCAACATCGATGTCAGGCGCTTATAATCAAATGGGTGCAGGGCCTCGGCCCTGCCCGCCGGAGGCCCTTACTGCCCCTTGACCAGCCCCGCCGCCAACAGGCTTTGCGCGCAATCGACGATGGTTTCCTCCACCGGCCGCGGCGACCAGCCCAGCACGCTGCGCGCGTGCGACGTGTCGCAAAGACGCTGCTTGCCAAGTTCGGGGAGGACCATCTTTACCGTCGGGTCTAACAGCGCCGATAGCTTGATCAGGAAATCCGGCAGATTGCGCGTCGGCACCTTGCGCGCCTGGGCGCCCAGGCGGATTTTCAGGATCTCGGCGATATCCCGCATCCAGAGGAAATCGCCGGCGGCGAGGAAGCGTTCGCCGTTCATGTTCGGCGCTGTCATGGCACGAATGTGGATATCGGCAATATCACGCACATCGACGAGCGGAAAACCGAGCCGCGGGCAGCCCGGCAGTTCGCCACCAAGCAGTTTCTTCACGACTTCGAGCGATGCCGAGAAATCCTTGCCGAGCACCGGGCCCAGAACGGCGCCAGGGTTGATGGTGCAAAATTCCAGAGCGCCGCCTTCGGCTGCCATGAAATCCCGCGCGGCGCGTTCGGCGATGGCCTTGGAACGGACATAGGCATAGGTGTCGGGGTGGGCAGGGTTGGTCCAGTCGGCTTCGGTGAAGGTGCGGCTGTCGCCGTCCATGCCATAGCAGATGGCGGCGGTGGAGGACGTCATCACCACCCGCTTTACCCCGGCATCGCGCGCCGCTCGTAGCACCCGCAGCGCGCCTTCGCGGGCCGGCACGACCAGTTCATCGTCATGTTTTGGTTCGCGATCGGGAATCGGCGAGGCGATGTGGAGGACATGATCGACACCCGCCACTGCCTCGGCCCAGCCGGCGTCATGGTCCAGGTCGGCGGCGACCAGTCGCAGATCGGGCGTGCCGAGCGTGTGGCGCAACGCATCGGCCCTGGCGAGGCTGCGGACCGTGCCGCGCACCGACCAGCCATCAGAAACGAGCTGTTTTATGGCGAATCCGGCGATATACCCGGATGCACCCGTGACCAGCACCAGACCCTTGGCCATTGCGCCTTCCGCTTTTCGCTCGCATTCCGATCTGCGTTCTGATACGGTGTGACAAATGTCGTCTGATTTGTCAAATGCTACGCCGGAAGCCATGGAACGCCGTGCTCGTATCGTCGCGGCGGCGCTGCAAGCCTTTGCCCGCTATGGCTATCGCCGCACCACCATGGCCGATATCGCCGCTGCAGTGGGCATGTCGCGGCCGGCGCTGTACCTGGTGTTTCCCGGCAAGGCGGCGGTGTTTCGCGCGCTGGCGGAAATGCTGCTCGCCGATGCAATGACCGGGGCGGAAGCGGCCTGGCCCGAGACCATGCCGGCGGGCGAGGGGTTGGCGGCGGCGATCCTGGCCAAGGACCTGCCGATTCACCAGCTGCTGGCGGCCACCCCGCACGCCAGCGAGATTCTGGCCGAAGCGGAAACCATCGCCGGAGACCTGCACCGTGCGACCGCAGCGCGCTTTGCCGCGCTGGTCACCGCGCGCCTGGCGGCGGCTGGCGATCCGGAGCCGGAGCACAGCGCCCGGCTCGTTGCCAACGCCGCTGACGGGCTGAAGCACGCCCGGCTTGATGAAGCGACCTATGTGGCGGATGTGCGGCGGCTGGCGGCGCTGCTGGCGCGGCGCTGAGGCTGTTTCGTCAGAAATCCACCGCGATGCCGCTTTTTTCCCAATCGCCATAGCGCACCGGGTCAGGCCCCTTGCGGCCGCCGACTTCGCGTTTCGCATCTGCCACCGGCATCGGATCGGGCTGCGGCACCGGCGGCGATTTGGGCGGCACATAGTCTGACGTAGCGGGGCGAGGCATCGGCGGGTTTCCGAATTCGGCGCGGGTGCGCTAGGGGACGCTGCATGATTTAGGCGACGGTGCGTCGTCAGGGAAGGGGCAGCGGCATCATGGCCGGGAGTTTTGAAAACAGGGTGATCGCGTTGACCGGCGCCGGCAGTGGTATCGGCCGGGCACTGGCGCTCAACCTTGCCGACAAGGGTGCCGTGCTGGCGCTCGCCGACAAGGACGCCACCGGGCTGGCGGAAACCCGGCGCCTGCTCGGCAACCGGCCGGCGAGCGCGACCGTGCTCGATGTTACCGATACCGACGCGTTGATTGCCTGGGTCGATGGCGCCGCGGCCGAATTCGGGCGGCTCGACGGCATCATCAACAACGCCGGGTTGACCGTTGTGGCGCCGTTCGCCGACACGCCGCGCGCCGATTTCGACCGGGTGATGGCAGTCAATTTCGGCGGCGTGGTTGAAGGCTGCCGCGCCGCGATTCCTCATCTGCGCAAGCAGGATCGCGCCTGGCTGGTCAACATTTCCTCGGTATTCGGGATGATGGGTTACCCGACGCAAAGCGCCTATAACGCCTCCAAATACGCCGTCCGCGGCCTGACCGAGGCGCTGCATCTCGAACTCGGCGTTACCGATCCGAACATCTGCGTCATCCGCGTCCATCCCGGCGGCGTGAAGACCAATGTCGCGAAAAATTCCAAGCGCATCGCCGGGATGCCCGGGCAGCGCACCGACCTGGATTTTGCCGCCGAATTCGAAAAAGCGGCAAAGACGACGCCCGAACAGGCCGCCGCGATCATCGTGGCCGGGATGGAACGCAAAAGCCCGCGCGTGCTGATCGGCAACGATGCGCGCTTCATCGACTGGATGACGCGGCTGTTTCCGGTCAATTATTTCAAGCGCATCGGCGCATTCATTGGAGGCGGTGATCGCTAGTTTCGAACCACGGGTACAAAAGGAAAAACCCATCCAGGCGACGCAAGGCGTGCCCGCCCGCAAGGGTGCCTTGCGGTTGTTGATGGCGGTGCTCGGCCGCGGCACGCCGTTGGAGCTGGCGCTCGAATCGGCGCTCGATGGCATTTCGATGGGCAATGATCGCGCGCTGGCGCGGCACCTTGCCTCGACGGTGCTGCGCTGGCTGCCCGATCTTGACGCCCTGATCGATTCGGCGACGCCCAAGCCTTTGCCCGACGATGCGCGGGCGCGAATGGTGCTGCGCATCGCGCTGGCCGGCTGGTTGAAGCTCGGCACGCCGCAACACGCCGCTGTCGCCACGGCGCTGCCGCTGGTCGAAGGCGGCCCGCGGCGGCTCGTTCACGGCGTGCTCGGCAACCTGATGCGCCGGCCCGCGACGCTGCCCGATGTGCCGCATCTGCCCGACCTGTTCGCCATCCGCTGGGCGATGGACTGGGGCCCAAATGTGGCGGAAGCCGCGGCGCAATCGCTGGCCGATGAACCGGCGACCGACCTGACGTTGAAGGACGCTGGCGAAACGGCGAAATGGGCCGAGGCGCTGGGCGGGGTTTCGCTGTTGCCGGGCCATGTGCGGGTGCCGCGCAGCAAGGTTCTGGGCAGCAATATCACCGAATGGCCGGGCTTCGGCGCCAAGGACGGGGGCGGCGCCTGGTGGGTGCAGGACCTGGCGGCGTCGCTGCCGGTGCGCCTGCTCGGCGCGCAGGCGGGGGAATCGGTGCTCGACCTGTGTGCGGCGCCGGGCGGCAAGACGATGCAGCTGGCGGCGCTGGGTGCCGATGTGACCGCGGTCGATGTGGCGGAGCCGCGGCTTGACCGGGTGCGCGAAAATCTGGCGCGGGTCGGCCTGTCGGCGACGTTGGTCGCCGGCGACGCGCTGCGCTGGGAACCGGGCAAGTTGTTCGATCGCATCCTGCTCGACGCGCCGTGCTCGGCGACGGGGATTTTCCGCCGCCACCCCGATGTGCTGCACCTGAAGGGGTCGCGCGACCTGACGCCCTTGACGCTGTTGCAGGCCGCCTTGCTGCGCCGCGCGGCGAACTGGCTGAAACCCGGCGGGACGCTGGTCTACGCAACGTGCAGCCTCGATCCGCGCGAAGGCGAGCGCATCGCCGAACGCGTTGTCGCCACGCTGGCGCGGGCGCCGTTCGAGGCCGGCGAAGTTCCACTGGGGCTGGCGGCAACCGGCGAAGGCTGGCTGCGCACCCTGCCGGGCATGCGCGCGGAGGATGGCGGCATGGACGGGTTCTTCATCGCGCGGATGCGCAAACTGTAAGGCAGGGTTTACGAATTCGAAAGTTGATCCGGCTCAAGTCGTTGATTTGTATAATCAGCACACTTCTTGCTAGACCCTTAACGATCCGTCCCGCAGATGGGCGATAAAAGGGGCTTTCGATGAAGACGTTTTTGACCATTGCTGTTGTCGCTGCCGCTTTGGCCGCTGCTCCGGCGAGCGCTGTGACCTATGATGCATTCACCAGCTTCAACGGGACGCAAGGCGCCGGCAATTTCACTTATGGTCTCTTCAACGGGGTTTCGACGTTCACGCCGTTCACTGCGACCACCAATTGCTTCATCACCGGGTCGGTCTGCTTGCAGCTCGCCGCCGACAACAACGTGCCGGGCATCACCAAATCCGCGACGACGTCGCTGCAATATGGGTCGGTGAATGTCCCGAATGACCGGTTGCTGCTGCATCCGGGGCCAAACAACGGCCAGGCCGTTTATGCGGAATTCACTGCAACCACTGCGGGTCTGTATTCGCTCACCGGCAATTTCTCCGTCCGGGACGTCAACCCGAGCGGGGTCGACGTGCTGTTCTTCCTGCGCACCGGCGGCACGCTCAATTTCACCAACGCCATCGGAACGTTGAACGCCGGCAACCTTTCGATCAATTATGCCAATGGCGGCCCGCTCGGAATTGGCGATTCCGTCGGCATCATCTTCGACAAGGGCGCCGTGTACTACAACGATTCGACCGGCATGAACCTGACATTGCAGACCGTCGGTTCGGCCGTGCCGGAACCCGGCACCTGGGCGTTGATGATCGCCGGCTTCGGCATGATCGGCTTTGCCGCCCGCCGCAAGGCCGTGCTCGTCGCCTGATCGCACCACCTGATCCCGAAAAGGGCGCGTTCCGGCAACGGAGCGCGCCCTTTTCGTTTGGAGGGCATGATGCCGTCCCGGACCGGGATCAGGGCTGGCCGCGAAAAGTGTCGGGATTTCTTACACTTCCGAAATCCGGATTTTTCCAACGCATTGAGAAACATCAATTTTAAACACTGGCATGTTTATTGCGTTGTCCATCCTGAAAACAAACTCGCTTCCGGAATGGATTGATTATGAACAACTTTCTTCGCGTTGCCGGTGTGGCCGCCATGGTTGCCTTCGGCGGCTCGGCCCAGGCCGCGACGATCCTCTGGTCGACGCCCGTCAACGCAACCGGCAATGCCAGCGACATCCTGACGACCGGCACCCTTCACGTCGCCAGCACGTCGGGGCCGACGACGACCCTGAACGGCGTGACCTTCACCTCCGGCTTCGGATCGTTGATCACCCTTTCCGGTGTGGAAACCGTCACCAGCATCTACAGCAACCCGAACTTCGGCAACGCCAGCTATAATGATCTGGTCGGCACCGGCGATTATTCCAGCTCGGGCGCCCCGTTCTCGATCACCATCAGCGGTCTGACCACCGGCAACCAATATGCCGTGCAACTGTTCGAGCCGTTCTGGAACAACAACTGGGCAACCGCATTCACCGGCGGTGCCTCGACGTCTGGCCTAGTCAATTTGACGGGCCCGGACCAGGGCGCCGGCGAAGCGTTCGTTCCGCAATTTGTGATCGGTACCTTCACGGCATCGGGCACCAGCCAGTTGATCACACTCAGCTCGCCGACCGCCTTTGTCCTGGTCGCAGCCGGCCAGGTTCGCGACATCACCGTTGGCGCCGCCGTGCCGGAACCCGGCACCTGGGCGTTGATGATCGCCGGCTTCGGCATGATCGGCTTCGCTGCCCGCCGCAAGGCCGCGCTCGTCGCCTGATCGCACCACCTGATCCCGAAAACGGCGCGTTCCGGCAACGGAGCGCGCCCTTTTCTTTTGGATGGCTTAATGCGGTGCTTTCGGGCGCCGCCGCTGCCTGCTAGAGCCTGTTCATGCATTCCCCGGTTCGCATCGCCCCGTCGATCCTTTCGGCGGATTTCGCCCGCCTTGGCGAGGAGGTCCGCGCCATCGAGGCGGCGGGGGCCGACTATGTCCATGTCGATGTCATGGACGGGCATTTCGTGCCGAACATCACCATCGGGCCGCTGGTGGTCAAGGCGATCCGCCCGCACACATCGCTGGTGATGGACGTCCACCTGATGATCGCGCCGGTCGACCTGTATCTCGAAGCTTTTGCCGAGGCTGGCGCCGATATCATCACCGTCCATGCCGAAGCCGGGCCACATCTCCACCGCAGCATCCAGCGCATCAAGGCGCTGGGCAAGAAGGCCGGTGTCTCATTGAACCCCGCAACGCCAGCCAAGATGCTCGATTATGTGCTGGAGGAGCTCGACCTCGTGCTGGTGATGAGCGTCAACCCCGGTTTCGGCGGGCAAAGCTTCATCGAGAACCAGCTGCGCAAGATCGAGGCGATCCGCAAGGCGATCGACAAGACCGGCAAGGTGATCGACCTGGAAGTCGATGGCGGCATCGACGCCATGACCGCGCCGCGGGTCATCGCCGCCGGTGCCGATGTGCTGGTCGCCGGCACTGCCACCTTCAAGGGCGGCCCCGACCATTATGCCGCCAACATCGCGGCGCTGCGCGGCTGACATGGCGCGCAAGGCCGGCACCCGAACCCCAAGGGCCGACCCGCCGGATGCGATTGAGCCTGATGTCATTGCCCCGGTCGAAAGCGAAGGCCGGCTGTTGCGAGTGGCGAGTGCCCGCGAACGCACCCTCGGCGAATGGCTGGCAACCCGGGTCAGCGTGTCGCTGTACAACACGCCGCTGCACCGCCTGCGACTGCGCGGGCGCTTCCCGCTGAAGCTGCTCGGCGTGCCGGAAGACCCGGTGCCAGGTAGCGTAGCGATCGGAGAACGCATCGTCGCCGGCCGCCTGATCCACGCCGGCCATACCGCGATGACCCGCGACCTGAGCTTTGCCGAGCCTGAGCATCCGGCGGCGTGGCGCGACTGGGCGAATGGCTGGCAATGGCTGCGCGATATTGCCGCCCATACGCCCGATCGCAAGGCCGCGGCCGCGCTGGCGGAGCCGTTGGTGACGCGCTGGCTGGCGAGCTTTGCCGAATTCGAACCCACCGCCTGGCGCGCCGATGTGACCGGTACGCGGTTGCTGCTGGCGCTGGGCCACGCGCCGCTGGTGCTGTCGTCATCGGACCAGATCTATCGGTCGGCTTTGCTGTCGGGCATTGCCACCTGGGCGCGGCATCTCGATCGCGCCGCGTTCCGCATGGCGGATGGGCCGGGCAAGGCAAAGGCGCTGGCCGGGCTTTATGCCGCCGGCGTGCTCATCCCCGGCGGCGAGGCGCGGGCGCAAGTTGCGCTGGCGGCGCTGGACAAGCTGCTCGGCACACTGGTGCTGCCCGATGGCGGTATTGCCACCCGGGCGCCGGTCGACGCGCTGCAACTGGCGGAACTGTTGCTGTTTGCCGCCAATTGCAGCCCGGCAATGGATGTGCGGCCGCCGCCGCTGTTTGCGGAAACACTGGCGCGGCTGGTACCCAGCCTGAAAGGGCTGGCGCTGGGTGATGGCGTTATCGGCGCCTGGCACGGCGCCGCAGCAATCGCGCCGGAGCCGCTGCATCGCCTGACCAAGCGGGTGGCGACGGGCAATGCGCTGGCGCGCGGCGGCCGCTGGTCGGGCTATCATCGGCTGTCGGCGGGCAAGACCGTGCTGGTCATCGATGCCGGGCCGCCGCCGCTGGCGCGCACTGTCGCTGGTGGCCATGCCGGCACGCTGGCGTTTGAATTGAGCGACGGGGCTGATCGGTTGATCACCAATTGTGGCGGCGCACGCGGGCTGGCGGCGCCGCTGGCCGAACCGCTCGCCGCCGGCCTGCGTACGTCCGCGGCGCATTCGACGCTCGTAATTGCCGAAACCAACAGCACGCGGTTGCGCGATAATGGCAGCCTGGGGCTGGGTGTCGAGGAAGTGACCATTCAGGCGCGCAGCAGCGAACAGGGCCACTGGCTGGAAACCACCCACGACGGCTATGGCAAGCGCTTTGGCATGGTGGTGCGCCGCCGCTTGTTCCTGTCCCCCGATGGTCAGGACCTGCGCGGCGAGGACATGATCGAGCCCGCCAAAAAGTCGCTGCTGAAGCGCCGGCCCGACCGAAACTTCGATATTCGGTTCCATCTCGGGCCCGGCGTTGCCGCGACGCCGACGGCGGATAGTGCCGGCGCCTTGCTCAAGTTGCCGCAAGGCCGGGTTTGGGCGCTGAAAGTGCGCGGCGGCAAGGTCGATATCGAACCCTCGCTATGGGTTGACCCGGCGGGCACGATCCACAAGACGCAGCAATTGGTCATCCGCGGGCGGACGGCACAGGCCGCAGCGAGCATCGGCTGGAGCTTCAAGCGCGCCGGCAAATAGGCTGGCCACACGATACCGGACACACAGGGCCGGACATACAGGGACAAGAGTTGAGAGCATGAGTGACATGGTGAAGGTAACGCGGGCGCTGCTCTCGGTCAGTGACAAGAGCGGGCTTGAAGCCTTGGCGGCGGCGCTGGTCCGCCACGGCGTCGAACTGGTCTCTACCGGCGGCACGGCGGCGGCCTTGCGCGGCTGGGGCCATGCTGTGCGCGACGTGGCGGAACTGACCGGCAGCCCGGAGATGATGAATGGCCGTGTCAAGACGCTGCACCCGCGCGTTCATGGCGGGTTGCTGGCGCTGCGCGACGACGCGGCACATGTGGCGGCGATGGCCGACAATGGGATCGTGCCGATCGATCTGGCGGTCATCAATCTATATCCGTTCGCTGCCACCGTGGCCAAGGGTGCCGGGCGTGACGAGATCATCGAGAACATCGATATCGGCGGCCCGGCGATGGTGCGATCGTCTGCCAAGAACCATGGCGCTGTGGCGATTGTCACAGACCCAGAGCAATATGCCGAGGTGATCGCGGCGCTCGATGCCAATGGCGGCGCGACCGACATGGCGTTGCGCAAGCGGCTGGCGGCGGCAGCGTTCGCGCACACCGCGGCCTATGACGCGGCGGTGGCGAGCTGGTTTGCCTTTGCCGACCAGCAGGTGATGTTCCCCGATGTGCTGCCGCTGGCGCTGACCCGTGCCGACACGCTGCGCTATGGCGAAAACCCGCATCAGTCGGCGGCGCTGTATCTGCCGCAGACCGGCGCGCGCGGTGTGGCCGCTGCGCGGCAGGTGCAGGGCAAGGCGCTCAGTTACAACAATCTGAACGATGCCGATGGCGCCCTAGAGCTGATTGCGGAATTCCGTGATGGCGCCCCGGCCTGCGCAATCATCAAGCACGCCAACCCCTGCGGCGTGGCCACCGGCGCGACGCTGGCAGAGGCGTACAAGGCGGCGTTCGATTGCGATCCGGTATCGGCGTTCGGCGGAATCATCGCGGTCAATGGCATGATGGACGGACCGACGGCGGAGGCGATTGCCGGCATCTTCACCGAAGTCGTCATCGCGCCCGATGCCGACGCCGATGCGCTGGCGGTGTTCGCGGCCAAGAAGAACCTGCGCCTGCTGCTGACCGGCGCGCTGCCCGACCCGCGCCGGGCAGGGTTGGCGCTGCGGCAGATCGGCGGCGGCATGCTGGTGCAAACCCGCGACAATGGCGCCGTGACGCGCGCCGAGTGCAAGGTGGTGACGAAGCGCAGCCCCACCGAAGCGGAATGGGCCGACATGCTGTTCGCCTGGACGGTGGCGCGTCACGTGAAATCGAACGCCATCGTCTATGCCAAGGGCGGCAGCACGGCCGGCATTGGTGCCGGGCAGATGAGCCGGCTCGATTC
This sequence comes from Polymorphobacter sp., assembly GCA_049318305.1. Classification (GTDB taxonomy): domain Bacteria; phylum Pseudomonadota; class Alphaproteobacteria; order Sphingomonadales; family Sphingomonadaceae; genus Sandarakinorhabdus. The sequence goes on from JBMOGO010000031.1 coordinate 16,910, forward strand.
GACGCGGATCGCGGCGGTGAAGGCGGGCGACGCGGCCACGGCGGCGAGCTGGCCGCAATCCCGCACCATCGGTTCGGCGGTAGCATCGGACGCGTTCTTCCCGTTTGCCGATGGGCTGATCTCGGCGGCCGAAGCCGGCGCGACGGCGATCATCCAGCCGGGCGGATCGATCCGCGATGCGGAGGTGATCGCCGCAGCGGACGAACGCGGGCTCGCAATGGTGTTCACCGGGATGCGGCATTTCAAGCACTGACCGCCGCCTCAGACGGCTGAAGCGGTCAGCGTTGCTTCTTGGTCAGGGTCGCGGTGAAGTCCGGGTCCTTTTTTGCAACCCAATCGACGAATTTGCGCACGCCGGGGTCGTCGAGCAGGCCCTGCACATCCATGCCGTGGCGCTGCAATTCGGAATTGGTGAAGTTCGCGGTCAGCATTTGCTGGCAAATCGGGTGCATGGGCACGACATCGCGGCCGCCGCGGCTTTTGGGCACGGGATGGTGCCAGACGATGGTGCTGCCGGTCGGCCGGCCGCAAAGCCAGCAGGGCACCGCCGCCGCTGGCGGATCCGCCTCGCCGGCCGGGCTTGCATCGGGATCATATCTGGAATGCCTGCGGGCCATGTGTCTGCCTGAATGTCCTGAACGTGCGCTGTCGCCTATAGACGAGCGGTCGGCTATTCCACAGCGGCTTTGCACGCCGGCGGCCGCTACGATTGCCCTCGACTTTGGCGCGGCGGGGCGGGACTATGGATCATCCGACGGACCCGGGGTCTGCGGCCGGGGAGAGATTGAAGATGATGCTTGAGCGCGTGCTGGCCGATGCAATTGTGGCTGCTGGCATTCCCGGTGCCGTGGCGATGCTGGGGGATCGGGATGGCGTCCGCGCCGCCGCGGTTGCCGGCCATCGCGGTGACGGCGGTACCATGAGCCTCGATACGCTGTTTCAGCTGGCGTCGATGACCAAGGCGGTGGTGTCGGTGGCGGCGATGCAGCTGGTGGCGGCGGGCAAGCTGTCGCTCGATGCGCCGATTGGGGAAATATTGCCCGACCTGGCAGCGCTGCAGGTGATTGCCGGCTTTGCCGAGGACGGCAGCGTGCAGTTGCGTCCGCCGGTTCGGCCGATCACCTTGCGGCATCTGCTCACCCATACCTCGGGTTTCGGCTATGATTTCGTTCAGGCCGACATGGCGCGGGCGCGCGGTCCGGCAGGGCCGCCGGCGGCGGGGACAATGGCGAGTCTGCGCCAGCCCCTGCTGTTCGATCCCGGCGATGATTGGGCCTATGGCGTCAGCACTGATTGGGTCGGGCTAGCGGTGGAGGCCGCTTCGGGCCAGCGCCTCGATGCCTATGTCGCGGCGCACATTACCGGGCCGCTCGGCATGATCGATACCGGTTTTGTGGCGCCGGAAGGTTCAGAAGCCCGGCGCGCGGTCAACATGGCGCGCGTCGAGGATGGCACGCTGGTGCCGTTTCCCATCAACATCGGGGGTGGCATCAGCGGTGAATTCATCGCAGGCGGCGCCGGCCTGTGGGGGACAGCCGCGGATTATATGCGCTTTGTGCGGATGCTGGCGAATGGCGGCAGTCTTGATGGTGTCACCATCCTGCCGCCGGAAACGGTGGCGGAAATGGCGCGCAACCAGATCGGCGCACTGCGTGCGGGCAGGATGACGACGACCATGCCGGCGCTTTCCCTCGAAGTGGACTGGTTCCCCGACATGACACCGGGTTGGGGGCTGGGTTTTCTGATCAACCCCGAAACCGGCCCGGCCGGGCGCCCGGCCGGCAGCCTGGCCTGGGCGGGCATCTGCAACACGTTTTTTGTTGTCGATCCGGCGTCGGGCCGGTGCGGTGTGCTTTTGATGCAGCTGCTGCCCTTTGCCGATCCGGGCGCGCTGGCGGTGCTTGCGGCCTTCGAAGAAGCGCTGTTCCGCGGTTAAACAACCAGCGGCGCCTCGCCAGGGGCCGGCGGCGGCGCGATCTCGTCGGGGGCTGGGTCGGCGGGCGGCGTTTCGTCCGGGTTGGGATTGTTCGCCGGCGAAGGCGCTTCCGACGGGTCGATGACCTGCGGAATCTCCGCCGGGTTAGGGTTGCTGGCGGGGGGTGTACGCGGGTCCATGGCCTCAAAACGCGCCGGCGTTGGCCGGGTTCCCTCAGCCCAGCCGCAGCCGGATCGACGCGGCGTGCGCTGCCAGCCCCTCGGCATCGGCCAGCGCTGCGCCGGCCGGGCCGATGGCGGCAAGGCCCTGCGGCCCGCAATCGAGGAAGGTGGTGCGCTTCATGAAGTCCACCACCGACAGGCCGGACGCAAAGCGCGACCGCCGTCCGGTCGGCAGCACATGGTTCGGCCCGGCGAGATAATCCCCGGCGGCTTCCGGCGTATGCCGCCCCAAGAACACCGACCCGGCGTGGCGCATCCGGGCGAACAGCGCCTGCGGGTCGGCGACCATCAATTCGGCATGTTCGGCAGCCAGTGCATCGAGCAGCGGCACCGCAGCGTCCAGATCGGGCAGCACGATGATCGCGCCGAAATCCTGCCAGCTTTGCCGAGCGACAGCGGCGGTGGCCAGGGTTTCAAGCTGGCGTTCGACGGCGGCCGCCACGGCATCGGCTTCGGCGGCGCTGGTGGTCAGCAGGATCGATTGCGCCACCGGGTCGTGTTCGGCTTGCGCCAGCAGGTCGGCGGCGATCCAGTCCGGGTTCGATTCGCCATCCGAAACGATGACGACTTCGGACGGGCCGGCGATCATGTCGATGCCGACGATGCCGTAGAGCTGGCGCTTGGCCTCCGCCACCCAGGCATTGCCGGGGCCGGTGATGACATCGACACGCGGCACGCGGTCGGTGCCGAACGCCAAGGCCGCGACAGCCTGCGCCCCGCCGATGCGGAAAACCCGGGTGATGCCCGCCAGTCGCGCCGCCGCAAGCACCAGCGTGTTGGCCTGCCCGCCTGGTGTCGGCGTGACCATCACCAGGCGGTCGACGCCCGCAACAGTGGCCGGAATGGCGTTCATCAGCACCGATGACGGATAGGCGGCGCGGCCACCCGGCACGTACAGCCCGGCGGCTTCGACCGCGCTCCAGCGGACCCCGGTGCGCACCCCGGCGGCATCGGTCGCGTCATTGTCCACCGGCCGCTGGCGTTCGTGAAAGGCGCGAATCCGGTCGGCGGCGAGTTCGAGCGCGACGCGCAAATCCGGCGCCAGCCCGGCCAGCGCCGCGTCGAGGTCGGCCAGCGGGATTTCCCAGCCCTGTGCAGCAAGATCGACCCGGTCGAAACGCGCCGTCAGTTCGGCGACGGCGGCATCGCCCCGGGCCCGCACATCGGCGATGATCGCGGCGACATCGGCCGACACATCGGTGTCGCTTTCGCGGCGGTCGGCAACCAGCGCTGCAAACGCCGCCGCAAACCCCGGATCGCTGGCGTCAAGCCGCAGCGGCATCGTCATGCTTTTCGACAAGGGAGCGGATGGCATCGACGATCGGCACCACGGCGGGGTGCGTCTTGAACGCCGCCCGGTTGACGATCAGCCGCGACGACACCTGGGCGATGACTTCGGTTTCCACCAGGCCGTTTTCGGCCAGCGTCTTGCCGGTGGACACCAGGTCGACGATGCGCCCGGCCAGCCCGCACAGCGGCGCGAGTTCCATCGCGCCATTCAGCTTGATGACTTCGGCCTGGATGCCGAGCGCTGCAAAATGCCGGCGGGTGATGCCGGGATATTTTGTGGCAACACGAACATGGCTGAGGCTGCGGATGTCTTCGGTCAGCGTCGCCGGCTGCGCCACCGACAGGCGGCAATGGCCGATGCCGAGATCGACGGGGGCGTAAAGTTCCGTAAAGCCGAATTCCATCAGCACGTCATTCCCGGCGATGCCGATTTCGGCGGCACCAAAGGCGACGAAGGTGGCGGCGTCGAAAGAGCGGACCCGGATGATGCGGACATCGTCGCGGCTGGTGGCAAACATCAGCTTGCGCGAATTGTCGTCGCTGAAATCCGCCTCCGGCACGATACCGAGCCGCGCCAGCAGCGGCAGCGCTTCCTTGAGGATGCGGCCCTTGGGCAGGGCGAGGGTGATCGGCTTGGTCATGGTGGGGCGCGCCTAGCCGATATGGGGTGAAAAGGCCAATGCTGGGATGCCGCATCGGCGGCGGGGCTGGGATGCCGCATCGGCGGCGGGGCTGGGATGCCGCATCGGCGGCGGGGCTGGGATGCCGCATCGGCGGTTCCGCAGTGTTCCGAAAGTCCTGAAAGTCACCCAGTTGCGGATTTTCGTGTTTGCGTAGTCCGTGTACGTATTTTCGATAGGTAGCCCCCACCCCGACCCTCCCCACTCTACCGCCTGCGGCGGTGGGGGGAGGGGGAAGCATGGTGCGTCTGGTCTCGATCTCACGATTTCAAAGAGCTTTATCTGGAAGCGCGTAACCTATCCGGTTCGTGTAGGACAGGGTTTTCGCACTGCGCCGTTCCCGCCCGCCGACGCGCGTTGTTTCACCTCTCCCGCTTGCGGGAGAGGTCGACTCGGTCACTTGACCGAGCGGGTGAGGGTGTTTTTTTACTTCGGTGCTCGGGCACACCCTCACCCGGGCCGCTGGCGCGCGTCTCGCCTCTCCCGCAGGCGGGAGAGGGACGAAGTGCGGCCACCTGCCTCAGTTCGACGCCGCTGCGACTGCAACCGGCGCCGCCGGCGGATTATGCTTTTCCAGGAATCCCACCATCGCGGTCAGCATCTGGATGCGCGTCGTGCTGCGGGACAGCCAATGGTCCTCGCTGGCCAGGGTGACCATCTCGACATTGGCGCCGGCGGCTTTCAGTGCCTTTTCCATCGTCGTGCTCTGGTCATAGGGCACCACGGTATCGTCCTTGCCGTGGATGAGCAGCACCGGCATCTTGGCCCGCGTCGCCAGCCGCAGCGGCGAGATTGCATCGAGCTTTGGGTCGCTTTCCGATGCGGCGCCCATGAAGCGTTTCCAATAGCGCAGCGTGCTGTTGCGGCTGCCGCCGGCATCGCTGACTTCGGCATTGAGCATCCGGCGCAGGTCCGACACGCCGGCCACCGACGCGGCGCAGCGATAGGGGCCGGGGTCGATGGTCGCGCCAGCCAGCGCCGCATAACCGCCATAGCTGGCGCCGGCTATGCAGACGCGTTTGGGATCGACACTGCCATCGGCGACCAGCACGCGCACGCCATCCGAAAGGTCGGTCTGCATCTTGCGGCCCCATTCGCCAAAGCCGGCATCGCGGTGGGCGGCGCCGAACCCGGCCGAGCCGCGGAATTGCGGTTGCAGCACGGCATAGCCGCGCGAGGCAATCGCCTGCGCCCACCAGTCGAAGCCGGGGTAATCACGCGATGCCGGGCCACCATGGGCCAGCACGATCAGCGGCAGGCCCTTTGCCACCTTCACGCCCGGCGGCAGGGTCAGATAGGCCGGAATCTCCATGCCATCGGCGGCCTTGTAGGTGAACGGCTTGACCAGGCCGACATCGGCCGCGGTGACGCCGGGGTAACGGTCGGCCAGCCATTTCGCCGTCTTGGCCTTGCGATCGACAACGAAGAAGGCATCGCCGTTGATCGGGCCGTCAACCTCCACGATGGCCGTCATGCGGTCGTTAGACCAGGAGGCCAGCGACACGATTTCGCCGGGAAAGGCCTTGGACAGGCTGCGCCACAGCTTCTGATCGGCTTCGGACAGGAAATTGTAGCTGATGCCTTCGAACCCGTAATCGACCGTGCCGATCAGCGTGTGGGTGGCCGGGTCGGTGATCATGCTGTCGCCATCCAGTTCGGGCTTGGGCGGTGACCAGCTGCCATCGGCGACGGCGACTTCATGGACCTGATATTCGCCGGTCTTGCGCGTGCTGACCAGAACGGTGCCGCTGTCACGGCCCAGCGAGATCAGCGATGGCGCGTCGACGGGTGCAACCTCGGTATAGCCACGTTCCCAGCTGGATTGCGGGCGTAGGAACAGCCGCCATTCGCCGCCGCGTTCGGTATAATCGGCGCGCGCCACCGCCTTGCCATCGGGGCCGATCACCCAGTCGCTGGTGTTGGTGTTGCCGATTTCCTGTTGCACGGCGCGGCCGCTGTCGAGCATGACCTTGTACAGGGTCGAGGTGCCGGTGCTGCCGGGAAACGAGATGCCGGGGACGATGAGCACCGGCTTGCCTTCGAGCACCAGTGCCGTCGGGCTGCCGGAAATGACGTTCATCGCGCCTTCGACGTTGTTGAGCAGTCCCTTCCACTTGCTCGTGGTCAGATTGTAATCATGCACGGAGAACCATTCGCGGCGCGGCCCGTCGAGCCCGGCGACGGCAGCGGTGGTCGATGTCGTGGCGAGCAGATGGTCGGGGCCGGCCCATTGCAGGCTGCGTACCTTGGCACGCTCGGTTGGGGTCGCAGCGATCAGCTTGTTGTCGCCCAGGTTGCGCAACTGGATTTCGGCGCGGGTTTCATTGCCGATGATGGCGGCGAACTTCGTGCCATCGGGGGAGATTTCGACACTGCTGATGCCGGGCAGCTGGCCATAGGCGGTGATCGGCGGGGCAGCGACGGCAGTTGTCGACAGACATATGGCAATGGCCAGCGCAGTTGCGCGGCCGTTATGCTTGCGCATCATAGAAAAAACCCCTGCCGCGACCCTGAAGGCAGTATTGCCAACCGGCGCCGCAAAGCAAGGGGCCAGAAAAACGCGGTTCAGCCGCGCAGGAACTTGACGATGGCGGAAAAATCCTGGGCGCTGCCGCCGTTGTTGGCGAACATCTGGTACAGGGCTTCGGCCTGGGCGCCCATCGGCACGCTGGCGCCGGCGGTTGTGGCGGCGGACAGGGCGAGTTTCAAATCCTTGAGCATCAGCGCGGCGGCAAAGCCGCCCTGGTAATCGCGGTTGGCTGGGGAGGTGGGGACCGGGCCGGGGACCGGGCAATAGCTGGTCATCGACCAGCTTTGCCCGCTGGCTTTGGACGAAATGTCAAAGAATGTCTGTGCGTCCAGCCCGAGCTTTTCGGCGAGGACAAAGGCTTCGGCGGTGGCGACCATGGTGGCGCCCAGGATCATGTTGTTGCAGATTTTCGCGGCCTGCCCCATCCCGGCGCCGCCGGCGTGGATGACCGCCTTGCCCATGTGTTCGAGAACGGGTTTTGCGGCGGCGAAGGCTGCGGCGGGGCCGCCGACCATGAAGGTGAGGGTGCCGGCATCGGCGGCGGCAGTGCCGCCGGAGACGGGCGCATCGACCATTTTCAGACTACGTTCGGCAGCGGCGCCGCCGACGCTGCGGGCGGTGGCGACATCGATGGTCGAGCAATCGAGCAGGATGGCATGGGGAGACGCGGCCGCGAACAGCGTGTCGTGATAGGCGGCGGCAACATGGCTGCCGGCGGGCAGCATGGTGACGATGGCGTCGGCGCCGGTCGCCGCAGCGCGGGCCGAAGCGGCGGCGGTGCACCCGTGGCTGACGGCGCGGGCAACGGCGGTTTCCGAAAGATCGAAGGCGCGGACTTCATGCCCGGCCTTGGCGAGGTTGGCGGCCATGCCGCCGCCCATGTTGCCGACTCCGATGAAGGCGATGATGGCCATGTCTGTGTTTCCTTGTCATCCCGGGCTTGACCCGGGACCCAGCTTCCTGTGGCCGGCGTGTTGAAGAACAACTGGGTCCCGGGTCAAGCCCGGGATGACCGTGCTTTACTTCCCCGTCCAGACCCCCGGCCGCTTGGCGACGAACGCCGCCATGCCTTCCTTCTGATCGGCCGATCCGAACAGGCCGTGGAACAGCCGGCGTTCAAAGCGGATGCCCGCCGACAGCGGCATCTCGAACGCCGCATCGACCTGTTCCTTGACCGCCAGCACCGCCAGCGGCGCCATCGCGGCGATGGCAGCGGCGGTCTTCAGCGCCTCGGTGATCAGGTCGGCGGCGGGGACAACGCGGGCGACCAGGCCCGAGCGTTCGGCCTCGGCGGCGTCCATCATCCGGCCGGTGAGGCACATTTCCATGGCTTTCGCCTTGCCGATGGCGCGGACGAGGCGCTGCGAACCGCCCATGCCGGGGGTGACCGCCAGCTTGATTTCGGGCTGGCCGAACTTGGCGGTGTCGGATGCGATGATGAAATCCGCCATCATGGCGAGTTCGCAGCCGCCGCCGAGCGCAAAGCCGGAGACGGCGGCGATGAACGGCTTGCGGGTGCCGGTGACCTTGTCATAGCCGGCGAAAAAGTTGCCGCCGTACATGTCGGCGAATGATTGTTCCGACATTTCCTTGATGTCGGCGCCGGCGGCAAAGGCCTTTTCACTACCGGTGAGGACGAGGCAGCGCTGGCTGGGGTCGGCGTCATAGGCGGCGAAGGCAGCGATCAGGTCGGCGAGCGTCTGGCTGTTCAGCGCGTTGAGCGCCTGCGGCCGGTTGAGCCGGACGAGCGTGACGGCGTCATGCTGTTCGATGAGGAGGGTTTCATAGGGCATTGCAGGATCCTGCCTCAAGATTGTCCGGGGCCGACAAGGTCCCAGGGGTTGCCATACAGGTCTTCAAAAACCGCGACCTTACCATAAGCTTCGCTACGTGGCTTTTCACGAAAGTGCACGCCATTGGCGAGCATCTGTGCATAGCGGAACGCAAAATCATCGGTGTGCAGGAAGAACGCAACACGCCCGCCGGCGGCGTTGCCGATCGCCGCCTGCTGCGCCGTGCCGACCGCCCGGGCGAGCAGGATGCCTGCTTCGCCCGGCGATGGCGTGACACGAACCCAACGCTTGCCGCCACCAAGATCACTGTCTTCGGCGAGCTGAAAGCCGAGCTTTCCGGTAAAAAAGCTGATGGCCTCGTCATAGTCACGAACGACCAGCGTTGTCGCATGCAGGCGCATTATTCCATCGTCGGGATGACGAACGCCGAGCCGGTATCGCCCATGCCGCCGTCGGGCCAGCGGCCGGTGACCGTCTTGCGCTTGGTCCAGAATTGCACGCCTTCCATGCCGTGCTGGCCGATGTCGCCGAAGGCCGAACGCTTCCAGCCGCCGAAGCTGTGATAGGCCACCGGCACCGGGATCGGCACGTTGACGCCGACCATGCCGACATTGACGCGCGCCGCGAATTCGCGCGCTGCATGGCCGTTGCGCGTGAAGATGGCGACGCCATTGCCGTACTGGTGCTCGCTGCACAGTTTGAGCGCCGCCTCGAAATCATCGGCGCGGACGATCTGCAGGACCGGGCCGAAAATCTCCTCCTTGTAGCTCTGCATCTCGGGCTTCACATGGTCGAACAGGCTGGGGCCGACGAAAAAGCCGCCTTCATGGCCTTGCAGGCTGTAACCGCGGCCATCGACGACGAGTTCGGCGCCTTCCGCGACGCCCATGTCGATGTAGCTTTCGATCTTGGCCTTGTGCGCCGCCGTCACCACCGGGCCGTAATCGGCGTCGGGGTCGGTCGATACGCCGAGCCGCAGCTTGGCGATGGCGGGCAGCAGCTTGGCGCGCAGGCGTTCGGCGGTATCCTCCCCGACCGGCACGACCACCGGCAGCGCCATGCAGCGTTCGCCGGCCGAGCCGAAGGCAGCGCCCGCGAGATCGCGGACGACCTGGTCGAGATCGGCGTCGGGCATGATGACGCCGTGGTTCTTGGCGCCGCCCATCGCCTGGACGCGCTTGGCGTTCGCCGTGCCGCGGCTGTAGATGTATTGGGCGATGTCCGATGACCCGACAAAGCTGATCGCGGCGATGTCGCGGTGATCGAGGATGGCATCGACCATTTCCTTGTCGCCGTTGACGACGCTGAACACGCCATCGGGCAGACCCGCCTGTTTGAACAATGCGCCGAGCCGCACCGGCAGGGTCGGGTCTCGTTCGCTCGGCTTAAGGATGAAGGCGTTGCCCGTGGCGATGGCGACGCCGGCCATCCACATCGGGATCATCGCTGGGAAATTGAACGGCGTGATGCCGGCGCCGATGCCGACGGGTTGCCGCATCGACCAGATATCGATGCCAGGACCTGCACCGTGCGTGAATTCGCCCTTCAGCACATGCGGGATGCCGCAGCAGAATTCGATGACCTCAAGGCCCCGCTGGATATCACCCTTCGAATCGGCGAGTACCTTGCCGTGTTCGGACGACAGTATGCGGGCGAGATCGTCGATTTCGGCCTCGACGAGCTCCTTGAACTTGAACATCACCCGCGCCCGCCGCTGCGGGTTGGTGGCGGCCCAGCCGGGCTGCGCCTGGCGCGCGGCGGCGACCGCCTGTTCCAGCGTGGCCGCGGTGCCAAGCCGGACCTGCGCCTGGACCTGGCCGCTGTTGGGGTCGAACACATCGCTGGTGCGGGCGCCGTCGGGAACCGATTGGCCGGCGATATAATGGTCGATGATCCGCATGGGGCTGGGCTTTCCTAGATCGTTGCGTGTCGCCTTAGCCCCGGATTCGCTGCGCTGCCACCAGCGACTTTGCAAGGGTCGGCGGCAAGGATGCAGCCTCAGCGGTCGCTATTCGGTCGCGGCCCTGCTTTCCGACACAGACGGCTGACGGGTGCCTTTTGCATACATCGACATGCTGAGCCAACCGATGGCGACACCGATCAGCATGACGGCGACCTGCATATCCCGCTTTGCGCGCCGCAGGCACGGCCGTCGCCCAGTCAACCCATCGACCAGCCGCTGGTTGCCGCTGATCGCGGTCACCGCCGCAATGCCGAAGAAGACCACCGACAACCAGACATCGCGCGGCTCGTCCTGCAACACACTGCCGATCAACGTCACCGCCAGCCCGGCGCCCGCGATGCCGACCGTTGCCAGCTGGTCGAACATCTTCGATTGCAGTTCATAGGCAAGATCGGCGGAGGTTTCCGCGACAGGCTCGTTCGCGTCGATCGCATGGTCGTCGCCCTTAGCGCGACCCAAGAACCGGCTCATTCTTCCCCCTTCACGATGCCGCGTCGCTGCCTGGGCTCAGGCACAGGCCACCGCCGCGCAATCGGCAGCGCCGGTTTCGACCTGGATGGTGGCGTGGCCGATGCCGAAGCGGTGTTCCAGATCATGGGCCAGCCCCGCCAGTGCCGCATCACCGGGGTGGCCGGCGGGCATGACCAGATGCGCGGTCAGCGCGGTGTCGCTCGATCCCATCGGCCAGATATGCAGATCGTGCACGGTGGTGACGCCGGGGCGATGCTTCAGAAAGTCGGCGACCGCGGCCGGATCGATGCTGCTGGGCACCGCATCGAGCGCCAGCGCCACCGCTTCGCGTAGCAGGCCCCAGGTGCCGCGCAGGATGACCGCGACGACGATCAGGCTGAGCGCCGGATCTATCCAGTACAGCCCAGTCTTGAGGATGAGGAACCCCGACACGACCACCGCCGCCGAAATGCCGGCATCGGCGAGCATGTGGAGATAGGCACCGCGAATGTTGACATCGCCCTTTCGCCCGCGCGCGAACAGCCAGGCGGTGATGCCGTTGACGATGATACCGCCCGCCGCCACCGCCATGATGGTGCCGCCCGGCACCGGCTGCGGGTCAGCAAGCCGGCGCACCGCCTCCACCGCAATCGCCCCGCAGGCGACAAACAGCAGCACTGCATTGAACAGCGCCGCCAATATGCCGCTGCGTTTCAGGCCATAGGTGAAGCGCGGGCTCGGCGCGCGCTGCGCCAGCCGCAGACCCGCCCAGGCGACGCCTAGGCCCAGCACGTCGGACAGATTATGCCCGGCGTCCGCCAACAGCGCCATCGACCCTGTGATCAGGCCGGCGCCGGCCTCCAGCCCGACATAGGCGAGGTTGATGGTGATGCCGATGGCGAAGGCGCGGCCGAAACTGGCCGGCGCATGGCCATGATCATGGCCGTGGTGATGATGGTCGTGCCCGCTCACACCGTCTCGTCGGTAAAGGTCAGACCGGCGTGCGCCTGCAAGCGATCGATCAGCGTATCGCCCAGCGCCGCACCCGCGACCCAGATACCGCCCGCCACATCGGCGCGTTCGTGCACCAGGCAGATCGCGGTTTCGGCGATCAGTTTCGATGTCGAGGCATAGCCCGGGTCCTTGTCGCCATGCACGGCGCCGCGCACCTGTTTGCCGTCCGCAGCGACGCCGACGAACACCAGGTCGTAATAACCGGTCTCGCGTTCATGCTTGCTGGGGCCTTCGCCGGGTTTCGGCACATCGTCGCCGGTCAGGCTGGGGAATTCGGTCTGCGCGCCGGGCTGGATGATCGCCATTTCGTCATAGGTGAAATCGGCGCCGTAAGCATGGCCCTGCAGGGCGTTGGAACGGTGGACATTCTTGGTGTTGATCGCCGCCATCATGAACGGGCCGACCTCGACCCCCAGGTTCTCGTCGAACTTTGCCTTGTCGCCGCGCGGCTGTTCGGGGCCGGTGAAGCCCGGCGTCAGCGCGAACGGGTTGAACAGCACCGCCAGCAAGGACGGGTCCTTCTGGATCGCCGCCATCGTTGCGCGCCCGCTGGCGGCGGTGCCGCCCGACAGGCCGCCGCGCATGTCGCGGACCCGGCCGCTGATGTGCGGCACCGGATGGCCGAGGTGCTGGCGCGCCAGCCGCTGGGTGTAGAACACGCCAAGCTCGAACGGTGTCGAATCAAAGCCGCAGGAAAACAGGATGCGGGCGCCGCTGGCCTTGGCCGCTGCCTCGTAAAGCGGAATCATCGCCGCCATCCAGGATGGCTCGCCCGACAGGTCGAGATAATCGGTGCCGGCGGCGGCGCAGGCGGCCAGCAACGGCTCGCCGTAAAGCTGATAGGGGCCGACGGTGGTGATGACCGCCTTGGCGCGCACGACCATGGCCTTGAGCGAGGCCGGGTCGGCAGCGTCGGCGACGATCAGCGGGGCGTCGGCGCCGATTTCGGCGCGGACCTGTTGCAGCTTGTCGAGCGAGCGGCCCGACATCGCCCATTTGACCGGACCGGTGCTGCCGTAGCGGCTGTGGAGATGCTCGGCGACCAGCCGGCCGGTGAAGCCGGTGGCGCCGTGGACGATGATATCGAATTCGGCGTTGGGGTTCATGGGGAGGGGTCCTGCTGCGAGTGAGCGACGGACATACGACGAATTGAGCTGAGAAAGGAAGGTAGGAAGAACGGCAGGAAGGGCATGGGCAAAGCCCATGCTGGCGTCGGACGAGTTCAGCGCGAGAAGGTCGCGCTGCCTTGCCGGCCGGCCTTGCGCGAGTCTGATCGTAGCTGCGCTACGCTCCAGCCGCGCAGCGGCTGGAGCGGGCGAAGGGATTCGAACCCTCGACTTCAACCTTGGCAAGGTTGCGCTCTACCCCTGAGCTACGCCCGCTC
>JBMOGO010000032.1:0-29936 GCA_049318305.1 Polymorphobacter sp.
CGGCACCGATCATTGCATAGGCCAACACCGAGAGCAGCAGCGACGGCAGAAAAGCTCCTGAAAGCATGGTCGTCGCCAGTGTCGCCAGTATGCCGCCGCTGGCCAAGACCGCCATGCCGCCGATGATCCATGGCGTGCGCCGCCAACCGATATCAGAGCCATGGCCCCATTTCGGCCGGCTGAGCTGCACGGCATAATGAAAGGCGACCAGTCCGGCGGGCAGCATTGCCGCCTGTTGGTATTCGACGACCATTACCCGGTTGAGCAGCGACGATGCCAGCATGACGATTGCACCGATGGCGCTTTGTACCAGCCCGAGCCGGGCGATGCCGAGCCAGCCGAGCGGCGCCTGTGTCATAACGCGCGCAACCCGAAGGCGGTGACCAGCATGCCGAGCACATAGAGCGAGGTGCCGGTGGCGTTATAGAAGGGCGCTTCCTTCGCCGGGTTCGACAACAGCCGCTGCATCAACAGCAATTGCGCTGCGATCGAGACTGCGACGATCGCGCCGGAAAACACCGCGCCCCAGCGAATCATGAGCATGACGACGACGATCTGCGGGATGGCCATGGTGAAGCAGGCGAGCACGGCGGCGCGGCGTTCACCCAGAATTACCGGTAGGGACCGGACATTGCTCTGGCGGTCGCCTTCGACGGCCTTGAAGTCGTTCAGCACCATGATGCCGTGCGCGCCCGCAGCATAAAGCGCCAGTACGGCGAGGATTCGGCCATCGGGCAAGCCGCCGACCATGACCGCGGCGCCGGTAAACCAGGTCAGGCCTTCGTAGGCCGCCGCGCAAACGCCGGGCCCCCACCAGCCATTGGCCTTGGCCCGGATTGGCGGGGCACTGTAGATCCACGCCAGGACAAGGCCGAGGATGGTGGCGGCAAACACCCAAGGATTTATGAGCGCGCTGACTGCCAGCGAGATGATTGTGCCGGCGATGGCGATGCCCAGCCCCCAGCGACCGGGGATGCGACCGGAGGGAATCGGGCGCTGCGGTTCGTTGATCGCATCGACATGGCGGTCGAACCAGTCGTTGATGGCCTGGCTGTTGCCGCAGACCAGCGGCCCGGCCAAAAGCATGCCGGCAACGAGGAAGCCCCAGCGTTCCGACAAGGGCACGCCCGAGGACACGACGCCGCACATGAATGCCCACATCGGCGGAAACCAGGTGACAGGTTTCAGCAGTTCCAGCACGTCGCGGGGCCGCGGGAACCGCCGCCCGGCCATTGCTGTGCTGTCCTTGATCGTCACCCCGTCCATGAGTGTAAGCTAGACTTGACAGTTGGCAGCGTCAACGCGGTGCGACAGCAAAAACTGCGGCTTTTCAGGACACAGGGTCAGTCGGTATCCGACAGATTGCCAAGGCCATGTCGGTGCAACTTGGAATACAGGCTTTGCCGCGACAGGCCCAGGATTTCCGCCGCCGAGGCGCGATTATCGGACGTGTAGGTCAACGCCGCCTCGATGCACAATCGCTCGATCAGGTCGGTTGATTCGCGCACGATTTCCTTCAGCGACACCCGGCCGACAAGCTCGGTCAGTTGTTCGACCGAGCGCGGCACCTGGCGATCCTCGACCACGGGCTCGAGCCGCCGTCCGATGGCGCGCAGGCTGAAACCATGGCGGATTTCGCCACCTTCGACCGACGTGACAGCCGACACATCGATCTCCTCCTCCCGCTCGCCGGCGCCGTGCGCCACAGTGCTGAAATTGCGCACCGCGCCATGGTCGCGCAATTGCTGCTCGAGCAGGCCGAGATCGATGCCGGGGCGGCCAATGAAGCGCGCCAGCGGTTCGCCCCGTACATCGCTGCTGCGCGCCTGCTGGACCAGATCGAGAAAAGCGCCGTTGCTGGCCAGAATAGCGAACGCGGCATCGGTCAGGACGAAGGCATCGGGCATACGTTCGAGCACTTCGGACAGCGTGCGTTCGGCGGCAGTGCCTAGGCCGGTAACCAAGGGTTGCAATCTCACCAGCAGAAAGGCGCTGCGGTCCTGACGAAACAGCGTTGCCGAAACACGGCAGGCGGTGCCGTCGGTCAGGCGGAGACCGCCGGGTTGCCGCTGTTCGGCGGCGGCGGCGGCGGCGAGCAGCGCAACGGCGACTTCGCGATCATCGACATGGACGAGCGCTGTGAAGGCGCGTCCTTCGGCGGGGGCCGGGTCACCAGAAATCAGGCTGCGTGCGGCCGGATTGGCCTCGATGATCCGGCGTGTCGCGGAATCGATGATCAATATGGCTTCGGACGCCGAATCGAACAGCAGGCGATAGCGCGCCTCCAACTGGCGCAGGCGCAGCGAATCGCGCTCCATTGATTGCTGGGCGCGGAGCAGGCGTTGTTGAAAGGCTGCGGCCGATCGCATGTCGCGCCCGATGGCGACGATGCTACCGGAATTGTCACTGCGCACGGCAATATAACGGATTGGCAAATCACCCGAAAGTCCGGGATGATTAACGTGGCGCCAACGACCGGGGTCACCTTCGCCGCGCATCATTTCTTCCAGTTTCACGCGATTCTCCGGAGCGACCGTCTCGGTCCAGCGCCGGTTCAACCAGGAGTCTATGCCTTGATCGCCAAGGTCGCCGGCGCCGATCATGATATCGCGGATGACGCCGTCGGCATCGATGAACAACGCGACATCGCAAGATGCGGCCAGCGCCTGCGCGGCGATGCTGGCCGGCAACGAGGCCAGCAGGCGACGTTCGTCCCCACCGGCAACAGCACGGGCATCGGTGCTTGTTGCGGCGCGGGCCGCGGTGGCGCGGTCGTCAGCGGTGGCGGTTCGTACATCCATGGTCGGTGTCTCGACATCTCCTTCCTGCCGCGAACGCTGACCATTCAGCGCCGCATCAACTTTTGTCTTGCACAACCCCTGCGGCAAGACGTTTGGTCAAAATTGTTTCTGCGAGCGCAACCGCAAGCAAACCGTCGGACGCCGTGCCATCGGCACCAACGGCTTCGGCGCGCACCGGCTGTTCGGTAAACACCCGGCCGCCGACAAGCACGACAACGTCAGGATTGCGTGACGCGCGCCGCACTGCGGCAATTGTTCGCGTCAACGGCTCCAGATGACGTTCGACGCTGACGGTCAGGCCGATGACATCGAAAGCCCGGCCGGCGGCCAGCGCGATCAGTTCATCCTCGTCAAGCGCTGGTGCGCTCCAGGTTTGCCAGCCGGCGCGGCGGAAAAATTCCTCCACGATGATCGCGCCAAGGCCGTGATGCTCACCCGGGGCCGGAGCGAACAGCGCGCGTCGGTCGGCACCTTCGATCGGGGCTATACCTGGCAGCAAAGCGGCAAGTGCATGGACGATCTCCTGCAGCCGCCACAGGCCCATGGTGACATCGACGAAATCACAGGCGTCTTCATCCCACCAACTGCCGAGGCGGCGTGCGGCGGGGGCGAGCAGTTCAAGATAGATTGTTTCGACACTGATGCCGGTTGCCATGAGCGTTTCGACACGCGCCAGCAGTGGTGCCACCTCCTCGGTCAGGGTGGCAGCAGCAAACTGGTCGGCAAAGCCCTGGGGAACATCGGCAGCCTGCGGCGTCGGTGTCGCCGGCTGCGGCGCCGCACCCGCCTCGCGATGGGCGAGCAGCAGGCGCGGAATGATATCGGCCTCGATAACCCGAGCCAGCGCGTCAGGACTGGCGGTTTCGCGTGTACGGAACGCGGCGCGCCGCGCGCGGTCCCAACCGCGGCTGGCGGCGCTGCGCGCTTCCGTCACAATCTCGAACATTGATGTCATGCCGTCCCCTGCCACAACCTGCGACTGGTCCCGATCGTCCGGCGCGGGCCGAAAATTGGAATCCCCGTGTGACAAGGCTACTCAACCGCCCCCCGGACTGCAAGTTTTTGAGTGTGCGCTGCGGCATGAGTTGTCAAATCTTTTTGACGTAAAGTCAGGTTGACACTTTGGGGGTGGGTGGTAGGTTTCCAAGGGTTGGGGAGTGAACGGGTGGAAGCACCTTTGCGAACAGAATCAATGCGGCCAGACGCAAAGCGGGACACCGACCGGGTGACCGCAAAGCCGCCGCCGCGCCCGTTGTACACGCCGGAAGAACGTGCCCGTCGCGATTCCTCGCGCTGGACGCTGGTGCAGGGCCTGTTGGCCCCGGTGCAATTCCTGATTTTCGGGGTCAGCCTGTACCTGGTTCTCAACTATCTGCGTACCGGCGAATATCATGATGCTGCGATCTGGTCAGTCGTCATCAAGACCATCGCGCTCTACACGATCATGGTGACCGGCGCGATCTGGGAGAAGGTCGTCTTCGGTCGCTATCTGTTTGCGCCGTCCTTCTATTGGGAAGATGTTTTCTCGATGCTGGTGATTGCGTTGCATACGGCCTATTTAGTGGCGCTATTTGGTGGCTGGCTTGATGACCGGCAGTTGATGCTGCTCGCGCTTGCGGCGTATTTTACGTATGTCATCAACGCTGGTCAGTTCATCTGGAAACTGCGGATGGCGCGGCTGGAAGCGCCGTCGTCGGCCGATTCCCACGATGCGGTGACGGCGTGACCGCCGTCATGGCCCCGCCGGCGCCGGCTGTGGCGCCGCTCGAATCGCTGCCGATCCTGCGCGAACGGGGCCAGCGCGAGGTGTTTTGCGGGTTGACCGGAATCATCTGGCTGCACCGAAAAGTTCAGGATGCGTTCTTTCTGGTCGTCGGCAGCCGCACCTGTGCGCATCTGCTGCAATCCGCCGCAGGTGTGATGGTGTTTGCGGAGCCGCGCTTCGGCACGGCGATCATCGAGGAGCGCGATCTGGCCGGTCTCGCCGACGCCAATGAAGAACTCGACAAGGTGGTCCGGCAGTTGCTGGCGCGCCGGCCTGAGATCAAGCTGCTTTTCCTTGTCGGCTCATGCCCCAGCGAAGTCATCAAGCTTGATCTGAGCCGCGCGGCACAGCGGCTGAATGTCACCCATGCTCCCAATGTCCGCATTCTCAATTACTCGGGCAGCGGTATCGAGACGACGTTTACCCAAGGTGAAGATGCCTGCCTTGCGGCGTTGGTGCCTGAAATGCGCGCCGATCCGGCCGATCAGTTGTTGATCGTCGGTGCGTTGCCCGACGTTGTGGAAGACCAGTTCCGCCGGCTTTTCGCCGAACTTGGCATCGCGCGCGTCGCGTCCCTGCCGCCGCGCCGGGCCAAAGACCTGCCGGGTGTTGGCCCTGGCACCCGATTCCTGCTGGCGCAGCCATTCCTCGGCGATACGGCGCATGCGCTGGAAGAACGCGGCGCTGTGCATCTGCCCGCCATGTTCCCTTTCGGGGCAGAAGGCACGACCGCCTGGCTGCATGCAGCGGCGCGCGAATTCGGCATCGATGAAATGCATTTTCGCGCCGTGGTGGCGCCCGGGCGCGAACGCGCCAAGCGCGCCATCGCACGTCAGGCGGAACGGCTGGCTGGCAAGAGCATCTTCTTCATGCCAGATTCGCAGCTGGAGGTGCCGCTGGCGCGTTTCCTGTCGAACGAACTCGGCATGAACCTCATCGAGGTCGGCACGCCCTATCTGCATCGCAGCCATCTCGCTGATGATCTGGCCGCGTTGCCCGCCGATGTGCAGATTTCCGAAGGTCAGGACGTCGACAAGCAGCTTGATCGGGTGCGTGCCGCGCGGCCCGACCTGACCGTGTGCGGGCTGGGGCTGGCAAACCCGCTGGAACGCGAGGGCCTGTCCACGAAATGGGCCATCGAACTGGTGTTTTCGCCGGTGCATGGCTTTGAACAGGCAGGTGATCTTGCTGAACTCTTTGCGCGGCCGCTCGTCCGCCGCGACCGATTGACCGTCTGATGCAACTAACCGTCTGGACCTATGAAGGCCCGCCGCATGTCGGGGCGATGCGTGTCGCCACCGGCATGAAGGGGCTGCATTACGTGCTGCACGCGCCGCAGGGCGATACCTATGCTGACCTGTTGTTCACCATGATCGAGCGGCGCGGCGAGCGGCCGCCGGTGACATACACGACCTTCCAGGCGCGTGATCTTGGCACCGACACGGCGGAGCTGTTCCAGAAGGCGGCGCGCGAAGCCTATGATCGCTTTCAGCCCGAAGCGATGATCGTCGGCGCCTCGTGCACCGCCGAACTGATCCAGGATGATCCGGCTGGGCTGGCGCTGACCATGGGGTTGCCCTGTCCGATCATCGCGCTCGACCTGCCCAGCTATTCCCACAAGGAGAATTGGGGTGCGGCGGAGACATTTTACCAGATCGTGCGGCAACTCGCTGACAAATGCCGTGTGGCGCCGGCCCGTGAAGGCCGCCGGCTGAAGGCAAATTTGCTGGGGCCGACGGCGCTGGGGTTCCGCCACCGCGACGATATCGTCGAAATTACAAAGCTGCTGAACGAGCTCGGGATCGATGTGCATGTCTGTGCGCCGATGGGCAGCACGCCAGCCGCAATCGCCGGGCTGGGGGAGGCGGATTTCAACGTCGTCATGTACCCCGAGATCGCGCATGAGGCAGCGCGCTGGCTGGAAAAGAATTTCGGCCAGAAATACACTAAGACCGTGCCGATCGGCGTCGGCGCCACCCGCGCCTTCATCGCCGAAGTCTGCGCGATTGCCGGCGTCGCGGTGCCCGCCGACCCGAACGAGGGCCGCATGCCATGGTGGTCGCGCTCGGTCGATTCGACCTATCTGACCGGCAAGCGGGTCTTTATCTTCGGCGACGCGTCCCATGCCGTGGCAGCGGCGCGGATTGCGCGCGATGAATTGGGTTTCGAAGTCGTCGGGCTGGGCTGCTACAATCGCGAGTTCGCCCGCGATATCAGGACTGCCGCCGCACTTTATGGCGTCGAGCCATTGATTACCGATGATTATCTGCTGGTCGAGGAGGCGATTGCCGCCGCCAATTGCGAACTGGTGCTCGGCACGCAGATGGAGCGCCACATTGCCAAGCGGCTGCGTGTACCGTGCGCAGTGATTTCGGCGCCGGTGCATGTGCAGGATTTCCCGGCGCGGCACAGCCCGCAAATGGGTTTCGAAGGTGCCAATGTCATTTTCGATACCTGGGTGCACCCGCTGGTGATGGGGCTGGAGGAGCATCTGCTCACCATGTTCCGCGACGATTTCGAGTTTTCGGATGCGGCGGGACCAAGCCATCTCGGGCATGGCGCGGCACCACTTGCGGCTCCCCTGTCGGAATCGGTGGAGTCGGTCGACAGCGCCTTGGCGGAACCCGTGCTTGCCGGCGGGGAGAGCTCAGCCCCGACCCCGGTCACAGGCGGCCGGGGCGAAGAAGGGGCCTGGTCAGCCGATGCCCTCAAGGAACTGAACAAGATCCCATTTTTCGTGCGCGGCAAAGCTCGCCGCAACACGGAGCGCTACGCCAGCGAAAAAGGCGTCGCCGCGATCTCTGTCGAGACGCTTTACGAGGCGAAGGCTCATTATGCGCGCTGACACGTCTGCTCCTGCGACCCTCGCTTCAACGTCGGCGAATGTGCGCGTCGTCATCATAACCCTCGACAATCATCTTTCCGGCGCAATCGAGCGGGCACGGGCGCGGTTTGAACGCGAGCAGCCCGAAGTGTCGATCGGCTTTCACGCCGCTGCCGATTGGGAAATCCCGGCCAAGCTTGATGCCGCGCGTGCCGATATCGCCCGCGGAGACATCATCGTGACCTCGATGATCTTCCTCGAAGACCAGATCCGCGCCATCAAACCGGCGCTGGAAGCACGCCGCGAAGCGTGCGATGCGATGGTCAACCTGATGTCGGCCAGCGATATCGTCAAGCTGACGCGCATGGGCGAATATCGCATGGATGCGCCGCCGAAAGGTCCGCTCGGCTGGCTGAAGAAGCTGCGTGGATCGTCGAAAGCCGGCGCGCCGAACAGCGGTGCCGCGCAGATGGCGGTGCTGCGGCGGCTGCCGAAACTGCTCAAGTTCGTGCCGGGCACCGCGCAGGATGTGCGCGCCTATTTCCTGACCCTGCAATATTGGCTGGCCGGGTCCGACGACAATGCCTTCTCGATGGTCCGGGCGCTGGTCGATCGCTACGCGGACGGCCCACGGCGGGCCTTGCGCGGGGCGTCGAAAGCCGAGGCGCCGAAGGAATATCCCGACGTCGGCCTTTATCACCCCGACCTGCCCGACCGGATCAGCACCTGCCTCGCCGATCTGCCAACGCGGAAGGGCGCAGCCGGCACGGTCGGATTGTTGCTGCTGCGCTCCTATGTGCTCGGCAAGGATGCCAATCACTATGACGGCGTGATCCGGGCACTCGAAGCGCGCGGCCTCAACGTCATCCCGGCGTTCGCAGGCGGGCTCGATTCGCGCCCCGCCATCGAGGCGCTGTTCATGGCCGACGGCAAGACAACGGTCGATGCCGTGGTCAGCCTGACCGGGTTCAGCCTCGTTGGTGGCCCCGCCTATAATGACGCGGCTGCAGCAGAGGAGATTCTCGCGCGACTCGACCGGCCCTATATCGCGGCGCATCCCGTGGAGTTCCAGTCGCTGCAGGCCTGGGGCAGCAACCGGCAGGGGCTGCTGCCACTCGAATCGACGATCATGGTGGCGATTCCGGAACTCGATGGTGGCACCGGCCCGATGGTGTTCGGCGGCCGGTCCGATGGCACCGAAGCGGCTTGCACCGGCTGTGCGCGCGGCTGCACCTGGGCGACCGGCGGCCAGGTCCGCGCCATGCAGAGCTGCCCGGAACGCGCCGAGGCGCTGGCGGCGCGACTGGTCAAGCTGGTGGAATTGCGCCGCAGCGCGCTGGCCGAGCGCCGCATCGGTGTCGTTTTGTTCAATTTCCCGCCCAATGGCGGTGCTGCGGGCACAGCGCAGTTCCTCGCGGTGTTCGAATCTCTGCACGCGACGCTCAAGCGTCTGCGCAGCGAAGGTTACAGCGTCGAGATCCCCGAGACCGCCGAAGATGTGCGCAAGGCCATCCTGAACGGCAACGCCGGCCGCTATGGCACCGAAGCCAATGTTCACGCACATGTCGCCGCAGAAACCATCGTCGCACGCGAGCCCCATTTGGCCGAAATCGAGGCGGAATGGGGCCCGGCTCCGGGCAAGTTCCAGTCCGACGGGCAGAGCGTGTTCATTCTTGGCGCGCAGTTCGGCAATGTTTTCATCGGCATCCAGCCAGCGCTGGGCTATGAAGGCGATCCGATGCGGTTGCTGTTCGAAGGCCGCTTTGCGCCGACGCATGCCTTCATGGCGTTCTATCGCTGGCTGCGCGACGATTTCGCCGCCCATGCCGTGCTGCATTTCGGCACGCACGGCAGCCTTGAATTCATGCCCGGGAAGCAGACCGGGCTGACCGCAAGCTGCTGGCCGGAGCGGTTGATCGGCGATTTGCCCAACATCTATCTCTATGCCGCCAACAATCCGTCGGAAGGTGTGCTCGCCAAGCGGCGGTCGGCGGCAACTCTGGTGAGCTATCTGACCCCGGCGTTGACCAATTCGGGCGTTTACAAGGGCCTCGCCGACCTGAAGGCGACCGTTGAGCGTTGGCGCAGTGCCGATCCGGCGAGCGACGAGCTTGACGCGCTGCACGAGGTCATCATCGAACAGGCCAATGCGCTCGACCTTGATGGCAGCGACGTGCCGGCGCTGGCTGCGCGGCTTTACGAAATCGAACGCGAACTGATCCCGCAAGGGCTGCATGTTGCCGGCCAGGCGGCGACGGTCGAAGAACGCATCGACATGCTGGCAGCGACCGCTGATGCGCGCGGCGAAACCGTGGCGCGCGCGACAATCGAGGCGCTGGTTGCGGGCACGCAGCGCTCCGATACGCCTTTGCTCAAGGAACTTGCCGCGCTCGATGCGGCGCTGTCGGTCAACCATGAACTTGATGGCCTCGTTCATGCGCTGGGTGGCGGCTATATCCGGCCGGTGTCGGGCGGCGATTTGCTGCGCACGCCGGAAATCATGCCGACCGGCCGCAACATCCATGGTTTCGATCCGTTCCGGCTGCCGTCGGCCTATGCCGTCAAGGACGGTGCCGCGCAGGCGCAGCGATTGCTCGATCGCAGCCTGGAGGACAGCGGCCGTCTGCCCGAAACCGTGGCGATGGTGCTATGGGGCACCGACAATCTGAAATCCGAAGGCGCGCAGCTGGCGCAGGCGCTGGCGCTGATGGGCGCCAAGCCGCGCTTTGACAGTTATAACCGGCTCGCCGGTGCCGAACTCATTGCGCTGGAAGCGCTGGGCCGGCCGCGCATCGATGTGGTCATCACCCTTTCCGGCGTGTTCCGCGACCTGCTGCCGCTGCAAACGCGGATGCTCGCCGAAGCGGCGTTGCTGGCATCGCAAGCCGACGAGCCGACGACGCACAATTTCATCCGCAAGCACAGCCTCGCGCACGCCAGCGAACATGGCTGCGACCTCGAAACCGCTGCGCTGCGAGTCTATTCCAATGCCGAGGGTGCCTATGGTGCCAACGTCAATCTGCTGATCGACAGCAGCGGCTGGACCGACCCGAATGATCTCGCCGACTGTTATGAAAAGCAGAAGGGCTATGCGTACGGCGTCAAGGGCGAGCCGCGGCGGCAGCCGGGTCTGCTTGCATCGGCGCTGAAGACCGTGGATTGCGCCTATCAGAACCTGGAAAGTGTCGAATTGGGCATCACCACGATTGACCAATATGTCGATACGCTGGGTGGCATCAGCCGCGCCATCACGCGTGCCAAGGGCGAAGCGGCACCGGTGTACATCGGTGACCAGACGCAAGGGTCGGGCAAGATCCGGTCTTTGCAGGAACAGGTCGCGTTGGAAACCCGGACCCGCATCCTCAATCCGGTATGGACGGAGGGCCAGCTGCGCCACGGTTATGAAGGCGTCCGCCAGATCGAGGCGCAGGTGACGACGACGATGGGCTGGTCCGCGACAACGGGAGAGGTTGACGCCTGGGTCTATCAGCGCATCACTGAAACCTATGTGCTCGATACCGAAATGCGTGACCGGATTGCGGCGATGAACCCGCGCGCTGCCGCCAAGGTGGCGAACCGGCTGATCGAGGCCAGCGAGCGCAAATACTGGTCACCCGATGCTGCCACGCTGGCGGCGCTTTATGCGGCAACCGACGCCATCGAGGACGCGCTGGAAGGCGTGTCCCTCCAGGCGGCTTGAGGAACAGAACATGGGCCTTCTCGATCTCGAACGACCCGCTACCCCGCCGGATGGCGAGGGCAGCCTGCAGGTCAAGCTCGACCCGAACATGAAGATCGGCAACGCCAAGGTGTTCGCTGTCTATGGCAAGGGCGGTATCGGCAAGTCGACGACGTCGTCCAACCTGTCGGCGGCTTTCTCGCTGCTCGGCAAGCGGGTGTTGCAAATCGGCTGCGACCCCAAGCATGACAGCACCTTCACGCTGACCAAGAAGCTGATGCCGACGGTGATCGACGTCCTCGAAACGGTAGATTTCCACCATGAGGAACTGCGGCCGGAAGATTACATGTTCGAAGGCTATAACGGCGTGATGTGCGTGGAGGCGGGCGGTCCGCCGGCCGGCACCGGTTGCGGCGGCTATGTCGTCGGCCAGACGGTCAAGCTGCTCAAGCAGCATCACCTGCTCGAAGAGACCGATGTCGTGATCTTCGATGTGCTCGGCGATGTCGTTTGCGGCGGTTTTGCCGCGCCGTTGCAGCATGCCGACCGTGCACTGGTGGTTGCGGCCAATGACTTCGACAGCATTTTCGCGATGAACCGCATCGTTGCCGCCATCAAGGCAAAGTCGAAGAATTATGAAGTGCGCATGGCCGGCGTCATTGCCAACCGGTCGGCCGCGACAGACGAGATCGATCGCTTCTGCGCCGCCACCGGCTTGGAGACGCTGGCACACTTTCCCGATCTGGATGCCATTCGCCGGTCGCGGCTGAAGAAATGCACCATCTACGAGATGGATTCGACACCGGAGATCGAAGCCGTTTGCAACGAATACAAACGGTTGGCGGCGACGTTGTGGGCAGGCACCCGGCCGCTCGAAGCCAATCCGATGAAGGACCGCGATATTTTCGAGTTTCTTGGTTTCGAATGAGCAAGACCAACGCCTCGGCATTGCAATCGGGTTGGGACGCCAAGCGCGGCCGGCTGGAGGAATATTTCGATCGTACCGCCTTCGACGCCTGGGCGGCGCTGACCAGCGACGCGCCGGTGTCGAAGATCCGCGCCACGGTTCGTGCCGGCCGCGAGGACATGCGCAACATGCTGCTGTCGTGGTTGCCCGATGACCTGACCGGGCGCCGCGTGCTCGATGCCGGTTGCGGCACCGGCGCGCTGGCGGTGGAATGCGCCCGGCGCGGCGCTGAGGTCGTGGGCATCGACGTGTCGCCGCAGCTGATCTCGATTGCGGTGGAACGCGCGCCCAAGGATGTGCACGGCAAGGTGCGGTTCCTGTCGGGGGACATGCTCGACCCGCGGCTTGGCACTTTCGATCATATTGTTTCGATGGACGTGCTGATTCACTATGAATCGGACCAGATTGCCACAGCCACTGCCGGCCTCGCCGAGCGTGCCTCGCAAAGCCTGATCTTCACCTTTGCGCCGGGAACACCGCTGCTGCGTACGGCGCGCGCAGTGGGGCAGTTCTTTCCCAAATCCGATCGCTCGCCATCGATCATTCCGGTAGGCCATGGCGATTTGCGCGCCCGGTTGAGCCGCAGCGTGCCCAGGGCGCGGCTGGGCCGTGACCAGCGCGTGTCGCGCGGCTTTTATACCAGCCATGCGCAGGAGGTTCTGACGGCATGAAGCGCGGGCCGCGTCTTTGGGCACGGATGGGAACGCGGTTCCTGCCGTTCGCCGATGCCGCGACGGCCGAATTGCCGTTGCCGCGGCTGTTGCGGCTGTCGCTGTTCCAGGTCTCGGTCGGCCTGTCGATGGTGTTGCTCAATGCGACGCTCAACCGGGTGATGATCGTCGAGCTGGGCATTTCGGCAACGCTGGTGGCAGTGCTGGTCGCCTTGCCGCTGCTGTTCGCGCCGCTGCGCGCGCTGATCGGGCATAAATCCGACAATCACCGCTCGTTCCTCGGCTGGAAGCGCGTGCCGTACCTGTGGTTCGGGTCTTTGCTGCAATTCTCGGGTCTGGCGATCATGCCGTTCGCTCTGCTGGTGATGACCGGCGATGGCGTTTCGGGGCGCACCCTACCGGGCGAGATTTTCGGCGCGATGGCGTTTCTGTTCGTCGGCGCTGGCGTTGCGATGACGCAGACCGCGGGGCTGGCGCTGGCCAATGACCTGGCGCCGGCAGAATCTCGGCCGCGCGTCGTGTCACTGCTTTATGTCATGCTGCTGGTCGGCATGTTGCTCAGTTCGCTGGTACTCGGCCGGGCGCTGGTCGATTTCACGCCAACGCAGTTGATCGAGGTCATCCAGGGCACGGCGGTGGTGACCATCGTGCTCAACATGATCGCGCTGTGGAAACAGGAAGCGCGCATTCCGGGCGGCAACCGCGATCCTGCACCGGTACCGGATTTCGCTGCGACCTGGGCCGATTTCACCGCACCAACGCGGACGCGGCGGCTGCTGGTCGCCGTCGGCTTGGGCGCAGCGGGATTCGGCATGCAGGATATCCTGCTCGAACCCTATGGCGGACAGGTGCTCGGGCTGGGCGTTGGCGCGACCACCGCTTTGACGGCCTTGTCGTCGGCGGGAACTCTCGTCGGGCTGGCACTGGCGGCGCGATCGCTAGCGCGGGGCGGTGACCCGGCGCGGCTCGCCGGCCTCGGGGCGCTGGCCGGCATCATCGCGTTTGCGATGGTGGTGTTTTCGGCGCCGTTGCACTCGATTGCGCTATTCTGCATGGGCGCGAGCGCGATTGGTTTCGGCGCTGGGCTTTTTGCTGTTTCCACGCTGACGACGGCGATGACCTTAGGTGACGCCGGCCAGTCGGGACTGGCGCTGGGCGCGTGGGGCGCCGTACAGGCGTCGGCAGCGGGGCTGGGCATATTGGTGTCTGGCGGTATCCGCGATGGCATTGGTGCGCTCGCGATGGCGGGCGCGCTGGGGCCGGGTTTCGTTGATCCATCGACGGGTTACAGCATCGTCTGGCACATCGAGATCGGCTTGTTGTTTGCAAGTCTTGTTGCCCTTGGCCCGCTGGCGCGGCGAGCCTCGGAGACTTCCCACCGCGCCCGTTTCGGCCTAACCGAATTCCCAACCTGAGGGGGAGAAACAGATGTCCAGTGTCATTCTTGTTGGAGGTCTCGATGTTGCCGAGCTGGCCTTCTACATGTTCGCTTTGTTCTTCCTCGGGCTGATCTGGTATCTGCGTGGTGAGGATCGCCGCGAAGGCTATCCACTCGAGCATGACCTGACCGGCGAAGTCGAACCGGCGCTGGGCTTTCTCACCGGCCATACCAACAAGAGTTTCAAGCTGCCGTTTGATCGCGGCACCGTCCTGATGCCCGGCGATAGCCGCCGCGATCCAATGCCGCAGAACATCACGTCGCGCCTCTTCCCGGGAACGCCGTTCGAACCGATCGGCAACCCGCTGTCATCCGGCGTCGGCCCCGCCGGCTATGCGCAGCGGGCGGACCGGCCCGATGTCGACATGTTCAACCAGCCGCGCATCATCCCGCTGCGCCTTTCGGAGCATATCACTGTCGAAGGGCGCGACACCGATCCGCGCGGCCTGCCGGTCACCGGCTGTGACGATGTCATCGCTGGTACCGTACGGGACATCTGGGTCGACCGGTCGGAACATGTCATCCGTTATCTCGAAGTCGCGTTGACCGATGGCGGCACCGCGATCGTGCCGATGCCGATGACGAAAGTGACGCCGCGGTTCGTCAATGTCGATGCCGTCACGGCGGCTCAGTTCACCGGTTCGCCGGTGCTGGCGTCGATGGACCAGATCACCCTGCTCGAAGAAGAAAAAATCCAGGCCTATTTCGGTGCCGGCTATCTGTGGGCGACGGCAGCGCGGTCGGAGCCGCTTATATGACAATCGAATATGAGATCGAACCGATAAAGGGCCTGCCGGGCAATTTGCCCAAGGATGAATCGATCATCTGGCAGGGGTCGCCGGATTGGCGGACGCTGGCGCGCGGGGTGTTCCACACCCGGCTCGTCGCGGCTTGGTTCGTGATCGTGGCGATGGCGGCGTTCGTTGCCGGCGGCACCGGACTGCTCGGGGCGGTGGTGACGCTGCTCGTGGCGGTGCTCGGGCTCGGGTTGCTGGCGGTGCTGGCCTATGCGCAGGCGCAATCGACGGTCTACACGCTGACCAACAAGCGGATTGTCATGCGCTTTGGCGTTGCGTTGCCAAAATGTGTCAACCTGCCGTTGCAGATGATCGAAACCGCAGATCTGAAACCCGCCGGCGGTTTTTGTGATGTCGCCTTGAAGACCAGCGGGCGCTTCCCGCTCGGCTGGTTGCAGATGTGGCCGCATGTGCGGCCGTGGCAGGTGGCGGCGCCGCAGCCGATGTTGCGCGCCGTGCCGCAGGCCTTTGTCGGGGTGCTGGCGGACACGTTGGCCAAGGCCGATCCATCGCTGCATCGTCCGGTTGCCCGTTCGGTACCGGCGTCCGCACCAGCCGCAGCTCTTGGTGTCGCGGCATGAGCGATTTTCGCGGCGAGCAGTTTCCTCGCGGCGCGCTGTATGGCGCCGGCGGCATGATCGGCATCACCATGCTGGTGGTGTTCGGTATCCGCACCGGCGTGTTGCCGGGGCGCGCGACCGCGCCGCAAAAACGTGAAGCGGCGCAGGTCAGCGTGGTTGCCAGTCGCGATTTCCGCTTTGCGGATCGCGAGGATGGCGCGTTGATCGCGACCGATGCCAAGACTGACGAGGTTGCGCTGATCCTCGAGCCTGGATCCAACAGTGGTTTCATTCGCGGCGTCATGCGCGGCCTGATGCGCGAGCGCCAGTTGCACGAAGTAGCGCGCGATGGCCCGGTAACCGTGACGCAATGGGCGGATGGCGCCTTGACGGTGAAGGACACATCGACCGACCGCATCATCGAACTGGGCAGTTTTGGCCCGACCAATCGGGCGGCCTTTGCGCAGTTGCTGGTGCCGGGGCAGCACATCGTTGAAAGCGAGTTGAAAACCGCAGCGCGCGGCGGCCCGAAAAGCCCAAGTGACAACAGCAGCGTAGCGCGCGATATCAAGCCGGGTGCGGTATGACGCGCTGGTTCGCCCGTGAAAGCTGGGAAACCGGTTGCACAATCGCGGTCGAGCATACCGCCGATGCGCTGCATGCGCATGTCGAACTCGACGACAATGCCAAACTGGGTCCCGGCGACCAGGTTCGCGTTCATGGCGAAGCGGTGCGGCTGCCGTTCGGAGAGGCGATTACCTTGCGACGCCGCGCCACGGTATCCCGCGCCGGACTTGTGGCGCAATGGTGGACCAAAGTTCGCGCCAATCTCGACCTGACCGAACTCTACGAAATCACCTTCACTTCGGAGAAGCCGCGATGACCGCGCCCAACCTTGTTGCCGAACGCGAAACTGCAGCGCCATTATCGCGTGCGCAGGGTGATATCGATCGTGATGTCGTCATCACGCGCGACGTCACACAGGCGATGGCGAACGAAGACACGGTGCTGTCGCCGCGGTTTTATACGACCGATTTCGACGCGATGGACCGGATCGACGTCACGCCGGTGCGCGCCGAATGGGATGCGCTGATCGCCGAAATGACCGCCGATCCGAACAAGCGGCATTTCAAGCGCACCCCGGAGTTCGACGGTGTCATCGAAAATCTGCCGCCAAAATTGCGCATCGAATTCACCGATTTCCTGGTGTCGTCGATGACATCGGAGTTTTCCGGTTGCATCCTCTATGCCGAGATCGCCAAGCGCGTGACCAACCCCGACGCCAAGGCCTTGTTCAAGCTGATGGCGCGTGACGAATCGCGCCACGCCGGTTTCATCAACGACAGTTTGAAGGATGCCGGTATCGGTATCGACCTCAGCTTCCTCACCAAGACCAAGAAATACACCTATTTCCGTCCGAAGTTCATTTACTACGCAACCTACCTTAGCGAAAAGATCGGCTACGCCCGCTACATCACCATTCATCGGCATTTCGAGCAACATCCCGAAATGCGGTTCCACCCGATTTTCAAATGGTTCGAGGAATGGTGCAATGACGAATTCCGCCACGGCGAGGCCTTTGCCTTGCTGATGCGCGCCGATCCGAAACTGCTCAGTGGTTACAACAAGTTGTGGATCCGCTTCTTCCTGGTCGCGGTTTATACGACCATGTATGTCCGCGATCACAACCGCCCGATCCTGTACGATGCGTTCGGCATCAACCCGACTGAATATGGCTTCAAGGTGTTCAACATCACCACGCAGATCACGCGGCAGGTGTTTCCGCTGGCGCTTGATACCGACGCACCGCGCTTCCGTGAACTGCTGGAAAAGATGCGGGGCATTTCGGCCGGCATCGACGCGGCGCGCACCCAGGGCGGTCTAGTCGGTGCAGTGAAACGTTTTGGCCTGTCGCTGGCGGCCGGCGTCACGTTCCTGCAGCTTTACACCCAGCCGGTGCAGCGCACCGAACTGCCCGCCACCATCCGGCTCCAGCCCGCCTGGTAGTCCCGTGTCCGCGCTCGCCTTGCCCTTGCTGTTTGCAACCGTGCTGTGGTTCTTTGCCACCGGTTTTGTGCTGTGGCTCGACCGTTTGCCGACCAGCACCTGGCCGGCGAGCATCGTCGGCGCCACGGTCGCCAGCGGTTTCGCCATGGGCGGTATCATCGCGACGGCGCCAATGACAGGCAGCGCTGCGGCCTATGCCGCGTTTGCGTGCGCGCTGGTGCTGTGGGGCTGGCATGAACTGAGCTTTCTGATGGGTTTTGTCACCGGTCCGAATCGGGATCCTTGCCCGGCCGACGCGACCGGCTGGCGGCGGTTTCGGCTGGCAGCGGCGACATTGATTCACCATGAAGTCGCGATGTTTCTGACCGTGCTG
The DNA here is from genome assembly GCA_049318305.1 of Polymorphobacter sp. Taxonomy (GTDB): domain Bacteria; phylum Pseudomonadota; class Alphaproteobacteria; order Sphingomonadales; family Sphingomonadaceae; genus Sandarakinorhabdus. The sequence continues at coordinate 17,883 of JBMOGO010000032.1, forward strand.
GTCATCATGGCGGCGACCTGGGGCCAGTCGAACCAGACCGCGGCGCTGACCTTTGTACTGCTATTCGTCATGCGGCTGTCGGCCAAGTTCAATATTTTTGCCGGGGTCCCGCATCTGTCTACCGAAATGATGCCCGAACATATGCGCTATCTCGCCAGCTATTTCCGCATCCGGCCACCGCGGTTGTTCTTTGCCTTCAGTTTGTTCGCCATCGTCGCGCTGGCCGCCTGGCTGGGAGACGCCGCGCTGGCCTCGCGTGATGGGCTGGCAACGGGTTACGCGCTGGCGTTTGCGCTGGTGCTGCTGGCGTTTATCGAACACGGCTTTCTGGTGGTGCCGTGGCAGGATACCAGCCTGTTTCGCTGGGCAATGCGTGACCGGGTTCGGGCGGGCGATCTCCGCACATCGAACCATAACCCAAAGGTTGACCCGCGCGGCGGTGAAACCCTAACACAACGACAAGCAAATCCGCTTGCAGCCCTGGAAACAGCAGGGCAATGAGCGTGGGGGAGACTCGAATGGATTATGAAGCCCATTTCCAGGCCGCACTCGACGGCTTGAAGGAACGTGGAAACTACCGCGTCTTCGCCGAATTGCAGCGTCAGAAGGGCGCTTATCCGCGCGCGACCCGCTTTACCGAAACCGGCACGCAGGAAGTCACCGTCTGGTGCTCCAACGACTATCTCGGCATGGGTCAACACCCCGATGTCATCGATGCGATGCACGAAGAGCTTGATCGCTCCGGCGCCGGTGCCGGCGGCACGCGGAATATTTCGGGCACCATGCATGCGCACCGCCAGCTGGAGATCGAGCTTGCCGACCTGCACGGCAAGGAAGACGCGCTGCTGTTCACGTCCGGCTATGTGTCCAACTGGGCGGCGCTCGGCACGCTGGCCGCAAAGCTGCCGAACTGTGTGGTGCTGTCCGACGCGCTGAATCACGCCTCGATGATCGAAGGTATCCGCCACAGCCGCGCCGAATGCCTGAAATTCAAGCATAACGATGTAGAGGATCTGGACCGCCTGCTCGCCTCGGTCGAACCCGGCCGGCCCAAGCTGGTCGCCTTTGAAAGCGTTTATTCGATGGATGGCGACATCGCCCCCATCAAGGAAATCATCGAAGTCTGCGAAAAGCATGGCGCGATGACCTATATCGATGAAGTCCATGCCGTCGGCATGTACGGCCCGCGCGGTGGCGGCGTTGCCGAACGCGAAGGCCTGATGGACCGGTTGACGGTGATCGAAGGCACGCTCGGCAAGGCATTCGGCGTTGTCGGCGGCTATATCGCCGGGTCGAAGGCAATGTGCGATTTCGTGCGCAGCTTTGCGTCGGGCTTTATCTTCACGACCGCGCTGCCGCCGGCGATCGCTGCCGGTGCACTCGCCAGCGTCCGTCACCTGAAGGCCAGTCCGTTCGAGCGCAAGCGCCAGCAGGAGCGGGTTGCCAAGGTACGCGCTGCGCTGCGCAGCATGGGGATTCCGCAGATCGAGAACCCCAGCCACATCATCCCGGTGATGGTCGGCGATGCCAAGAAGGCCAAGATGATCAGCGACTGGCTGATGGAAAATCATGGCATCTACGTCCAGCCGATCAACTATCCGACAGTGCCGGTGGGCACCGAGCGGCTGCGCATCACGCCCGGCCCGGTGCACAGCGACGACGATATCGACCGGCTGGTTCGCGCGCTCAGCGACATCTGGGGCCAGTGCGCTCTGCACCGGGTCGAAGCCGCCGCTTGACGCGGCCGCACCAGAGACCAACGGAAAGCGGGTGGGTACCAATGGTGCCCACCCGTTTTTCATGTCGTCGCGATGCGGGCTATTGCATCGGACCAACGAAAGCGGGCGGACCTTTCGGCCCGCCCGCTATACGCGACGAAACTGGAAGAACGCTTACGGCAGGACGACTGCATCGACGACGTGGATGACGCCGTTCGACTGATAGACGTCGCCGATGGTGACATGCGACATGCCGCCCTTGGTATCAGTCAGCATCAGGGTCTTGCCCATCATCGACGCAGTCAGCTTGCCGCCCTGCACGGTGGTCAGCACGGCCTTGCCGCCGCCAGCCTTGATCGCGGCGGCGATCGCCTTGGAGTCCATCTTGCCGGCAACGACATGATAGGTCAGCACGGCCGACAGCTTGGCCTTGTTCTCGGGCTTCAACAGTGTGTCGACGGTGCCGGCCGGCAGCTTGGCAAAGGCTGCGTTGGTCGGGGCGAACACGGTGAACGGCCCGGGGCTCTTCAACGTGTCAACCAGGCCGGCGGCCTTTACGGCGGCGACCAGCGTGGTGTGATCCTTGGAATTGACGGCGTTGTCGATGATATCCTTGGTCGGATACATCGGCGCCCCGCCAACGGTGACAGTCTTCGACGTCGACATCTTGGCCTGCAGCGGCGCACCGGCAAGGCCAGCAGCAGCAATAGCGAACAAGGCAGCGCGCAGCGTAGTCTTCGAAATTGACATGACATCTCTCCCAATCGGAAATTTCGCGTCCGTCAGTGTGGACGGTGCGAGCTACGTGCCATGACGGGTGCCGGTTTCAAACAAATGACAGTTGGCGATTCTGTCGCAGGTCAGTCGACGCACCGGATCAGACGGCGCTCAACTTGCCGGTGGCCACCACGGGTCCGGTCGGAAGACCCGTGGGGGAACCACCAAATGGCTCGATGGAGATGGCGAGCGTGGCGCCCGATTGCAAGCCCTGCAGGCGCTGCACCGGGATGACGTGGGCGTTTGGACCCTTGATGTCGATGACCCCCAGCGACCGCGGCGGCGTTTCGCCTTCGATCACCCAGAGTTCCGCCGACTTGTCGCCATCGTTGCGCTGTGTGGCCGGGGTCAGCACCACAGCGCCGCGCAGCGGATCATAGGCGGCGGACAGCAATGGCGTGCCGTCTGCAGCAGCCAGCGCCGCCACCAGTATCTGCGGCGGTGCTCCCGGTGGGGGTGGGGCCGGGCCGACCTGGGTCAGTGCGATGGCGGCCGCGGCCGCGCCAGCCAGGGCGGCGCTCCGCCACACTGCCAGGCTGTTCCAGAAACCCGCGCGTGCGGGCGCAGCGGTGACGGTGCGGGCGGGCGCTGGGGCGATCTCATCGGTAATGCCCTGCCATACGCTGCCCGGCGGCAACAGCTGCGGCGTTGCTTCGTTCAGCGGTGAAAGGCGAGCGCTCCAATCCTCGACCAGCGCGCGGAACGCCGGGTCCGATCGCTGGCGCAATTCGGCGGCACGGCGTTCGTCGCGGCCCAGCGCACCCAGCGCCACGTCCATGGCCAGCAGCTCGTCGGGGCTGACGCCGTCCATCATGTCATCAGGGCCGCTCATGCTGCGCCCTCCAGATGGCCGGCGGACAGATCGGCCTTCATGCGCATCAACCCGCGCCGCACCCAGCTCTTCAACGTGCCGACCGGAACGCCTTCGCGCTCGGCGAGCGCTTCATAGGTGGTGCCTTCGAAATAACAGCTGCGAATGGCAGCGGCGTGGCGTGGCTCCAGTGTCGACAAGGCGGCATGGACGCGCTGCGCATCGCGGCTGCTGTCGATCAGCACATCGGCCGACGGGCTGTCGTCACGTACTTCGGCTGCCTCCTCAAGCGGGGCGGACGGGCGGCTGGAGCGCGAGCGCAACCGGTCGATGGCGCGGTTGCGCGCGATCGTCGCCGTCCAGGTGACGGGGCTGGCACGCGACGGATCGAACTCCGCCGCCTTTCGCCAGATCGTCACATAAACCTCCTGCAAAACATCTTCGGATTCTCCGCGTTCCACCAAGATACGCAGGATGATGCCAAATAGTTTTGCCGAGGTCCGGTCATAGAAATCCCGAAAGGCCGTGCGGTCGCCATCGGCGGCCCGCGCGAGCAGCGCCGAAAGCTCGGCAGCGCCGGATGACGGCGTGCTCACAGCTTGCGCAGCTTCATCTTGATCGGCCCTTCGGCGCGACCATGGACGAACTGATCCACATAGGGATTGTTTGCAGAATCAATGTCATCACGCGGACCGTGCCAGACGATTTTGCCTTCGTAAAGCATTGCCACTCGATCGGCGATCTTTCGCACGCTCGCCATGTCGTGGGTGATGGTCAGCGCGGTGATTTTGAGGTCGGTGACCAGGGTGCGGATCAGGTCGTTGATGACATCAGCCATGATCGGATCAAGGCCCGTCGTGGGTTCGTCGAAAAACAGGATCTCAGGGCGGACAGCGATGGCGCGGGCAAGAGCCACGCGCTTCTGCATGCCGCCCGACAGCTCCGAAGGCCGCAGGTCTATGACATCGGCACCGAGGCCGACTCGCGCCAGATTGTCGATGGCGGCGGCGCGGCGGCTGGCAACACTGCCCTTCAATGCAAAGCTGACGTTGCGCCATACCGCCATCGAATCGAACAGCGCGCCGCCCTGGAACAACATGCCAAAGCGCGCCTGATGGTCGGCGAGAGCGGCACCCTTCAGCCCGGTGACTTCGCGGCCATCGACCATGATGCTGCCGGCGTCGGGCTTGATGAGACCAAGGATGCACTTGATCATCACCGATTTTCCGCTGCCCGACCCGCCGATGATGACCATGGATTCGCCGGCCTCGATCGCAAGGTCGACGCCATCGAGGACGATCTTGGGCCCGAAGCGCTTTGACAGGCCGGACAGGCGGATCTTGGCCGTCACGATCCGAAGACGATCACGGTAATGATGAGGTTCGACAACAGGATGAGAATAAACGCCGACACCACGGCATTGGTGGTGGCGCGGCCGACACCGGCGGCACCACCCGATGAATGATAACCGTGGTAACAGCCCATCAGCGCGATGAAGAAACCGAACACCGCCGCCTTGACCATTGAGGAAATGACGTCGTCGGTCTTGAGGAACTGCGCCGTGGTGTTGAGGTAGGCGGCCGAATTGAAACCGAGGCGACCGGTGGCGAGCAGCCAGCCGCCCATCACGCCAAGCGCGTTCGACACCAGCACCAGCAGCGGCATGACCAGCACGGCGGCAACGACACGCGGCCCGATAAGATAGCGGAACGGGTCGGTGCGCAGCGTTGTCAGCGCGTCGATCTGTTCCGTAACCCGCATCGTGCCTAGTTCCGCTGCCATTGCACTGGCAACGCGGCCGGCGACCATTAGCCCGCCGAGCACCGGCCCCAGTTCACGCACGATGCCGATGACGGTGACGGCGGGCACTGTGGCCGACGCGTTGAAACGACTGCCGCCGATATAGATTTGCTGTGCCAGCGCCGAGCCGGTGAACAGCGCCGTCAGGCCGACAACCGGCAGCGAGAAATAACCGATGACCAGCATCTGTTCGAACAGTTGCGGCAGGTACCAGGGCGGCCGCACCAGCCGGCTGATCACCGTGACGGCAAAGCGCGTCAGTCGGCCGATCGAGCCGAGCAGCGCGATGATGACACTGCCGAGCGCGATCAGCGCGTGCGAAAAGGTGGTGGCGAGCGCAGTCATCGATAGTGTTTGGCATAGCGAGCGCCGAGCCCGGTAAGCAACTCATATTCGGTGCGACCAGCGGCGGCGGCAGTTATGGCGAGGTCGAATTCGACATCGATGAAATCGCCCTCCGCCAGGTGATCGGCAGCGGCGCTGACGTCAAAGGCCGAGAGGTCCATCGAAACCCGGCCCACCGCCGGGCAGCGCACACCCGCGATCAGCGCCGCGCCGCGGTTCGACAGCGACCGCGGATAGCCGTCGGCATAGCCCAGCGCGACGATGGCGAGACGTGCGGCACGCGGCGCGGTGAACGTCGCGCCATAGCCGACGTGGTCACCGGCGGCGATGTCGCGCAGTTGCAGGATGCGCGCCGACAGACCGGCGACGGCGGTGAGTGGCGTGTTGTCGGGGCCAGCGCCGCCGCCATAAAGCCCGATGCCGGGGCGGGTGAGCCCGAAGTGATAGCCGCTGCCAAGCCCGATGCCGGCGGAATTGGCGAGCGCGTGGCGTTGCTCGGGAAAGCTGGTGACGACGTCGGCAAAGGCGGCGCGCTGGCGTTCGTTCATCGGGTGCGCCGGGGTTTCGGCGCAGGCGAGATGGCTGTGCAGCGTGTGCAACACCAAGTCATCGAGAATCCCCGATCGCGCTTCGGCCGGGCTGAGACCGAGGCGGTTCATGCCGGTATCGACCATCACGTCGCACGGTCGGCCGGTTGGTGCCCATGCCGCCACTTGCGCCGGCGTTACCAGGACCGGCACGGCGCGCGAGCCGCGCGCCAGCGCCATCTCGTCTGGGCCGACACCGTGCAGCACGGCGATGCGCACACCGGCAGGCAGCGTTTCGAGCGCGGTAACCTCGTGCCAGTGCGCGACGAACAGATCGCGGCAGCCGGCAGCGACCAGCGCATCGGCGACGGCGCGCGCCCCCAGGCCATAGCCATCGGCTTTGACCGCAGCCCCGCACGCGGCATTGCCACCGGCCCGGGCGAACGCCTGCCAGTTGGCCACCAGCGCGGCGGTGTCGATTGTCAGCCGGGCGTTGTGCGACAGGTCCATCGGGGGGCAGGCTTAGCGGGCGATGGCGGGCGTGTCACCTTGGCGGCGATATTCATGGCTGCGAAAGCTGTGACATAGTATCAGTGTTGCCGGCACACGACCGCCGATTGGAATGGGAATGATGATCCGCACTTTTGCTTCGACTCTGCTGCTTTCGATCGCGTTGGCCGCTGCTGCGCCGGCGCTTGCACAGGCGCAGCGCCCGGACACGGATTTTTGCGCCAAGATGCGGGCCAAGGATCCGGGCGGCATCTGCACGCCAAAGGGTGAATATGTGACGGCGGAAAAAGTCTATCTGCCCGACGGCAAGATCATCAACCGCACGACCGGCGGCTAAACCGAGCTAAGCTGCTGTGCCGGGCGGGGGCGTGGGCCGGCACCGCAGCCAAACATCAATCGAACAGCGAGCTGACCGAGCTTTCCTCGCTCGTGCGTCGCATCGCTTCCGCCAGCAACGGCGCGATGGTGATGCGGCGGATCTTGTTGGCGCCGCGCACCGAGGCCACGGCGGCGATCGAATCGGTGATGACCAGTTCGGTCAGCGCCGAGCCATCGACGCGCGCCACGGCACCGCCGGACAGGACGCCGTGCGTCACATAGGCCGTGGCCCCCGTCGCGCCGGCTTCGAGCAAGGCTGCCGCGGCGTTGCACAGCGTGCCGGCCGAATCGACGATATCATCGATCAGCACGCACATCTTGCCGCGGACGTCGCCGATGATGTTCATCACTTCGGATTCGCCGGCGCGTTCCCGCCGCTTGTCGACGATGGCCAGCGGCGCATTGCCCAGCCGCTTGGCCAGCGCGCGGGCGCGGACGACGCCGCCCACATCGGGGGAGACGACGACCAGGTCCTGCTTGGCGAGACGCGATTCGATATCGGCCGCGATAACCGGGGCAGCATACAGATTGTCGGTCGGAATATCGAAAAAACCTTGGATCTGACCGGCGTGAAGATCGACTGACAGCACGCGATCAGCCCCGGCGACGGTGATGAGATTGGCGACAAGTTTTGCCGAGATCGGGGTGCGCGAGCCGGATTTGCGGTCCTGTCGGGCATAGCCAAAATATGGCACGACGGCGGTGATGCGGCGCGCCGAGGCACGGCGCAGCGCATCGATGCAGATGAGCAGTTCCATGAGGTTATCGTTGGCGGGCGCCGCGGTCGGCTGGACCACGAAGACGTCTTCGCCGCGGACGTTTTCGTGGATTTCGACAAAGATCTCTTCGTCGGCGAAGCGGCGCACCGAGGCGCTGGTCAGTTTCAGGTCGAGATAGCCGGCAATGGCCTGCGCGAGTTCAGGATTGCCGTTGCCGGCGAGAATTTTCATGGCTTGGAACAGGCCCCTGGAATGTCACCCGCCCATAGCCGCCCCGCCGCGCTGCGGCAACAAAAGCTGTCATCTTGCGGCAACAAAGCCGGGGCGGGGTTCAATATCCTTCACGCCGCAGCGCCGCCAGCAGCGGCAAATCGGCCGGCGGCATCGGCAGGGCGGAAAGTTCGCTGACAGGGCCCCAGGTCAACGCCTGACCGTCCCGTCCGTCCGGCGTGCCGGTCCAGCGCCGGCAGATATAGAGCAGCATGAGCAGGTGAAAATCCGGATAGGCATGGCTGACAAAGCTGAATGCCTGCAGTGCGTCCTCAGCGACGACAATGCCCAGTTCTTCGGCGAGTTCACGCACCAGCGCCGCTTCGGGAGTTTCATCCGCCTCGATCTTGCCGCCCGGGAATTCCCACAGGCCAGCGAGTGATTTGCCTTCCGGCCGCTGCGCCATCAGGATGCAGTTGTCGGCGTCGATCAACGCCACCGCCACCACGTTGACGATGCGTTTCAACTGAACACGATCAGCTTGACGCGCGACCCCGGCGCCAGCCGACTGTCGGCGGCAAGGCCGTTCAGCGTCGTGAAGCGCGCCGTCCGGTCGTCGTCGTAGGCCATGCGCGCGCTAAGCGTTGCCACCGTGTCGCCGGGGCGCACTGTCACGACGGCGACGCGGCGACCACGCAGGGCAGCGACATCGCGCGGCGTCAGCCGCCGGACCGAGGCAACCAGCGGCTGGAATGCCGCCGCCTGGCCGGCGGGCGCGATCATCAGCAGGTGATAATAGCTGTCGGGGGACCAGCGATACACCGCCAGTGTCGCGTCGACGGCGCCGCTGCGGGTGTTGACGCGCGCCTGGCTGATGCCGCTATCGATGCCGTTGATCCGGGTCGGCTTGACTTCGGCCGGGCGCGCGCCCGCGGCCTCCCACACTTTCGCCGAATAGCTGGCAACGTCCAACCCGCGGGCGGCGCCGCCCGAAAAGCTGAAGCGCCCCTGCGTCTTGCTGGCGCCGACGACCGCGTCCGGGTTGTTCTGCAGGGCAAAACCCGCCGGTGCATCAAAGGCGATGCCGATCCCGCCGTGCCGAAAGCTGCGACCGGTCACCAAACCCTGTGCCGGGTCGTCGTCATACGCCATGCCATCGATGGCATTTAGGAAGGCATCGCGGTTGGTGGCGCGCGGCCCGCCGGATTTGGCGGCAAGCGCCGTCGCTTCCTTGCGGATGCGCGCGACGCGTTCGGCGTTGGCAGGGTGGGTGGACAGCCAACTGGCCGGCGCATCGCTGTCGCGGCCCTGCAGCCGCGCCTCAAGGCTGGTCTGGGCGCCCAGCGCCGCCAGGATGGCGCCACTCGCCATCGGGTCGTAACCAGCGCGCACGAGGTAGCGGACGCCCAGGCTATCGGCCTGCCGCTCCTGGTCGCGTGAATAGCCCAAGGTATAAAGCTGCGCCCCGGCGCCGGCGAGGTTGCCGACGACATTGGAGCCGGTAATGGCGCCGAGCAGCGCCGCGCCGATGCCCGTCCATGCCGAAGTTGTTTCGCGCTTCTTTGAGTGCTGGGCGGCAACATGGCCGATCTCATGGCCCATCACAAAGGCAAGCTCGGCCTCGTTGTTCATCAAGGCCACCAGCTGCCGGGTGACATAAACATAGCCACCGGGGATGGCGAAGGCGTTGTTGACGTTGGAATTAAGCAGGGTGACGGTGTAATCGCTGGCGCGCGTTGCCATCCCGGATTGCAGCGCGATGCGTTGCCCGACGGCGCGGACATAGGCCGCCTGTGGGCCGTCATAGGCGCCGCCGAACTGGGCGATCAACTGGGGATTGGCCTTGGCCCCTTCGGCACGATCGCTCGCCGACAGACCGGGGGCTTGCGCCGCCGTCGGCAGGGCGGTGAGCAACAGTGCAGCGGCGAACAGGGGGATGCGCATGGCCGGTGTGTAGCCCGGCTTGGCCCCCGCTTGCCAGTGCGATTGCCGGATGCTGCCTAGATCATCGCCTCTGGCCGAACGACACGCCGGAACGTCGCTTCATTGATAAACCCCAGCGCCAGACCCGCCTCGAGTAGCGATGTGCCGTCGTGGTGCGCCTTTTTGGCGATGGCGGCGGCCTTGTCGTAACCGATTTCCGGCGCTAGCGCCGTGACCAGCATCAGCGAGCGTTCGACGAGTTCGGCCAACCGGGTGCGATTCGGCGTCATGCCATCGACACAACGCAGGCGGAAACTGTCGATGGCATCGGCAAGAATTTCGGTGCTGCCAAGGATGTTATGCGCGATCAGCGGCTTGAAGACATTCAGTTGCAGATGTCCTTGCAGCCCGCCGATGGTGACGGCATGAGCATTCCCGATGACCTGAGCGCAGACCATGGTCAGCGCCTCGCACTGGGTCGGGTTGACCTTGCCGGGCATGATCGAACTGCCGGGTTCGTTTTCGGGCAGCGCCAGTTCGCCAAGACCGGAGCGCGGGCCAGAGCCGAGCAACCGCAGGTCATTGGCGATCTTGGTCAGGCCGGCGGCGATCGTGGTCAACACGCCGGCGACTTCGACCATCGTGTCGTTGGTCGCCAGCGCCTCGAACTTGTTCGGCGCGCTGATCCAGGGCACCCCTCCGGTCAGGTCGGCAAGTGCCGCGCAAAAATCCGGGCCGAAATTGTCCGGTGCGTTGAGCCCGGTGCCGACCGCCGTTCCACCCTGCGCCAGACGTGACAGCCGCGGCCATAGTGCGATGATCCGGTCGGCATTGTCCTCGCAGGTCTGCGCCCAGGCCGAAACTTCCTGGCCCAGCGTCATCGGCGTCGCATCCTGCAAGTGGGTGCGGCCGATCTTGATGACTTCGGCCCATTCGGCCTGTTGCAGACGAAACAGCCCAGCGAGCGCCCGCAGCGACGCCAGCAATCGCCCGCGCAGTTCCAGCGCGACGGCGACATGCATCGCGGTGGGGAAGGTGTCGTTCGACGACTGTGATTGGTTGACGTGATCGTTGGGATGCACTGGCGATTTACCGCCGCGTACCCCGGTCAGCATCTCGTTCGCACGGCCGGCGATAACCTCGTTGACGTTCATGTTGGTCTGGGTGCCGCTGCCAGTCTGCCAGACGACGAGGGGAAACTGGTCGTCGAGCTTGCCATCGGCGACTTCATCGGCTGCGGTTTCGATGGCATCGGCGAGCGTGGCGTCAAGGCCATGGCGGCGGTTGACCTGCGCCGCTGCCTGCTTGATGCGGCCCAGCGCATGGATCAGCGGCAGCGGCATCCGGTCGTGCCCGATGGGGAAATTGGCGATGCTGCGCTGGGTCTGGGCGCCCCAATAGGCGCTCACGGGAACCTCGATGGGGCCGAAACTATCGGTTTCCGTGCGGGTGGTCATGACCGGGCTCCTGCCGCCGTGTTCAATCGTAAACGCCGCCCAAGCCGAAAATCAGCGCCATGAACAGCGCGAGCAGCAGACCGGTCGCAAGCGCCAGGCCAAGGCCGAGCCGGCGCACCAGCACATTGGTGCCCAGTCGCCACATCAACAGCCCGGCAATCGGGCCGATGATGCCGATCAACAGCACAGGCCCGGAACCTGCCGCCTATTTCTTGCGAAAGCGGTCGAGCGTGACGACGTTGCTGCCAGGCTCGATCGGCGCCGGCGGTTCGGGCTCAGGCTCTGGTTCGGCGATCAGTTCGCCATCCTTAGGCGCGAACTGCAGCGCAAAATTCACCGCTGGGTCGACAAATCCGGTGACAGCAGCAAACGGAATCCGCAGCTTGGCCGGCACCTGGTTGAAGCTGAGGCCGATCTGAAAGCCTTCATCGTCGATAGCGAGGTCCCAGTAGCGGTGCTGAATGACGATGGTCATTTCATCGGGATAGCGTTCGAGCAGGTGCCGCGGGATATCGACACCCAGCGCCTTGGTGCGGAATGCGATGTAGAAATGATGAGCGCCGGGCAGGCCACCATCGGCGTCAATCTTGTCGAGAACGCGGCGCACGACTGTGCGCAGAGCGTCCTGGACGATCTCGTCATAGGGGATCAGGCTGTCGGCGGTCGTTTCAGTCACGTTCGCGCCCTGCTTGGCTGGATTGCGCCTAGGTGGCGCTTGCGGCGCGCCGGGTCAAGGCGCGTTGTTATGGCTAGGAGGCGTTGACAAATTCATGCATCCACAGCCGGATTGAGACGAGGTGTATGAAGCCGAGATAGCTGTCGGCGTGTGAATCGGCGTGGAATATTGACCCCAGTTGAGGGGTGATCGGCGTCCAAAAT
>JBMOGO010000033.1:0-29694 GCA_049318305.1 Polymorphobacter sp.
CCCAGCGCGAATTCGTTACGGCTGCTTCCTTCCGGACCTGACCGGGTTGGCGAGAGCACTGCCCGCCCGACTCCCGCGTCGCATATGGGGGATCGGGCGGCGAAGGGCAAGAGGCGTCAGCCGCCGGCCGGCACCATGATCGGCACCGCTGGCGCCGGTACCGCCTGACGCGGCGGGCTGACCGGCGCATCCTTGGCGCGGCGAGCCTTTTCCTCGGGGCTGAGGTCGGGGAGCGAAGGCTGACCCGGTGCGATATAGGCGCTCATCGCCTGCGCGGCGCAGGTGAAGCTGGCGCCGTTGCGCACCTCGCCATCCTTGAAGCTGGCGGCCAGCCCGGGTTGCTGCTGTTCCACCGCGGCCTTTGCGTCGGCGGGAAAGCGGGTGAAGGCCATACCGTAATGATAGCCGCCATCGGCGAGTTTTGCGCCGATATAGGGGGTGATGTCGCCGAAATACACGGTTTCACCTGCGCCGACATGGATAACCGGGGCCGAAAAGCAGAAGCTGTTGGCGACCATGCCGCCCGGCCCCGGTGTGGCGCCGTAGAGGACATAGTCGCCAGCCGATACAACCATGATGGCATGATCGAGCGGCAGTTTGCGATCACCGCTGCGCACCGAAATCCAGTAGGTATTGGGGTCGCCGTTCTTCTTGGCATCCTTGGGCCGGGCGATCATGTCACGCTTTTCAACGTCATAGCGCGCAAAGGCGATGGTGCCGGACTTGCCGGCGCTCCAGTCGTCGGGGCGGCGATAGCCGACAACCAGCGCGCCCTGGCCGGGTTTGAGTACCACCGGCACGGCGGGGTCGGCGCGTTTTTCCACGCTCAACTGGGCGGCGGCAGGTGCGGCGGTTGCAACGAGCAGGGTGAGCCAAAGCAGGCGCATCACTTCACCGCCTTGTCGGCCAGCGCCGCCGGCATTTCGGCAAAGGCGTTGTTCCACGACTGCACCGATTTGCCCTTCGGATCGGCAGCGCCGAGCGCTTCGTTGAGGATGGCAGTGCGCGCCGCTTCGGGCATGGCCGCATAGCGCGCGCCGGTTTCCGCCTCGACTTCGACCACGCGCCAGCCCTTGAACATCAAACAGGCGCGGCGATTGGCGCGGCGCACCTGGCCGTCGACGATGGCCGACGCGATCAGCCCGCCGATCAGGCCGCCGCCGGCTGCGGCTGCCGGCGAGATGACGGCAGGGTTGTAGACGACGACATAGCTGCCGCCTGGAGTCATCGATCCGCGCGCTATCAACCGGCATTCCTGCCAATCAGCGTCATATTGGGCGCGGGTAGCGCCGGGCTTGTTATAGTAACGATTGTCGGTGAGGTCCCGTGCCGAATCCTCGGTAATGTCTTCGGCGGAGTCCTTTGCCGCAGCGCCATTGGCCGGCATGATGAAAGCTTCGGGGGTGTTGTCGACGGGAGGTGGCGGCGAGCCCGCTGTGGCAGGTGGAGGCGTGCCGGCCGCGGCAGGTGTCACGACAGACTGATCCGTTGCCGCAAACAGCAACGCAGCAAGCAAAAGCATCTAAAACGAATCCCAACAGCCCCGATTTCGTGACAATAGCTGCGCTATCTTCTCCGACAAGACAGTATTCGTCCTAGTCGCTGGTCAGCACGGTCAGGCCCTTGCCGGACGAACCATTTACGACGCCGCCATCGGTGGCGAGCAGGGTGGTGCCTTCGCCGATGACGCTGCGGACCTGGGCAAAGAATTGCGGCGGGATTTTCACGCTGTCGATGGCGTTTTTCTCGACATTCTGGCCCTTGCTGGCCTCATATCCCGACAGTGCAAGATAGACCCAGCGCGCATTGCCTTCGGCATCGCGGCCGGCGAATTGCGCGGCGCGGGTGCCGATGTCAAAGCCATCCGCCACGCCGATGCGGCTGCGGCCGATCTCGATGCCGTTGCGAAACACGATGATGCGCTTGCTGCTGGTGCTGAGCACGATCGTCACCGGGCCGGAGGCGGACTTTTCGGGTTCCCAGCGCGAAACTTCGGTTTCAGTCAGGCGGTTCATCGTCAGATCTGCGGGCTTGCCGGCCGCTGTCATCGGCGCCAGTAGGGCGTTGTCGATGATGTTTTCGGGTTGTGCCACCGGGCCCTTTTCATCCGTGACCACCACGGTCATGCCCATGTTGCTGACCTCGAACAGCTTTTTGGAAAACTCCATCGGCAGGCGGACGCAGCCGTGGCTGGCCGGATAACCGGGCAGGTTGCCGGCGTGCATGGCGATGCCATCCCAGGTCAACCGCTGCATATAGGGCATGGGCGCGCTGTTATAGAGGTTGGACTTATGGTCCTTGTTCTTCTGCAAGATGGTGAAAATGCCCGTCGGGGTCTTCTTGCCGGGCTTGCCCGACGAGATGGTCGTGGCACCGATGCGCACGCCGTTGCGATAGGCATAGGCGCGCTGGGTCTTCAGATTGACCACGACCATCATCGGGCCAGCGGGCGCTACGCTCGCATCCCAGATCCATTCGCCGGGTTTGAGCGACATCACGTCGGTGGTGAACGGTGCCGATGTCAGCGCGCCGGGCGCCCAGGCGAACGCCGGCGTCGCCATGGCGAACACGGCGAGAGCGGCGAGAAGGGTAGGACGAAGCGGCATGGAATGGCTTTCTCTAACGGCGTGACATGTCGACAGCGCCTGGCGGCATGCGAACATCAAGTGTTTCGATATCGGCGGAGAGGCGGATCTGGCAAGCGAGCCGCGAGCTGCGTGACGCGCCAACGGCGAAATCGAGCATGTCCTCCTCCTCGTCCGACGGCGGTGGCAGTCCGGCTGCGTCCGGCCCGGTGATCAGGACATGGCACGTCGAGCACGCCATGGCGCCTTCGCACGTGCCTTCCAGCGGCTGGTCATTGGCCTGCGCCAGGTCGAGCAGCCGGTCGCCGGGGGCGGCGATGACGAGCAGTTCCCTGGTGCCATCGGCAGAGAGGAAGCGGATGCGGGTCATGCTGGCGCTACGGTCTCATTGGCAAGTCGGTGGGCGACGTCGTTGATTTGTACCGCCGCTTTATCGATTTCTGACGCCGTCGTGAAGCGCCCGAAACCGATGCGCAATGATGCGCGCGCCGCTGAGTCCGACAAGCCGAGCGCGGTCAGGACATGGCTGGGCCGGCCGGTGACCGCAGCGCACGCCGAGCCAGAGGACATGGCGATACCGGGCAGGTGGCTGAGCAGCGGCCGTGCGATAGCGGGAAAGCCGAGGTTGAGGTTGCCGGGCCAGCGCGCAGCAAGGTCGCCATTGATAGCATATGGTACCGTCAGCGCCGCCAGCAGGCGATCGCGTAGGGCCTCGGCATGGTCATGGTCTGCGCGCATATGTGCGCCGGCGATGCGCGCAGCGGCCCCCAACCCGGCGATCAGTGCGGTCGGCAGCGTTCCCGAGCGGCCATCCTCCTGCCCGCCGCCGTGCAGCAGCGGCGTCAGCATGGTGAACGGCCGGCGATACAGCGCCCCAACGCCCTTGGGGCCATAGATTTTATGCGCGGTCAGGCCCAGCAAATCGATCCCCATCGCCTCGACATCGACCGGAATCTTGCCAAAACCTTGCGCCGCGTCGCAGTGCATGACGGCGCCGAAGCGGTGGGCGATGGCGGCGATGGCGGCAATCGGCTGGATAACGCCGATTTCATTGTTGACCAGCATGGCGGAAACGACCGCGACATCCTCGCCCATGGCACGTTCAAGGTCGCCCAGGTCGAGCAAACCATCGGCGCGCACCGGCAGGATGGTCAGTTGCGCACCCAGCGATTGCAGATATTGGGCGGTTTCGAGCACGCAGCTATGTTCCGTCGCGAGCGTGACGATACGGCGGCGGGTCTGTGCGGGGTGGGTGAGCAGGCCCTTCAAGGCCCAATTGGCGCTTTCCGTTGCGCCGCTGGTGAAGGCGATCGTGTCGGGCGGGGCGTTCAACAGCGCGGCAACCTGGTCGCGTGCCGTCTCCACGGCGGCCTTGGCCTGGTATCCCCACAGGTGCGCGCTGTGCGGATTGCCAAAGCCCGCGACGCCCCAGGGCGCCATCGCTTCGGCAACGGCGGGATCCAGCGGGGTGGTAGCGCCGTAATCGAGGTAGATGGGCATGGTCATGCGACGCGGCGCGCGGCGGTCAAGCGCTGCGCCATCATGGCCCAGGCATCGGCAAAAGCTGTAACTTCGGCAGCGGTTGTGGCGGGTCCGAGGCTGACCCGGATAGCATGGGCGGCAGCGACGCCAAGGCCCATCGCGGCCAGGACATGGCTGGCGGCGACCTTTCCCGACGAACAGGCAGCGCCGGCGCTGACCATGAAGCCGGCCAGATCGAGCGCCATCACCTGCGTACCGCCGCTGACACCGGGCAGCGACAGGTTGCTGATATGCGGCAGGCGCGGTGCAGTTGCGCCATTTACGGGGGTGCCAAGGCAGGTTTCAAGCGCGTTGCGCAGCGCGGCGATGCGGTCCCAGTCGGTCTTTTCACCGATGGCTGCTGCAAATGCGGCGATTCCCGGCAGGTTGGGGGTGCCGCCGCGATGGCCGCGTTCCTGCCCACCGCCGCGCTGCACCGGGGTGACGGTGGTGGAATCGCGGGCGATCAACGCGCCGACGCCGGGAATGCCGCCCAGTTTGTGCGCCGAAACGACGGTGAAATCGCTATCGGGCAGCGGCAATTTGCCGGCGGATTGCACGGCATCGACCAGCAAGCGCCCGCCATGCGCCGAAACCAGCGCGGCAATCGCGGCAATCGGCTGGATGACGCCGGTTTCATTGTTGGCGTGCTGCACCGCAACCAGCGCCGGGCCGGCGGTCAAAGCCCGCTCCAGCGCCGCCAGGTCGAGCAGCCCGGCGCCATCAACCGGCAGAAGGACAGCGTCGGGCCGCGCCGCGAGCACGGCGCTATGCTCGGTCGCCGACGCCAGCGCGCGCCGCGGCGTGTGCAGCGCCAGCGCCAGCGCCTCGGTGCCACCGCTGGTGAAGATGATCGCTTCGGGCGCGCACCCTGCCCAGGTGGCGATGGCGTCGCGCGCCCGTTCGATGATGCCGTTCGCCGCGCGGCCGCCGGCGTGCACCGATGACGGGTTGCCGACCATGGCCGCTGCCTCGGCCATCGCCGCGATTGCCGCCGGGAACGCCGGGGTTGTCGCTGCATGATCGAGGTAGATGCGGCTTTTCATTGCGATTTCGGCCATCGCTCTCATATAGGGGATGCGGCGTGTCCTGCGCCACCAGCATATAGTCCGGAAACTCCCTTATGCCCGAAGTGATCTTTACCGGCCCCGAAGGCCGTCTCGAAGGCCGTTACCAGCCTGCTGCCCGGCCGCGCGCACCGGTTGCCATATTGTTGCAGCCGCATCCGGCGCAGGGGACGATGAACCATCCCATCGTCATTGCCATGTACAACAGCTTTGTGAAGCGCGGCTTTGCGACGCTGCGCTTCAATTTCCGCGGCGTCGGGCGCAGCCAGGGCGTGTTCGACAATGGCATCGGGGAGCTTTCGGACGCCGCCAGCGCGCTCGACTGGATGCAGCAGTTCAACGCCGAAGCGCACACTACCTGGGTCGGCGGCTTCTCGTTCGGCGCCTGGATCGGCATGCAGTTGCTGATGCGCCGCCCGGAGGTGAAGGGCTTCATCAGCATCGCGCCGCCGGCCAACATGTATGACTTCACGTTTCTGGCGCCATGCCCGTCGAGCGGGATCATCGTCGACGGCGAAATGGACGAAGTCGTGCCGGGCGCAAGCGTGCAAAAGCTCGTCGACAAGCTGAAAACCCAGCGCCACATCACCATCGATCACCAGACCATCCCGGGGGCGAACCATTTCTTCGAACATGAAATGGGGGATCTGATGGGGGTTGTTGACGGGTATCTGGATCGCCGGCTGGCGAACGGAGGACGCTGACTTACGCCTCTCCCGCAGGCGGGCGAGGGTTAAGGAGGCCAATCATGTCAAAAATCGTCAACGGCGCCAGCCTGCAACCCCAGTCCGGTGGTTCGCCCAAACAGATCGTGCTGCTCCTGCACGGCTATGGCTCGAACGGCGCCGACCTGATTTCGCTGGCACCGCACTGGCAGCTGGGCCTGCCGGACGCGCTGTTCCTCGCGCCGAACGCACCGCAGCGAGCCGGCGAAGGCTATCAATGGTGGCCGTTGACCGGCTTTTCACCGGTCGCTCTGTCCTCTGGTGCGGCGCAGGCGGCCCCGGCTATCCATGCCTTTATCGACCGCAAGCTGGCGCAATATCGCCTGACCGACACTGATCTGGCCATCATCGGCTTCAGCCAGGGCACCATGATGGCACTGCACGTCGGGTTGCGGCGTCCGGCAACCCCGGCGGCGATCGTCGGCTATTCGGGGATGCTGGTCGGCGCGCACGACCTTGCGCACGCGCCGATGGTCAAGCCGCCGGTGCTGCTGGTGCATGGTGCCGCCGATCCGGTGGTGCCAGTGGCGGCGCTGCACGCAGCCAAGGCGGATTTGCAGCGGCTGGGGATTGCCGCCGAAACGCACATCAGCGCCGGATTGGGGCACAGCGTCGACCCGGTAGGCCTGCGGCTGGGGGCGGCGTTTGTGGCAAAGGGTTACGGACGCGACTGACCTACCGGTCAACCCCGCCGGCCGCCTGTCATTGCCGTCGGCACCCCGGTCGTCTCCGGCCAGCTGATCGCCTTGCCCGCTGCGCTGCGCATCGCCAGCCAGGCGAAGGCTTCCGCTTCCAGCGCGTCGCCGTCCCAGCCGACGGCTTCCACAGGCTGGGTGGGGACGCCGGTGCGGGCGGCGATCATCGCCATCAGGGTAGGGTTGTGGCGGCCGCCACCGGTGACCAGCAGGTGTTCCAGGGGCGGCACGTGACCCAGCGCCAGCCGCACCGTCTCGGCGGTGAAGGCGGTCAGCGTCGCTGCCCCATCGGTGAGCGCCAGCCCGCGCACCGCGCCGGTGGAGAAATCGGCGCGGTCGAGCGATTTGGGCGGCGGGGCATCGAACCACGGCAGGTCGAGCATCCCGGTCAGCACGTCGTCGAACACGCTGCCGGCGGCGGCGGCGGCGCCATCGGCATCATAGCTGCGGTCGCTGTGCTGGCTGATCCAGTCGTCGATCAGGGCGTTGCCAGGGCCGGTGTCGAAGCTGCCCCAGCTGCCATCGGCGCCGAACCAGGTCAGGTTGCCGACACCGCCGAGGTTGAGCACCCCCAGCGGCCGGCCAAGCCCTTCGCTGCGGGCGCGGTGATAGCCCGGTGCCAGCGGCGCGCCCTGGCCGCCGGCGGCGACATCGGCACTGCGGAAATCGAACACCACCGGGATCCGCGTTGCCGCCTGCAACCCGGCGCCGTCACCGATCTGCCAGGTCCAGCCGCCGCGACCGTTGATGACGTCCGGCCGGTGCGCAACAGTGTGGCCGTGAAAGCCGATGAGATCGACACAGTCGTGGTCGGTATCGGTTGCGGCCAGCAACTGGTGAACGGCGATGGCGTGCAGGCCGGTGAGTTCCGCCGTGACCGCGTCGATGAGCGCATCGGGGCCAGGCGCGTGCATTTCCAGCGCGCGGGCGGCGACGGCCTTCAACCGGGTGCGGAATTCGGGCGCATAGGGGATGGTAACGAACCCGCGCTGGCCGACATGGCCTTCGCCATCGGTATCGATCAGCGCGGCATCGATGCCGTCCATCGAGGTGCCGGACATGAGGCCGATCGCGGTTTTGACAGAATTCAACATGGTGGAAGCCTAGCGCCATTGCCGGCGGTTTGTCATCCCGGCGTGCGTTTCCCCAGATAGCTGCTCAGCCGGTTCGTCGCCGGCCCGGCGGCGGTTTGCGGGCGCAGCATGTCATAGACCACGGCATTTTCCAGCACGCGCTGCACATAGTTGCGGGTTTCCGACAGCGGGATGGCCTCGATCCAGTCGATCATGTCGATACCTTCGCGCGGGTCGCCATTGGCGGCGAGGAACTTGCGGACGTTGCCGGGGCCGGCGTTGTAACCCGCGACTGCCAGGACGTGCGAGCCGCCGAAATTGTCCTTCAACCGGTTGAAATAGGCCGATCCGAGCGTGACGTTATAGATCGGGTCGCTGGTCAGCCGCGCTGTGGAGGCGGGCAGGCCCAGCTTGCCGGCCTGTTCGGCGGCGGTGCCCGGCAGCAGCTGCATGAGGCCCTGCGCATTGGCCGACGAGGTGATGGTGCGGTCGAACTGGCTTTCCTGCCGGGTGATGGCGTGGATCATGGTGAAATTGCTCATCAGGCTGGCGGGCAGTTCCAGCACCGGAAAGGCGGCATCGAGCAGCGCAAGCTCGCCATCGCCGCGCGCCGCCTTGCCGGCAAAGACGCCGATGTCGGGGCGACCGAGCGGCGCCGCCAGCCCGGCGGTCAGCGTTTGTTCGGCAAGGCCATCGGCACGATCTGCGATCTGGCGAAGGAAGATCGCCTGGCGGCCACGGTCGCCGATATCGCCGAGCGCAAAGGCGGCGCGCACCAGCGGATCGGCGCGGAAATTGCTGGTCCGGTCGGCGGACAGCGCCGGCGGAGCGACGCGTTTCAACACCAGCGGCCGGCCCAGCCGTTCGGTCGCGAGCTGGCCGTAGAAATAGTCGAAATGCGTTGCAGCGGCCTCATAAGCGGCCTTGGCATCGCCGGCCTTGCCGGCAGCTTCGGCGGCGCGGCCGGTCCAGTAGTCACCGCGGGTCTGGCTGAGCGGGGTGAGGGCGGCAGCGCGGACGCTCTGGAAATGCGTGACCGCTGCTGCGGCGCGGCCGAGTTTGCGCAGCGCCAGCCAGCCGGCGAGGAACTCGCTGTCGATAAAGGCCTGGCGCTCGGCGAGCGAGCGTTCGGAGACCGGGCGGCCGATGGGGAAGGCGCTGTGGCGGGCAGCGATACGGTACGCCATTTCGAAATCGCTGGCGCGCCACGCCTGGCGGGCAAAATCCAGCCGGGTTTTTAGCCACATTTCGGGGTCGACCGCCTTGCCGGGCGCGGCCGTGCTGTTGGCGAGCAGCGCCTGCGCCGAGGCGAGGTCACCCTTGCGGCGCAGCCAGAGCGCGCGATCGAGGATCAACCCCGGGTCATCGCGCAGCCCCTGCGGCACCCCGGCAAGGCGATTTTCGGCGTCGGGGGAATTGCTGCGCAGCGCGATGCGGGCGAGCAGCCACAGCCGCCGGTCCATGTCGATGCGCGGCAATAGCCGCGACGCGGCGGTTGTCTGGCCGGTCCACAGCAAGCGGTCGGCACGCGACAGATGATCGGCGCTGGTCAGGTCCTTTTCGAACTGGGCGAGCAATTGCTGTTCGGCGACTGCATCCAGTCCCGCCGAATCCCAGGCGTCGCGCGCCGTTGTCCGGGCGTCACCGCCGCGTCCCAGCGACAGTTGCGCTTCGGCCAGCCGCAGCTTGGCGAGCGCCGATAGCGGCGGAAACTGTTTGAAGAACGCTGCTCGGTCGGGCGCCGAAACGCTTTCGTCGATGCGTTTTTCGGCGAGGCGGCGGATGGCAAGGCCCTGCGGCCAATCGGGGTGGCTGCGCAGGAACAACGCATATTCGGCAAAGCTGCCCTGGTAACTGTCGCGGCGCAGCCGGTCCCAGGCGACGACATCATCGAGCACCGGCACCGGCGTCACGCCGACCAGCGGAGAGCCAGCGAAGCCGGAATAGCGCGCGGCGGCATTGTCGGCGAGGCGCTGGCTGTACAGGCTGCGCGCGGCATCGCTGATTTGCGCCGCGGCCGGGGTGCCGATCATCAGCAGGGCCAGGCCGGCCACCAAGACTTTGCTGGACATCACACGCCGGGGCTTCATATCACACTCGCTACTGAATCGACTGGTTACGGCATAGGCGGTTGGCGCCTGCCGTGCCAGCGAGACCGAGGATGATGACGTGAACGGACTGGAATTTCGCGGCTCGATACCGGCGCTCGTCACCCCGTTCCGGGATGGCGCGGTCGATCTCGACGGCTTTGCCGCCTTTGTCGAATGGCAGATCTGCGAAGGGTCGGCCGGGCTGGTGCCGTGCGGCACGACGGGCGAATCGCCGACGCTTAGCCATGCCGAACATTATGCCGTCATCACCCGCACTGTTGAGGTGGCCAACAAGCGCGTGCCGGTGATCGCCGGCTGCGGTTCGAACGACACGGCAACCGCTATCGCCCATATGCGTCATGCCGAAACGGTGGGCGCCGATGCGGCGCTGATCGTCGTGCCCTATTACAACAAGCCATCGCAGCGCGGCCTGGTGGCGCATTTCACCGCGCTTGCGGAACGATCGTCGCTGCCGATCATCATCTACAACATCCCCGGGCGCTCCGTCGCCGACATGAGCACCGAGACGATGGCCGAGCTGGCGAAACTGCCGACGATCATCGGGGTGAAGGATGCCACCGGCAACCTGGCGCGGGTGTCGGCGCAGCGCGAGGCGTGCGGGGCGGATTTCGTGCAGCTTTCGGGCAATGACGACATGGCGCTGGGTTTCAACGCGATGGGCGGCGTGGGAGCGATTTCGGTGACCGCGAACGTCGCGCCGAAACTGTGCGCGCAGTTCCAGGCGGCGACGCTGGCCGGGGATTTCCGCACCGCGCTGGCGATCAACGACCGGCTGTATCCGCTGCACGCAGCGCTGTTCAGCGATGCGAGCCCCGGGCCAACGAAATATGCGCTGGAGCGTTTGGGGCGGATGGGGCCGGATGTACGCCTGCCGATCAGTGCGCCTTCTGAAGCTGCGAAAGCCGCGGTTGATGCGGCACTGAAGCACGCTGGCCTGACCTGATGGCAATGCAGTTCTTGTTGGGCCTCGCCTGATGGCAAGGCCTCGCCCCGAAACCGTGAAAGTGAAAACAGTCGCCGAGAACCGGCGCGCGCGGTATGAATATTACATCGAGGATGTGGTGGAGGCCGGCATCGCGTTGGCCGGTACCGAAGTGAAGGCGTTGCGCGGCGGCGAGGGCAGTATTGCCGAGGCCTATGCCGAGTTGAAGGACGGCCAGATGTGGCTGGTCAACGCCAATATTCCCGAATTCAGCCATGGCAACCGCTTCAACCATGAACCGAAACGGCCGCGCAAGCTGCTGCTCCACGAACGCCAGATCAACAAGATGGGGGCGGCGGTGGCGCGGCAGGGGATGACGCTGGTGCCGCTGTCGATCTATTTCAACGACAAGGGCCGCGCCAAGGTCGAACTGGCACTGGGCAAGGGCAAGCAGCTCCACGACAAGCGCGAGACCGAAAAGACTCGCGACTGGAAGCGCGATGCGGCGCGGATCATGCGGGATCGTGGCTGATGACGGACGCAGGCGGGTTCCGGGACAAGCTGGTCGCGGTCAAGCAGGCCTGGACGCGTGCTGGCCGGTTGCTGACCGGCAATCCCGACCCGGACCACGACATGCGCTTGCCCCCCGGGCAGCGTCTCGTCACCAACTGGCCGGTGCTTGATTTGGGGATTCAGCCTGATGTGCCGCGCGCCGACTGGCAACTGACCGTGGATGGTGCGGTGGCCAATCCCCTTGTCTGGGACTGGGCGGCGCTGAACGAGCAACCGCAGTTTGAAGATGTCTCCGATATTCACTGCGTCACGCAATGGTCGCGCTATGACAACCGCTGGAACGGCGTTTCCACACAGCATCTGCTGTCGGTGGTGCAGCCGCTGCCGAATGCGGCGCATGTCGTGCTGCATGGCTATGACGGCTATACTACCAACGTCCGGCTCGATCATTTTGCCGAAGATGACTGCCTGTTGGCGCACACGCACGACGGCGCGCCGATCACGCGCGAACATGGCGGGCCGGTGCGCGCCATCATCCCACGCTACTATCTGTGGAAATCAGCGAAGTGGTTGAAACGCATCGAAATCCTGCCCGCCGACAGGCCGGGATTCTGGGAAACGCGTGGCTATCACAATGAAGGCGACCCCTGGACGGAGCAGCGCTACGGCTGAGATCCCGCCTTTTGCACCGGCCCTGTGGCCGGCCCCCTATGCCGAAGGCGTGACCAATCCGTGGATCGGCCAACTGCTGATGGGGCTGCCGATGGCAATGGCGCTGATCGGCCGTGACGGTGCTATCGTGGCCGGCAATGACGCACTGCGCGCCACCATGGGCGCCGGTTATCGACCCGGCGCGCGGCCCGAATGGCTGGTGGTGCCGGGCGATGCCGACAAACTGGCCGAGGCCGTGGTGCAGGCGATCCGCGGCGGCGAACGCATCGAAGTGCGCGCCGCTTTGCAGGACCGCCCCGACGAGAAACAGGTGATCAGCGTCATTCCGGTGCCGCCGGGCATGGGCATTGCGGCGTTGCTCGCGATGCGTGACATTCGCGAACAATTGCGGCTGGAGGCCCAGGTGGCCGCCGCGACGCGCATGCAGGCCGTAGGCCAGCTGGCAGGCGGCGTTGCCCATGATTTCAACAATATATTGGCGGCCATTCTCGGCCTGACTGAACAGTTGCTCGATCGCCGCGAGGTTGATGACGAAGACAAGGACAGCCTGGAGCAAATCCGCCGCAACGGTCTGCGCGCCGTGGCGCTGGTCGAACAACTGCTGGCCTTTGCCCGGCAACAACCGCAGCGGCAACAGGTGCTTGACCTGTTCCCGCTGGTCCTCGCGCTGCGGCCGTTGCTGTCGCAATTGCTTGGCAAGGTCAACGAGCTCTGCATCGAAGGCGGGCCACTGGCATCGTCGGTATTGGCCAACCCGGGGCAGATCGAACAGGTGATCGTCAATCTGGCGGTCAACGCGCGGGATGCGATGGCCGGTTCCGGCACCCTGACTATTAGGCTGCGCGACGTGCCGGCCGCCGATGTGGCGGCCCAGGGCCACCGCATCATTCCGCATGTCGACCATGTCGTAATCGATGTTGAAGATACTGGATCCGGTATTCCGCCGGCGATCGCGGGCAAGATTTTCGAACCGTTTTTCACTACCAAGCCGATGGGGCAGGGCACCGGGCTTGGCCTGTCTACCGCCTATGGCATCGTCAAGCAGAGCGGTGGTTACATCTTTGCCGGCACGCCAGTCGAAGGACGCGGCACCCAGTTCAGCATTTTCCTGCCGGCGGTGCCACACGCCGCAGGGGTGGCGGCGCCGATGCTGCCGCCACCGTTGCGGCCCGCCAGCCCGGAGTCGCTGAAGGGGCTGCGGCTGTTGCTGGTGGAGGATGATACGGCCGTGCGGACCATCCTGCAAAAGGGTCTGGCGCGGCATGGGCCAATCATTGCGGTGGCCGAAGATGGTGCGGTGGCGCTCGAGATTCTGGCACGCGGCGAGGTTTTCGACGTGCTGATTTCCGACATCATGATGCCTGGAATCGATGGCGTCGAACTGGCGTCGCGGGTGATGCGGTTGCGTCCGGATATGGGTGTCGTGCTGATGTCCGGTTATGCCGAAGCGCCGCTCCACCGCGCTGCCGATGCACAGGGTGTGCATTTTCTGTCAAAGCCGTTCGCCATTGTCGACCTAGTGGCGAGCATTAATGCTGCTGCGGAAGAAAGTTCTCGATTAAGTAGTTGATTTTTTATCTGTTCTGGCCACTTGAAATATAATTTGTTCGCCTCTTGTTCTGTAGGAACAAAAGCGATACGAATGCGTCATTGACGTGATGCGGCAGATGGCTAGGAAAGGTCGATAGACATGGCAGCGGCTTTGAAGGTGGTGGACGGCGGCATGGACAGGCAAAAGGCATTGGAAGCCGCTCTCGCCCAGATCGATCGGGCATTCGGCAAGGGCTCGGTGATGAAGCTGGGTTCCAAGGAGACCATGGAGGTCGAGGCGATTTCGTCGGGTTCGCTCGGCCTCGACATCGCGCTGGGCATCGGCGGCTTGCCGCGTGGCCGCGTGATTGAGATCTATGGCCCGGAAAGCTCGGGCAAGACCACGCTGGCGCTGCACGCCATTGCCGAGGCGCAAAAGGGTGGCGGTACGGCGGCGTTCGTCGATGCCGAACATGCGCTCGATCCGGCCTATGCCAAGAAGCTTGGGGTCAATATTGACGAACTGATCGTGTCGCAGCCCGATACTGGTGAGCAGGCGCTGGAGATTGTCGACACGCTGGTGCGGTCAAACGCGATCGACGTTCTGGTCATCGATTCGGTGGCGGCGCTGGTGCCGCGCGCCGAAATCGAAGGCGAAATGGGTGACAGCCATGTCGGCCTGCAGGCGCGATTGATGAGCCAGTCGCTGCGCAAGCTGACGGGGTCGATCAGCCGGTCGCGCTGCATGGTCATCTTCATCAACCAGTTGCGCATGAAGATTGGTGTGATGTACGGCAACCCGGAAACGACGACGGGTGGTAATGCGCTGAAATTCTACGCCTCGGTTCGCCTCGATATTCGCCGTACCGGCCAGATCAAGGATCGCGACGAGGTCGTTGGCAACACGACTCGGGTGAAGGTCGTCAAGAACAAGGTGGCGCCGCCGTTCAAGCAGGTCGAATTCGATATCATGTACGGGGAGGGCATCTCCAAGCTCGGCGAAATCCTCGACCTTGGCGTAAAGGCCGGGGTGGTCGACAAGTCCGGCGCCTGGTTCAGCCATGATTCGATCCGCATCGGCCAGGGCCGCGAGAACGCCAAGAAGTATCTCAAGGAACACCCCGAGATGGCGGTGAAGATCGAAAAGATGATTCGCGACAACAGCGCCGGGATTTCGGAAGCTTTGATGGCCGGCCCGGATTCCGATGATGGTGAGGGCGAAGTTTAGCCTAGTTGCGATCGGCCCGTGCTGCGAGAGCAGTGCGGGCCGAAACCGGGTTTCTGGGATATTGCCAAATTATTTGCGCGTTTCCTGCGCAAAACCCGGTTCTGCCATTGACCCCGACGCGCTGACGCGTTCGACATGCCGGCCATGAGCAATTCCCATTATGATCTTGTCGTCATCGGCGGCGGTGCCGCCGGACTGGTAACGTCGGGCGGCGCTGCCCAGCTTGGGGTCCGTACGTTGCTCGTCGAACAGCACCGCTTGGGCGGTGAATGCCTGTACACCGGCTGCGTTCCGTCAAAGGCCCTGATCGCCGCCGCAGCCAGGGCGCACACCATCGGCCGCGTTGCCGACAGGGCCGCCGTCTGGATGGGTGCTCGCGCCGGCATCAAGGGTGCAATCGCCACAATCGAGCCGCATGATTCTCCCGAACGTTTCCGCGGTTTTGGAGTTGATGTGGTGTTCGGCCGTGCCAGTTTTACCGGCCCGGCGACGCTGCGGGTTGGTGACCGTGACATTACGGCGCGGCGTTTCGTGGTGGCGACCGGTTCCGATCCGGCAGTGCCGCCGATTCCGGGTCTTGCCGGCCTGCCGTATCGCACCAACGAGGATATCTTCGATCTGGCGGATGCGCCGGACCATCTGCTTGTCATCGGCGGCGGCGTTATCGGTTGTGAACTGTCACAGGCCTTTGCCCGGCTCGGCAGCAAGGTGACACTCGTCGACATCGCGACAGTGTTGCCTAACGACGATCCAGATGCCGTGGCCGTTGTCCGCGCGCAATTGGTTGCCGATGGCGTCGTCCTGCATGAACGCGCCGGGATCGCTGCTGCCGGCGGCAAGGCTGGCGCCATCACCCTGACAATGTCCGACGGCACGCAGTTGGTCGGCACGCATCTCCTTGTCGCCGCTGGCCGGGCCGCGCGCGTTTCGGGGTTCGGTCTCGATCTGGCAGGTGTTGCAACCGGCAAGAACGGCATTGTCGTCGACAAGTATCTGCGCACATCGAACCCGCGCATCTTTGCCATCGGGGATTGCCGGGAAGGCCCGCGGCTTACCCATGCCGCTGACCAGGACGCGCGCACCGTCATCCAGAATGCGCTGTTCCCGTTCCGCAAGGCGACCGACTATTCGGCACTGCCCGCGGCGATCTTTACCGATCCCGAATTGGCGCAAGTCGGCCTGACCGAGGCGAAGGCGCGTGCCGCAAACCCGAAGGTCGAAGTGTGGCGGCATGATTTCGACCATAATGACCGGTCGGTGACGGAGGCCGACATGCGCGGCTTCGTCAAGATCATGGCGGTCGGCAATCGCGTCGTGGGTGTGACCATCGTCGGCGCCCATGCCGGCGAATTGCTGGCACTCGCCAGTTTCGCGGTTTCCGGCAAGTTGTCGCTGACCGATCTCGCCAACCAGACCTATGCATATCCAACGCTGGCCGAAGCGATTCGCTTTGCCGCCGAACAGCGCGGCCAGGCGCAATTGTTTACGCCGCTGGTGCGGCGCATCGCGAATCTGTTCCAGAAACTTCCGTAAGGGCCGACCATGTCGAACAGCGAACAGATCGATTATTGGAACAGCAAGGTCGGCGACACCTGGGCCCGAATGCAGGACCGGCTCGACCTGTCGTTCACGCCGGTGACGGCGGCCCTGTTGTCGCTGGCCGCGCCAAGGCCGGGGGAGGATGTGCTGGATGTCGGCTGCGGCAGCGGCGAAACGACCCTGGCACTGGCGGGTGC
Organism: Polymorphobacter sp.; assembly: GCA_049318305.1. Classification (GTDB taxonomy): domain Bacteria; phylum Pseudomonadota; class Alphaproteobacteria; order Sphingomonadales; family Sphingomonadaceae; genus Sandarakinorhabdus. The sequence continues at coordinate 16,379 of JBMOGO010000033.1, forward strand.
CGTCGGCGATGACGGCAGCGCGCTCGGCCTCGATGTTTCGGAGCCGCTGCTCGAACGCGCCCGCGCCCGCGCCGAGGAACTGCTCAGCGAGGCGGACTTCATCAATGCCGATGCGGCCAGCTTCGACGCCGAAACCGGGTTCGACCTGATCGTGTCGCGTTTCGGTGTGATGTTCTTTTCCGATCCTGTGGCGGCGTTTGCCAACCTGCACGCCCGCGCCGCGCCAGGCGGCCGGCTGTGTTTTGCCTGCTGGCAGCCGGCGCCGCAGAATCTTTGGGCGACGTTGCCGATGTCGGCAGTCGCGCATCTGCTGCCTGCGCAACCCCCGGCCGACCCGCTGGCACCGGGGCCGTTCGCCTTTGCCGATCCGGACCGGGTAGGTGAAATTCTCGACACGGCGGGGTGGCGCGACATCGCCTTTCACGCGCTGCCGTTCGACATGGTGATCGGCACCGGTGATGATCCGGTGGCGGCGGCGGTGCATTTCAACCTGCGCATCGGGCCGGCGGCGCGGGCCATTCGTGACGCCGGGCCGGACGCAGAGGCGCCGGCCAAGGCGGCGCTGGCCGCGGCGCTCGCGGGCCATGTACGAGACGTCGTCGTCGCTTTGCCGGGTGCCGTCTGGCTGGTTACCGCCAATGCCTGACCCGCTGAATCGTCGCTGGCGCTTGAGCATCCCGGTCCTGTCGCCTAAGTCCTGACGCATGACGTCAACAAACGATATCCGCCGCAGCTTCCTCGATCATTTCGGCAAGGCCGGGCATCGCATCGTGCCGTCGGCGCCGCTGGTGCCGCAGAATGATCCGACGCTGATGTTCGTCAACGCCGGGATGGTGCCGTTCAAGAACGTCTTCACCGGGTTGGAAACCCGGCCCTATGTTACCGCCGTGTCATCGCAGAAATGCGTGCGCGCCGGCGGAAAGCACAATGATCTCGACAATGTCGGTTATACCGCGCGGCACCACACGTTTTTCGAAATGCTGGGCAATTTCAGCTTTGGCGATTATTTCAAGGCCGATGCGATCGAACATGCCTGGAGCCTGTTGACCCGCGAATGGGGCCTGGCGGCCGACAAACTGACCGTCACCGTCTATCACACCGATGACGAGGCCGCCGACCTGTGGAAGAAAATCGCCGGCCTGCCCGAAAGCCGGATTATCCGTATCGCGACCAACGACAATTTCTGGTCGATGGGCGACACCGGGCCGTGCGGTCCGTGTTCGGAAATCTTTTACGATCACGGCGACCATATCTTTGGTGGCCCGCCGGGCAGCCCGGATGAAGATGGCGATCGCTTCGTCGAAATCTGGAACCTGGTGTTCATGCAATATGAACAGGTCGACGCCGCGACCCGCCTGGAACTGCCGCGCCCCAGCATCGATACCGGCATGGGGCTGGAACGCGTCGCCGCGGTGCTGCAGGGTGTTCACGACAACTACGACACCGATACCTTCAAGGCGCTGATCCGCGCCAGCGAGGAGCGCACCCGCCCCGCCGACAGCCGCGAGGCGACCGCGTCGCACCGCATCATCGCCGACCATCTGCGTGCGTCGGGGTTCCTGGTCGCCGATGGCGTGCTGCCGTCGAACGAGGGTCGCGGCTATGTGCTGCGCCGGATCATGCGCCGCGCCATGCGCCATGCGCATCTGCTGGGCGCGGCGGACCCGTTGATGCACCGGCTCGTGCCGGCACTGGTTGCCGAAATGGGCCTGGCCTATCCCGAACTGGCGCGCGCCCAGCCGCTGATCGAGGAAACGCTGAAGCTTGAGGAAATGCGGTTCCGCCAGACGCTGGTGAATGGGCTGCGGCTGCTCGATGAAGCGACCGGCCGCCTTTCGCCCGGAGCAACCCTGCCCGGTGACGTGGCGTTCAAACTCTATGACACGTTCGGCTTTCCCTATGATCTGACCGAGGATGCGTTGCGCGCGCAAGGCCGCGCCGTCGATCGCGCCGGCTTCGACACGGCGATGGCCGAACAGAAGCGCGCCGCCCGCGCAGCCTGGACAGGCAGCGGCGCCAAGGCATCGGACACGGTGTGGTTCGACATCGTGGAAGCCAGCGGTGCCACCGAATTCACCGGCTATTCGGGGCTGGTGGCGCAGGCGCAGGTGATTGCGCTGGTTCGTGACGGGGCTCAGGTCGGCCGCGCTGTGGCGGGCGAAAGTGTTGATATCATTGTCAACCAGACTCCGTTTTACGGCGAATCCGGCGGGCAGGCGGGTGATGCAGGCCTGATAAGCGGCGACAATGGCTTGGTCGTCCGCGTTGTCGACACATCTAAACCGCTCGGCAAGCTGCACGTTCATCATGCGACGGTCGAAAGCGGCGCAATTGCGGTGGGTGATACGATCAGCCTGGCCGTGGATGGTGACAAGCGGGCGCGGCTGCGGGCCAACCATTCGGCGACGCACCTGCTGCACGCGGCGCTGCGCAACCGGCTTGGCGGCCATGTCACGCAAAAGGGTTCGCTGGTCGCAGCCGACCGGTTGCGGTTTGATTTCAGCCAGCCGCGCGGCCTGACGCCCGAGGATATCGCCGTGGTCGAGGCCGAGGTTAATGCCCAGATCCGCGGCAATCGCCAGGTTTCAACGCGGTTGATGACGCCGGATGCCGCCATCGAGGCCGGCGCGCTGGCGCTGTTCGGCGAGAAATATGGCGAGGAAGTCAGGGTGCTCAGCATGGGCGGTTCGGACGAGGCGAATTTTTCGACCGAATTGTGCGGCGGCACGCATGTCAATGCGCTGGGCGATATCGGCCTGTTCGTCGTCACGTCGGAGGGCGGCGTTTCATCGGGCGTGCGGCGCATCGAGGCGCTGACCGGCGAAGCGGCGCGGCTGTTTCTGGTGGAGCAGGAGAACCGGTTGAAGGCGGCGGCGGCGGTGTTGAAAGCCCGGCCCGATGAGGTCGTGGCGCGCCTGGAAGCGTTAAGCGAGGAGCGCAAGCGCCTCGAGCGCGAACTGGCGGACGCGAAAAAGGCGCTGGCTCTGGCTGGCCCTGCAGGCGCCGGCGGCGCGGCGGCGCCGGAAAGCATTGGCGGCATCGGCTTCATCGGCCAGGTGCTGGATGGGCTCGATGCCAAGAATTTGCGCGGCATGGTCGACGAGGCAAAGAAGGCGCTCGGGTCCGGTGTTGCCGTGCTGGTCGCGGTCAATGACGGCCGGGCTTCGGTTGCGGTCGGCGTGACCGATGACTTGAAGGGCGAACGGTCGGCAGTGGACTATGTGCGTCTGGCATCTGCCGCAGTCGGCGGGCAGGGCGGCGGCGGCCGGCCTGACTTTGCCCAGGCGGGTGGGCCGGATGGCGCGAAGGCAGCGGACGCGGTGGCCGCAGTCCGGGCGGCGCTGGCCGGGTGAACGACGAGGCGGCCGCCGTTATCGCGGCGCTGGGGCTGGCGCCGCATCCCGAAGGTGGCTGGTATCGTGAAACATACCGGGCACCGGCGCCGGCCGGTGGGCGCAGTTCGGTGACGGCGATCCATTTCTTGCTGGAGGCGGGGCAGGTCTCGCACTGGCACCGTGTCGATGCGGACGAAATCTGGTGCTGGCATGCCGGGGCGCCGCTGGAGCTTGGCATCGCACCGGGGGCCGGCGGCGAGGCGGTGTGGCACCGGCTGGGCGGCGATGTGCTGGCAGGGCAGGCCGTGCAAGCGGTGGTTCCCGCCGGCCATTGGCAGGCGGCGCGGGCCGGCGAAGGCTGGGCGTTGGTCGGGTGCGTGGTCGCGCCGGGGTTTGAGTTTTCCGGGTTCGAACTGGCGCCGCCGGGTTGGTCGCCCAGTTGATCGTGGTTCGGGGGGATTGAAGATGCGCAAGGGTATCATGGCCGGAATGGCGGGCCTGGCGTTGCTGGTTGCGGCGATGCCGGCGGGCGCGACCGATGCCGCAGTGACGCGCTGGCGGCAGGCGCATGAAGTCGCAATTGTCGAGCAATTGGCTGCGATGGTGCGGATCGAAAGCGTCGCGGCCAACCCGGCCGGGCTGGCGCAACAGGCCGACAGCCTGGTCACGGCGTTGCAGGCCCGCGGCTTTGCGGCGCGGCTGCTGCCTGCTGGCGGCGGGCCACCGATCGTTTATGCGGCGCTCGATACGCCGGGCGCTAAGCGTACCGTGGTGTTTTATGCCCATTATGACGGGCAACCGGTCAAGCCGGCGGATTGGGCGACGCCGCCGTTCCAGCCGGTGTTGCGTTCCGGCACGCTGGCGGCGCCGGTCGTCGAGGCGCCGGCGAGCGGGAAGTTCGACCCCGAATGGCGGCTGTTCGGCCGCGCGGTCAGTGATGACAAGGCGCCGCTGGTGGCGTTTCTGGCGGCATTTGATGCGCTGAAGGCGACCGGGCGCAAGCCGTCGATCAACATCCGCATCGTCTGGGAGGGCGAGGAGGAAGCCGGGTCGCCGCACCTCGCAGCGGCGCTGGCGGCGCACCGTGACCTGTTGAAGGCCGATCTCTGGCTGATCGGCGATGGCCCGGTGCACCAGTCGCGGCGCCCGACGATCAGTTTTGGCGCGCGCGGCGTGATGGGGCTGGACCTGACGCTCTATGGCCCGGTGCGCGCCCTGCACGATGGCCATTATGGCAATTGGGTGCCCAATCCGGCGGCGATGGCGGCCAATCTGGTGGCGGCGATGCGCGATGATGACGGCAATATCCTTATCCCGGGTGTTGGCGATGACGTGCGGCCGTTGACAGCGGCGGAACAGGCAGCGATTGCCGCGCTGCCGCCGATCGATGCCGGCTTGATGGCCGAATTCGGCATCGCCCGGCATGAAAGCGCGCAAGGCCTGACGCTGGCGACGATGCGACCGGCGTTGAATGTGAGCGGTTTGCGGGCCGGTGGCACCAGCAATACCAAGGTCAACGCCATCCCGACCGAGGCCGAGGTGGCGCTGGATTTCCGGCTTGTCCCTGGTCAGACGCCGGAACGGGTGCGCGCCAGTGTCGAGGCATTTCTGGTCGCCCGCGGCTGGACGTTGGTGACGGCGGTGCCCGACCTGGCGGCGCGGCTGGCCAACCCGCGGCTGTTGCGGCTGAAGTGGGACGACGGCTATCCAGCACTCCGTTCCGACATGGCCAGCCCGGCGGGGCGCGCCCTCATCAAGGCCGCCAGCGCCGCCGCCGGCGCGCCGGTTGTCGCCTTGCCGATGATGGGCGGCAGCGTGCCGATTTTCATGTTCGACCAACTGTTCGGCGTGCCGATCATCACGCTGCCGATCGCCAATCATGACAACAGCCAGCACGCCGCCAATGAAAACCTGCGCTTGCAGAATCTGTGGGACGGGATCGATGCCTATGCAGCGATGTTGACCGGGCTGGATTGGTAGTTGACCCCGCCGCGCCGGCGGCGTTTGATGCAAGGCATCGGGAGGAAGCTACAATGGTGCCGGTCATTGATGCCGAGTTCGGCCAGAAATACATGAAATCCGCCAATGATTTCTATGGCTATGGCGTGCATCTGCTGTTCAATGAATGGTGGGAAACGGCACCGCAGGACACCATCGACAAATATGTCGCGGCGATCGAAAGCCACCCGGAACACGGCCCGCTGGCGGGCGAGGCCTGGATGGCGCCGCCGTTTCGCTTGGCCTCGCTCGATCATTGTGCGCCGGGAACCCTGGGCGCAGCCTATCGCGGGCACATGGTCGACAATGGCCTCGCCGAGAAGCTGGCCGAAGGTTACGCAGGGCTGACAGCGGATTTCGAAGCCGGCGGCAAGCTGGACCGGATGCCGCCCGTCATCAAATACAAGGTTTTGCGCGGCTTCCAGACGCATGATCTCCACCATGTGTTGACCGGCTACACCACCAGCCCGCCGAACGAGCTCGCGCTGCAGGCGTTTCAGCTGGCGCAGATGGATTATCCCTATGCGGCGATGACGCTGGGGGTCATCGTTAGCCATATGGCGCTGGTCGACCCCTGGCTGATCAAGCCCGGCTTTGATGCCATCACCGATGGTTGGGCCTTTGGCCGCCGCGCCAGAAGCCTGCAATTCATCCGGTTCGAGGAGATGATCGACCGGCCGCTGGAGGATATCCGCCGCGAATATGGCCTGCTCCGTGAAACGCCGTTTACGCCTGTGATGGAGAAGGTTTCCGAACTGGTGGCGCAGGAATTGATCATCCAGGAAAAAATGCGCGCCGCTTGATCGACGGCCAACTCTGCTGTATGACTAAAGTGATACAGTGCCGCTGCAGCCTGGATTGGCAGCGGACAGGGAGCCTTGATAATGGACATCGAAGGATTGCTGGTACCACTCGGCGTTTTTGCTGCCGTTGTGGCGATTTTCAGCCTGGTTACCGGCTTGATCGGCCATTGGGTTACGAACAATACGCTTAGAGAAGCTTTGCGGACCAGCCCCGAGAATGTCGCGCTCGTTGCCAACAAACTCCAGCAGCGGCGTCCTGTGAACACCGAAACCTGGGGCCTTATTGGCATCGCGCTGGGTGCCGCGCTGGCGGTCGCCGGGTTGATCGGCGCGCCCGAAACGCGCGTGACCCTGCTGCAGGCAGCACTGTTGCCCGGCTTCATAGGCGGCGCACTGTTTGGCCAACGCTGGCTTCCGGCCAGAAAATCGCCGCCGGCCATTGACGATTTACGGGCTGGCTGACCAGTGTAGCGCGTCAGACATTCGCGCTCGCGCCCCACACGCTGTTATGGGGCGCGCTCTGCGCCAGCTTTTGGGGTCGAAAAGGGCATATGATGCAGAACTGGGTTTTGCGGGCTGTTGCGGCGGCATCGCTGCTGGGCCCGGTTGGTGTCGCCGCCGCACCTGATACGGCCAGCCTTGTCAAGGCGATAGCGTCGATCCGCAGCAGTTCCGGGGCCAGCCATTCGCCCGATGGCAAGCGCATCGCCTTCATCGCCAACGCATCGGGCAGCCCGCAAGTCTGGGTGCTCGGTCCCGCCGGCCCGGTGCAACTGACCCGGCTGCCCGACCCGGTGCAATCGGTGCGCTGGAGCCCGGCCGGCGACTGGCTCGCTTATGACGTGGCACCGGGCGGCGGGCTGAATGTCCAGGTTCATATCATCCGGCCGGATGGCAGCGACGACACGCTGGTTACCGCTGGGGGGCAAAGCAACAACCGCTTTTTCGGCTGGACTCAGAATGGCAAGGCGCTGCGCATCGGTTCGGCCGCCGCCGACCCGGCGCGGTTCGATCCGCAATTGATCCATGCCGATAGTGGCCTGACGATCAGCGTCGGCACGGGGTCATCGGGGCTGGGTGGCCTGGTGATCAGCACCGATCGCCGGCTCGCCATCATCGACCGGGCGGTGACGCGGGGTGACAGCAATGCTTGGCTGGTCGATCGCGCCAGCGGCACCGAACAATTGGTGACACCGCACCAGGGCCGGGCGCAGTTTTCGACGATCGATCTGTCGCCGGATGCACGGCGGCTGTGGCTGGTCGGCAATGCCGCCACCGACAATTATGCGCTGGTCGCGGTGGATATCAGCGCCGCGGGCAGGCCAGGGCCGATGCGCACCGTTCTCCACCGCGCCGATGCCGAGCTGGAGAATGCCGTGCTCAGCGACGATGGCGCCACGATCGCGCTGATGTGGAACAAGGGTGGCCGCAGCGAGATGAGCTGGTTCGACACGCGCACGGGCAAGGAACGCGCCGGCCCGGCGCTGCCGTTCGATCTTGTCGGCGCGCCGGATTTTGCCGCCGATGGCAAGTCGCTGGTGTTCACCGGGTCGGGCGCCGCGACGCCGGCCAACCTGTTCCGGGTGCAGGTGGCGGACAATGCGCTGATCCGGTTGACGGATTCGGCGCATGACGGGGTTGACCTGGCGGCGCTGGTGCGGCCGCGGCTGCTGGAGTGGACGGCGCGCGACGGGGTGAAGCTGTCGGGCTGGCTGTATGCGCCAAAGGGCGCCAAGGGGCCTCAACCAATGGTGTTTAGCTATCACGGCGGGCCGGAGGGCCAGTCACGCCCCAGCCTGAGCAGCGATGTCCAGGCGCTGGTTGTCAGTGGCGTTTCGGTGCTGCTGCCCAATGTCCGCGGCTCGTCGGGGGCCGGCAAGGCGTTCATGGAGCTCGACAACGGCCCGCTGCGGGTGAATGGCGTGACCGACATTGCCGATACCAGCGCCGCGATGGTCAAGACCGGGCTCGCCGATGCCAAGCGGCTGGGTATCATGGGGGGCAGCTATGGCGGTTACATGGTGATGGCCGGGGTCACCGAGTTTCCGGACATGTTCGCCGCCGGGGTCAATCTATACGGGGTCGTCAATTTCGACACCTTCTTCAAGAACACCCAGCCCTGGATGGCGGCGATCTCGACCGTGGAATATGGCGATCCGGTCAAGGACAAGGCGATGCTGGCCAGGCTGTCACCGCTAAACAAGATCGACGTGGTGACGACGCCGCTGCTGGTGCTCCACGGCGCCAATGACACCAATGTGCCGGTTACCGAGGCCGAACAGATCGTTGCCAGCCTGAAGGGCCGGGGGGTGGCCGTGGTCTATATCCTGTTCCCCGATGAAGGCCATGGCTGGCGCAAATTACCCAACCGGGTGCGCAGTACAACGGCGATCGTCGACTTCTTCAAGGCAAAATTCGGAATTTGAACCCGCCCCGGACAGGTCTGGCGACATCTGGACAGATGCGGCGCGCCGCGTTGCCGGGCTTGGCACGTGGCGCCCGATTGCCTATCGCCATGGGGGCAAAGGGATCGACCATGGCAAGCACGCACATCAACGCCCTCGGCCGCCCCGTCGCATGATCGCCGAACTCGCCGCGGCGACCGCGATGGTGCTGGTCACGGTGTTCCTCCACGCCATCGGCCTGGTGCTGCTCGCCAGGCTGACGCGTTATGAAGCGCTTGAGGAAATGAAGCTGAAAATCCAGCCGCTGTCGGTCGCCGGCGTGTCGCTCACCATGACGATCGTTGTCGGGCTGTTTTTCCTCCACGCGATTGAAATCTGGTTGTATGCGGTGCTTTACCTTGAACTTGGCGCCATCGATACGCTGCGCCACGCTGTTTATTTCTCCACCCAGACCTATGCCGCCATCGGCTTTGGCGATGAACTGCTCAACCCCGATTGGCATTTGCTCGCTGCCATCGAAGGCATCAACGGCGTCATCCTGCTCGGCTGGTCGACGGCATTCTTTGTCACGACGATGCGGCGTGTAGGGCATTTCTAGTCGACGAGAGGGTGGCTGACGGCCGGGACTTTTGCCCAGCACCCAGACACTAATAATGACTTTACACGCGTAACGGGTCGATTAATGTGATGGTTGGTCACTGCTGTGGACCGTGCGCGCCTGGCGTGAGAGCATTGGCCGATACCGCCGGATACATCCTGCAAGCAGAGGCGCTTGGTCGGACGGTCGACTGGTCGCCGCGAGGGGAGACGCAGATGATCAAATTTGGCCTTATGGCGGTTGCAGCGACAGTTTTGCTCGCCGCGCAACCCGCTGCCGCGCAGCAATATCCCAACCCTTACAAGGCCGGCGACTATTGGGGCGTGACCGGCGTGCATGTGAAGCCGGGTGGCACGCTCAAGACTGCCAACGACATTGCCGCCGTCTGGCAAAAGCAGCAGGAGCATGCAAAGTCGAAGGGTTGGATCAAGGGCTACAAGATTCTTACCAACTCCTTTCCGCGCGAAAACGAACCAAATATCTACCTCATCACCATGTTTGATCGGCTCCCGACGCCGGACGAAAGTGATGCTCGCGGGGTAGAGATGCGCGCATTCATGAACCAGACCGGCGAACAGATGCAGGCGGCAGCGGCGGGTCGTGCCGAGTTCAGCTCGCCAGGCAGCAGCTCGTTGCTAAGGGAATGGGTCAAACGCTGACACCACGGCGGGCGGGGGCGGCCTCAGCCGTCCCCGCTAACCGAGCCCCGCGATATCATGGTGGGCGTCGTCGGTACGACGGCGTTCCGGGCTGAATGCGTCAGGCGTCGAACACGCCGGCTTGGGCTTTGGCGATAGTCGGGCGGCCGAGGCGTCGGACCCTGGTTGGCGAGGCCGCAGATGGGAGGGGGCAACTCATTCCGCGTAAACCCCCACGACCCGCCACCGGCCGTCCTCGCGGTTGAGCGACAGGGTTTCGATCTTGCCCTGGTTGTTGGCAAAGCTGGTGCGGAAGCGCACGGCGCGGACGCCATTGGGGGGTGCGGGTATTTCCTGATCGCTCGCCAATTCGCGCGACAGCGAGGGGCCAAGGCGGGCGTGCACCTGTTCAACTGCGGCCTGCCAGTTGGCGAGGGTGTTGAGCGTGCGGAAGGACTCCCCGGTCGCGGCCCAGCTTTCCGGCCATTTCTGCGCGTCGACCAGAGCCAGCCAGTCGCGGGCGGCGCGACTGGCGTCGCTTTCGGCGATTTGCGAGGTTGTGGCGGGAACGGGGGTGGCGGCGGGTTCGCTAGCGGCGAGTGCGAGCGCGGCGACAAACAGACTGATCATGGCAAATCCTCCGATGGTCCAGGCGGCCCGGCGCGGTGATCGTGCAAGGCCCGGCTCAAAGGTCTGGACGCTTGGCGCCGCGCCGGCATCCCCCGAAAACCTGTCCCCAAGCAATTCGGGGGTCGCGCCCGCCGCCTCCGCCTCGCGCAACAGGCGCGCGGCGGCCTTGCTGCTCGATACCGAAAGCTTGCGCCGCGCATCGCGCAACCGCTCATTGACCGTGTGCACCGACAGGCCAAGCTGCGTCGCCATCGACTTGGCATCATGCCCGCCGAGCAGCAGGCGCAACGCCGCCTTCTCCTTCTCGGTCAGCGCATGATAGCCGTCCGCCATGTCGCGTTTCGCCTGTTGATCACCTGGGGCACAGGCTAGCGCGAGCCGGGCCGGGCGGTCACCCCGAAAGATTTGTACTCCCGGGGTGGCGTGCGAAGACCGGGAATTGCGGGCCTCCGGCGGCTGGGGCCTGAGGCCCCAGACCCCCATTTATGCCCCTCTCCCGTAAGCGGGAGAGGGAAAGTACGCTTTACTCTAAAACTCATTCCAGTTATAGAATGTTTGAATGACGGGGCGGCGAGTCGAATACAGCCGGCAAGCGGCCAAGACGTTGATGCGGATCGACGCGGCAACATCGGCGCGCATCCGCGCCAAGGTTTCGCAGCTGGCGGATGACCCGGCAAGCCTCGCCAACAATATCACGCCGCTGAAGGGCGGCGAGGGCCTGTCGCGGTTGCGGGTTGGCGACTGGCGGGTGATTTATACCGAAACGCTGGTGATCGTTTCGGTGGTGCGCATCGGACCGCGCGGCGGCGTGTATGATTAGGAGGCCATGATGACTGTCGCAGTTCAGCGCTTCATGACACCGGAAGGCACCGAGATGGTGGTGCTGCCGGCCAAGGATTTCGATCGGTTGAAGGCGCTTGCCGAAGATGGCGAGGATGTCGCTGACGCCCGCGCCACGCTGGCGCGGATCGACGCGGGCGAGGGGACGATGCCGGGCGAAGTGCTCGGCGCTATCCTCGATGACGGCCTGCACCCGATTGCGGCGTGGCGGCGCTATCGCGGCCTGTCCCAGGCCGAACTGGCACGGCGCACCGGGCTGAGCCAGGTCTGGCTGAGCCGCATCGAAAGCGGCGGCGGCACCGGCTCGGCGGCGACGCGGCGCAAGGTGGCGGAGGCGCTGGAGGCGCCGGTTTGGGCTTTGGAAGAACAAGGCGATTCACAGGAGGACGAGATGCAGCATTCGGTTTCATCATCCGGCAAGGGCGCGAAATATGCGCCATTGCTCGAGTATCTACGCAAGAAGGACGATTCTCAGGTCACGATGCGGTACGACGAGATTTCGAAGCTCGTCGGCGGTCTGCCGAAATCAGCCAGCCTTCACCGGCCTTGGTGGGCCAATCACGAAGGTAACAGCCAAGCGCAGGGTTGGCTGCCCGCGCGATATCTGGCCGAACCTGATATGTCGCGGCGGACGGTGGTTTTTCGCAGGTTCACATACTGACATTGGCGACACTCATCGCCTCTCCCGCAGGCGGGAGAGGGGGGCGATTAGGTAAGATTTCCTCAGAACTCCGCCCGGATCATTAGGCATGTTGTCTCCGGGTCTGACCGGAACTACGTGCGATGTTACGTGCTATTGGGCGCCTGTGCAGTTATTCCTGCCCTAACAGCTGCTACGAAGGCGTCAAACGCGTCTGCATCAGCCGACATGCGGGAACGTAGTCCAGCCTGAATTTCGAGCTGGACACCTGCTCTTGATTTACCTTTATTACAGATATTAGAAACTTCTGTCCCGCTATAAGCGCCGTTTTTCGCTATGTTAATATCAAAGTCTGCTGCCCTTAGAGAAGCATTCACGCTGTCTCGAACATTAACATTGAGTCCGCCGATCTCGATTCTTTCACCGTCGCCGCTCAAGCCATGGATCGTCAGCACCACATTGCATGACTTTGCCAAGCAGAGAGCGCGTGGTTCATCGAAATTGGTCGAGGTAATATGCAAGGATCGATTGTGTCTAACCTTGGTCCCTATAAATGCGTAGAAACTAAAATCATCGCCAGCGATTGCTGAAGCCAACTCGTTTGTTAAAAATTCGATCTTGCCTCCGTGAGGGGCCATGATGGCAATATCACTACCTGCGAGCGCGCTCACTTCTATAGAAAAATCGCTACCTTCTCGCTCGATTTCAGCGAGTCTCGCGAAATTAATATATTTGTCGCGATATCGCATAGACAATGATCAAACGTAAAACATATTAGTGGATCTAGCGACTTGCCAGGAGTTTAGTTGCGTAGTTACGATTTATTCTTTCAAACTCCGCCATAATCTTTTCAACTTCCGTATCAGAATCGTTAAATTTCATAACGCTAGCAGTTAATTTGACCCATCTTGACATTTCAACTCTTCTCGATTGACACGAGCGAAAAGTCTTATCGAGCAACACCGCTGGCGGTGTCTGTGAATTTTCACCCTTCCAGATACCAACTCTTAAACATCCGATCCAAAGTGCGTTGGCATTGTCGACACTGTTTCGAACTGCTTTGATTTGTTCGTCGGAGAGCTTGCCATTCTGTTGAAGCGACTGTTCTGCTGACAAACGCGATTTATGAAGTGTTTCAAAATTCTGATCAAGAGATTTAGATAGTTGGTCCAAATCACTCGTTGATGCCAATAGCGCCAGAAGAAACATTCCTATCATGCTGCTCTCCTAGCCGACGCGGCTGCTAATTCTACTCCGCCGCCGGCAAATAAATTTCCCCACCCTTCGCCCGGAACTCCGCACTCTTTTCCGCCATCCCCGCTTCCAGCATCGCGTCGGTGTTCTGCTTGGCGGCATAATCCCGCACGTCCTGGGTGATCTTCATGCTGCAGAACTTCGGCCCGCACATCGAGCAGAAGTGCGCGACCTT
>JBMOGO010000034.1:0-29480 GCA_049318305.1 Polymorphobacter sp.
GGGTGCTTGATAAATCGGGGTTTGGGGCCTGCGGCCCCAACCGCCGGAGGCTCTTTCAACTTTCGAGTCTACCCGGCGCTCTGGCCATTCTCCGCCAGCGCTTCGCCGGCGAGGTACAGCGACCCCGCCACCAGCACCACCGGTGGCCGTGCCCGGTCGGCACCATGGGCGATTGCCGACAGTGCTGCGCCGATATCGGCCGCCGCAATCCCCGGCGTACCGGTTTCATGCGCCAGTTGCACCAGATCTTCGGGTGCGTGATGGGCATGGCCGGGAATCGGCACGGTGTAGATCGCCGTCGGGCTGCCGGTGAAAGCTTTCAGGAAGCCACTCGCATCCTTCGCCGCCAGCATGCCGACCACCAGATAGAATGGCCGGTCGCCCAGCGCCGCACCCGTGAAATTGACCGCAATCGCTCGCGCTGCTGCCGGGTTATGGCCACCATCGATCCACAATTCGCTATCGGCCGGCAGCCGCGCCAGCAGCGGCCCCTGGTCCAGCCGTTGCAACCGTGCCGGCCATTCGGCCCAGCCCATGCCGGCGCGCAGTGCACCGTCGCTGACCGGCAGCACGTCCTGCGCACGCAGCATCGCCACCGCCAGCGCGGCATTGTCGACCTGGTGCGCACCGGCCAACCGCGGCAGCGGCAGGCTGATGCGTCCGCCAGCATCGCGGTAATGCAGCGCGCCGTCGTAAACCGCGGCATCCCAGTCATCACCGCGGATGTGCAAGGCTGCCCCCGCGACGCCGGCAACCTCGGCAATCCGCGCCGTCACCGCCTTGGGATAGCGCGAGATCACCATCGGCACGCCGCGCTTGGCGATGCCGGCCTTTTCGCGTGCGATATCGAGGATGGTCGGCCCCAGCCATTGCTGATGATCGAGGCCCAGCTGCGCGATACCGGTGACCAGCGGCGCTTCAAGCACATTGGTCGCGTCCATCCGGCCACCCAGCCTGACTTCGATGATGCAGGCATCGGCGGGCTCGCGGGCAAAGGCAAGGAACGCCAGCGCCGTCGTCAGCTCGAAAAAGGTGACGTCCTGCCCGCCATTCTTGGCGAGGATCTCGCGCAGCAGCTCCGACAGCGCCTCGTCGGATATGATCTGCCCGGCGACGCGGATGCGCTCATTGAAGCGGATCAGGTGCGGCGAGGTATAGACATGCACCCGCAATCCCTGCGCCTCGAGGCAGGCGCGCAGAAAGGCGACGGTCGATCCCTTGCCGTTGGTGCCGGCGACATGAAACACCGGCGGCAATTTCCGGTGCGGATTGCCGAGCCGCGACAACAGCCGTTCGAGCCGACCCAGCGACAGGTCGATCTCGGTGGGGTGCAACGCATAGGCCGCCCCCAGCAGTGCATCGAGCACGGCATTGTCCGATCGTGCCCGCTCCATCCTGGCCCCCGCCACTGGTGTCATGCCCTGATCCATCAAGCCGGTTCGGTGATCCGCCGCGCCATCAGCAGCCCGAGCAGCCGCGCCAGCGTATCCTTGAGTTCCGCCCGGTGCACGACCATGTCGAGCATGCCGTGCGCCAGCAGATATTCGGCGCGCTGGAAACCTTCGGGCAGTTTTTCGCGGATGGTCTGTTCGATCACCCGCTGCCCGGCAAAACCGATCAAGGCATTGGGCTCGGCAATCTGCACGTCGCCGAGCATGGCATAGCTGGCGGTCACGCCGCCGGTGGTCGGGTCGGTCAGCACGACGATGTATGGCAGCCGGGCTTCCTTGAGTTCGGCAATGCCGACGGTGGTGCGCGGCATCTGCATCAGGGACAATATGCCCTCCTGCATGCGCGCCCCGCCGGCGGCGGTGAACACCACGAACGGCACATTGGCGGCGACCGCGGCGCGCGCACCGGCGAGGAAAGCCTCCCCCACGCCCATGCCCATCGATCCGCCCATGAAGGCGAAGTTCTGGACGGCAACGATGGCGCGCACGCCGCCGACCTGGCCGTCGCCCACAGTCATCGCCTCCGGCTCGCCGGTGGCGGTCTTGGCGGCGCGCAACCGGTCGACATAGCGCTTCTGGTCGCGGAATTTCAGCGGGTCCTCGACCACCTTGGCGACAGCGACGCTGGTGTAGTCGCCATCGAAAATCTGGGCAAAGCGTGTCTTGGGGCCGATGCGCTCATGATGATCGCAACGCGGGCAGACCGACTGATTTTCCTCGAATTCCTTGGTGTAGACCATGGTCCCGCAGTTGCGGCACTTGGTCCACAGATTGTCCGGCGTTTCGCGTCTGGACATGAATCCGGTCAGCTGTTGGCGGGTGCGGGTCAACCAGCTCATGCGGCGTCTTCCTGTTTGCGGGCCGATCGAACGGCGGTGGCAAGCCCGGCGACCAGCGTGCCGACCCGGGCGGGAATGTCGTTGGCGCGTTCTGCCGCGGCTGCGCCGATGGTATCGACAATTGCCGAACCGACCACCACGGCATCGGCATTGACCGCAATCGCGGCGGCCTGATCCGGCGTGCGCACCCCGAACCCCACCGCGATCGGCAGGTCGGTCGATCGCTTCAACCGTGCCACGGCGGCGGCGACATCGCTGGCGGTGGCGGCGTTGGCGCCGGTCACCCCGGCAACGGCAACATAATAGAGAAAGCCCGACGCGCCATTCAGGACGCGCGGCAGCCGCTGCGCATCGGTCGTCGGTGTCGCCAGCCGGATCAGGTGCAGGCCGTGCGCCGACAGGTCGGGCACCAGCTCGGCGGCTTCCTCGGGCGGCAGGTCGACAACGATGGTGCCATCGAGCCCCGCCGCCTTGGCATCGGCGGCAAAGCGCGCGCAGCCATAGGCGAGGATCGGGTTGAAATAGCCCATCAGGATGATCGGCGTCGCATCGTCCTCGCGCCGGAAATCGGCGACCATCGCCAGCAGGTCGCGCATTTTCATGCCGGCCCCCAGGCTGCGCAGATTGCCGAGCTGGATGGCGGCGCCATCGGCCATCGGATCGGTGAACGGCATGCCGAGTTCAACGATATCGGCGCCATTGGCGACGAGCGCGCGCAGGATTTCGGCCGAGGTGGTGAGGTCCGGATCACCGGCGGTGACGAAGGTGACCAGCGCGGCGCGCCCTTCGGCGGCGCAGGCCGCGAAGCGGGTGGAGAGGCGGTCGGTCAAAGTGTCACCCCGAGCGCATCCGCCACGGTGAAGATGTCCTTGTCGCCGCGCCCACACAGGTTGGCAATGATGAGCTGGTCCGCCGCCAGGCCCGGTGCCACCTTGGCCAGCGCGGCCAGCGCATGCGCCGGCTCCAGCGCCGGGATGATGCCTTCGACGCGGCACAGCAGCTTGAACGCCTCCAGCGCCTCGACATCGGTCGCCGACTGATATTCGACGCGGCCGATGGCGTGCAGCCAGGCATGCTCGGGGCCGATGCCGGGATAATCGAGCCCCGCCGAAATCGAATGCGCCTCGGTGATCTGGCCGTCCTCGTCCTGCAGCAGCATGGTCTTGTTGCCGTGCAGCACACCGGGGCGGCCGCCGGCGAGCGACGCCGCGTGTTCGCCGGACTCCAGCCCATGGCCCGAGGCCTCGACGCCGATCATCCGCACCGATGCATCATCGAGGAAGGGGTGGAACAGCCCGATGGCGTTCGACCCGCCACCGATCGCGGCCATCAACACATCGGGCAGGCGGCCTTCGGCAGCCATGATCTGCTCGCGGGCTTCGCGGCCGATGACGCTCTGGAAGTCGCGGACCAGCTCCGGATAGGGGTGCGGCCCGGCGGCGGTGCCGATGATGTAGAAGGTATCGCTGACATTGGTCACCCAGTCGCGCAGCGCCTCGTTCATCGCGTCCTTCAGCGTGCGTGATCCGCTTTCCACGGCGCGGACTTCGGCGCCCAGCAGCTTCATGCGGAAGACGTTGGGCGCCTGCCGCTCGATATCGCGCGCGCCCATGTAGATGACGCACGGCAGGCCGAAACGTGCAGCGACGGTAGCGGTTGCGACGCCATGCTGGCCGGCGCCGGTTTCGGCGATAATCCGCGTCTTGCCCATGCGGCGGGCGAGCAGGATCTGGCCGATGCAATTGTTGATCTTGTGCGCGCCGGTGTGGTTGAGCTCGTCGCGCTTGAGGTAGATCTTGGCGCCATCGCCTGGCCGACCTGCGTCGGCGGCAACCGAGCGCAGCGCCTCGGTCAGGCGTTCGGCATAGTAAAGCGGGCTCGGCCGGCCGACATAATGCGTCAGCAGATAGTCGAATTCCGCCTTGAACGCCGGATCGGCCTGCGCGGCGCGGTAGGCGCGTTCCAGGTCGAGGATCAACGGCATGAGGGTTTCAGCGACGTAACGGCCGCCAAAGGCCCCGAAATGGCCATCGGCATCCGGACCCGCACGCAGGGAGGGCGTATGCAAATTCATGCGGCTTGCACCGCTTCGCCGAACGCCATGATCTTCGACACTGATTTCACGCCCGCACTTTCCTCGACACCCGATGACACATCGACAAACGCCGGTTTCAGCAACGCCAGCGCCGCGCCGACGTTCCCCGCGTCCAGCCCGCCCGACAGCCCCCACGGCATCGGCGGATGCACGCCTTGCATCAGCCGCCAGTCAAATGCCAAGCCATTTCCGCCGGGCAAGGGAGAGTCCGTCGCTTTGGCGTCGAGCAACACTGCGTCCGCTGGTCCGGCACCGGCGATGGCGGCGGCGATATCGGCGCGGGTTGCCACGCCTGCCGCGCGCCACACCGGCCGCCCGGTGCGTGCCCTGACGGCGGCAATGCGATCCGGCGTTTCCTTGCCATGGAGTTGCAGCGTGTCGATCCCGGCCGCCAGCACGGCATCGACCAGCGCGTCATCGGCATCGACGAGCACCGCGACCCGGCCGATGCCCGGTGGCACCCGCGCGATCAACCCGGCAGCGCGATCGGGCGTCAGGTGGCGCGGTGACGGCGGAAAGAACACGAACCCCAGCCAGCGCGCACCGGCCTTGATAGCGGCATCGGTGCTCGCCTCGGTGGTCAGCCCGCAGATCTTGAAGGGCGTCAAGCCAACCCCCGCGCGATTGCCGCCGCTGCCGCCGCAGGATCGTCCGCCCCGGTGATCGGCCGGCCGATGACCAGCACGCTGGCGCCCGCCGCCAGCGCGTCGCGCGGCGTCATCACCCGCTTCTGGTCGCCGACATCGCTGCCTGCGGGGCGCACGCCGGGCACCACGATCGTCGCATCGGGCCAGGCGTTGCGCACTGCCGCCGTTTCGTGTGGGGAGGCGACCACACCGTCCAGCCCGGCACTGCGCACCACGTCCGCCAGCCGCAGCACCTGCGCGGCCGCGCCGCCGGCGACCCCGGTCGCCGCCAGGTCGTCATCATCCAGGCTGGTCAGCACCGTCACCGCCACCACTTTGGTTGCCGCCGAGGCCGCCGCGCGCGCCGCCGCCAGCATGGCACGGCCACCACCCGCGTGCACCGTGATAATCGCCGGCGCCAGCCCGGCCAGCGACCGCATCGCGCCGGCAACAGTATTGGGGATATCGTGCAACTTGAGATCGAGGAACACCGGCAACCCCAGCGCGGCGATATCCGCCACCCCCGCCGGGCCATTGGCACAGAAAAACTCCAGCCCCAGCTTCACCCCGCCGACATGGGGCGCGACCGCGCGCACCAGCGCCCGCGCAGCCTCCAGCGCCGGCGTATCGACCGCGACGAAGATCGGATTGGCCATAGGGATCCTCAGGCGCCGGCGGGCGGCACGATCGTCGGCTGCGCCTGGCCGGGCAGCTTGCTGGCAGCGGGCGAACGCAGGTCGTCGACGCTGCGCTCGACCTTGGCCGCCTTGCGCCGCCAACTGGCGCGCGCGCCCAGGTGGTACAGCCAGGTCGGCAACCAGCCGGCAACGAACGCCACCGCCAGCAACAGCGGCAACTGGATGCTGATCATCGCGCCATCGGGCAGGCGGAAGGGCACCGGCGTCCAGTTGGCAACCGACAGCAACAGGAATGCCACCGCCAGCGCGGTCAGCAAAATCCACCGCAGGATCGTCATGGTCCCTCCACAGGATTGATCATCGGGACGTCAGGCGTAACACAGCGCCGGGCGACCGCGCTACAATTCGCCATCGACGGGCTCGATACCGACGTCGCGCAATGCCGTCATCAGCGCCGCGGCAACACTCGCCAGCAGCGCCGTATCAGTGGCGCGAATGACAAAATTAGCGCCGGTCTTGCCCTCGCGCCAGAACGGGTAGCTGCCGATCTGCGCGCCGGGATGCGCTTTCTCCACCGCTGCCAGCGTTGCAGCCGCGGCGCTTTCCTGCGTCCAGGCGGCGACCGTGCGGGACAGCACCGGGGCGCCGCCCTGCAACTGGCCGTCCAGCGCTGCCAGCATGCCCTGGGTAATCATCGGCACACCGGCCATGATGAAAATGTTTTCCACCCGGATGCCGGGTGCCTTGGTGCGCGGGTTCTCGATCAGGCTGGCGCCATCGGGGGTGCGTGCCATGCGCAGGCGCGCGTCGGTCAGCTTGTCACCATAATAGCCGGCGAGGATGGCGCGCGCATCGGGATGCACGATGACCGGCACGCCCAGCGCCGCGGCGATCGCATCGACGGTGATATCGTCGTGCGTCGGGCCGATGCCGCCGGTGGTGAACAGATAGTCGTATTTGACGCGCAGCGCGTTCACCGCCTCGCCGATTGTGTCCATCTCGTCGGACACGACGCGCACCTCGCGCAGGCGGATGCCCTGCACCCCCAGCCATTTCGCCAGATAGGCGATGTTGGCATCCTGGGTGCGACCCGACAGGATTTCGTCCCCGATGACGAGCAGCGCGGCCGTCCAGATGCGATCATTGGTCATGGGACCCGGTTAGACCAGCGCAGCACAGCCGGGAAGGGGGAAAGCCCGCCCGCATGGACTCGCAGGCCCCCAGCGCCTATCTGTCACGCATCATGACCACCGCCGCGCTCGATTACGAAACCATCACCGATCCGTCGGAAGGCGCCATCCGGCTGCACAACGCCGCCGGTTTCGAAGGCATGCGCCGCGCCGGCCTGCTGGCAGCGCGCGTGCTCGACATGCTGACCCCGCATATCGTGCCCGATGCGGTCACCATCGATCTCGACCGCATGGCCTATGATTTCGTGCTGGCCGAAGGGGCGGTTTCGGCAACGATCTTCTATCGCGGCTATAGCCATTCGCTGTGCATCAGCGTCAACCATGTCGTCTGCCACGGCATTCCGTCGGCGCGCAAGCTGAAGGACGGCGATATCGTCAACATCGATGTGACGGTTGTCGTCGATGGCTGGCACGGCGATACCAGCCGCATGTTTCTGGTCGGCGATGTGCCGCTGAAGGCGAAAAAGCTGGTCGAGGTCACCTATGAATGCCTGATGCTCGGCATCGAGGCGGCACGCCCGGGCGCCACGCTCGGCGATGTCGGCCATGCCATCCAGAGCCATGCCGAAAAGCAGCGTATGTCGGTGGTGCGGGATTTTTGCGGGCACGGGCTGGGCCGGGTGTTCCATGATGCGCCGAATGTAGTCCATCTCGGCCGCCCCGGCCGCGGCGTGACGCTGCGCCCCGGCATGTTCTTCACCATCGAACCAATGATCAACCTCGGCGGCCCGGCGGTAAAACTGCTCGATGACGGCTGGACGGCGGTGACGCGGGATCGCTCGCTGTCGGCACAGTTCGAGCATAGTATCGGCATCACCGATACCGGCTGCGAAATCTTCACTGCCTCGCCGACCGGCCTCAAGGCGCCGCCATACGCGATCTGATGCGTGATCAGGGTCTGATCCGATCGAGTGCGCCGATCACCGGAACACCAAGCTGGCGAAAGAGCGCGCGCGCCACGGCAGTTCGGAACGTGGCCCGCCCGATCGACAGCTTTTCGTCGGCTGGCACGCAGATCGGCAGGGTCGAGACCAGCACGCCGATAAACTGACTCTCCATTGTGCTGCCGGGCGTGCTTCGCATCATGCGGTCGGCTGCGCCAAGGTTCTGTACAACCACGCAATCCAGCGCCCGTGCAACGGGTGGCCAGTCATCCTTTCCGGCCAGATTGAGCTGGGCGGCTCTGGCTGGATCATCGAGATTTCCCCCCACGCCCTTGCTGATCATCGATCGGTAGAGCAGCTCTGCGATGGCGCCGGCCATAGCGTCGATTTGTGCCGTGGATGCTTCTGCCGGAATCGGGAGCTTGCAGCGCCCGCGCTTTCGGTAGAGCGCTTGCCACATCGACGCTTCGCGCGCCGACATGGGGATGGACGCGGCAAGCTGGAATGCGGTGTTGATGTCCTGCCGCGCCAGGCAATTTGCTGCGACGCTGATCGGCGCGCTCGTCGGTGAAGCCCAAAGCATTTCGACAGGCGCTAAGCCGAAAATAAGTGCCGCAATGGCCCACCATGACCTGCTGCCGGATGATCGCTGACGCCAGATAGTGCTCACAGGCAGTTGAAGAGCATTCGGCATGCTCGCACTATGCATGGCAGCAGTTGTGGGGACAAGCAGTGGCGGATGAGAATGGCGGACATCGCGAACGGCTGCGGGCGCGGTTGCTCGCCGGCGGGGGCGACGCCTTTCATGACTATGAACTGCTCGAATATCTGCTCGGGCTCGCCATCCCGCGGCGCGATACCAAGCCGCTGGCCAAGCAATTGCTCGCCGAATTCGGCAGCCTGTCGGTGCTGCTCGCCGCGACCCCGCTGGAGCTGAAGCGGATCGACGGGCTTGGTGACGGCGCGATAGCCGCGCTGAAATTCGTTGAGGCCACAGCGTTGCGCGCCCTCCGCACCGCGGCGCTCGACCGGCCGGTGCTCAGCGGCTGGCAGGCGCTGACGGATTATCTCCATGCCGCCATGGCGCACCGGGTGACCGAGGAATTTCGCGTCATTTTCCTCAACAACCGCAACGTCATGATCCGCGATGAAGCGATGGGGCAGGGGACGGTCAACGCGGCGCCGGTCTATCCGCGCGAAATCGTCAAGCGCGCGCTCGAACTCGGCGCGTCGGGTGTCGTGCTGGTTCATAACCATCCGTCCGGCGACCCCCAGCCATCGCGTGACGACATCGTGATGACCAAGGCGGTGATAGAGGCCGGGCGCCACCTCGGCCTTGCTGTCCATGACCATGTCATCATCGGCCGCGGCGGCCATGTCAGCATGAGAGCCCAGGGGCTGATTTGACCACACAGCAGGGCGGCGGCACCCGCAAGCGCCGCTGCCCCGTCGGTTCGGCAGCGCTTAGCCCGGCTTGCCGGCCCGCAGCGATTTTTTATAGGCAGTCACTTCCGACTTGCTGGCGAGGCGGTCGCCATTCCACCATTTGCCATCCTTTTCGGTCAGCATCGGTGCGTCGGGTGCGGCCTGCGCCTCGGCGGCCGGCGGCGCGGCCGGCGCTTCGGTGGTGGTCGGTGCGGCTGGCGCCATCGGGTCGGCAGGCGGCGTCTGTGCGGTTGCTGCGGTCGCCATAAGGGCTGCGGCAATCCCGGTCAAAAGCATCTTCATGGTTTTACTCCTTGTCAACACAACGAAAGAAACTATCTACATTCCAGCCACTTGGTCTGGCATTTCGGTATAATACAGCGCGGTTCGACTGGCTCCCCCAACCATGCCGAAACCGGGACAGGCTGCGCCGGCATCACGACCAATGGATGACAGCGGCCGCCATCGCTGCTACGCGCGGTGGATGACAATCTATCTCCACGAAGGCGATCTGCCCCACGACGTCTTTGCTCCAGGCCCGATCGCGGTCGACAGCGAGACCATGGGCCTGCACCCGCACCGCGACCGGCTGTGCCTGTTGCAACTCGCCGACGGCCAGGGCGACGAGCATCTCGTCCGCTTCACAAAGGGCCAGTATGACGCGCCTGTGCTCAAGGGCGTGCTTGCCGACCCGGCGCGCCTCAAGCTGTTCCACTTCGCCCGTTTCGACCTGGCGGTGATCAAGCATTACCTCGGCGTCGATGCCACCCCGGTGTTCTGCACCAAGATCGCGTCCAAGCTGATCCGCACCTACACCGACCGCCACGGCCTCAAGGACGTGCTGCGCGAAACCATCGGCGTCGATATCTCCAAGGCACAGCAATCGTCGGACTGGGGAGCGGCGGAACTCAGTGACGCGCAAAAGGACTATGCCGCCTCCGATGTGCGTTTCCTGCACCGCGCCCATGCCGTGCTGGCGGAACGACTGGCGCGCGAAGGCCGCACCGAAATGGCGCAATCCTGTTTCGATTTCCTGCCGACGCGCGCCGATCTCGATCTCGCCGGCTGGGACGAAACCGATATTTTCGCGCATCTCTAGCCGCTGATGCCAACCGCCGCGGCCACGCCCTTGACGCGTCGTCAGCGCGCCGCCCTGCCGGGCAGCGGGCGTGACCGGCTGTTCGGCGTGCTCAAGATCGCACTGCCCGCGGCGGCATTGTTCGTGCTGGCGACGATCATCATCTGGCCGCTCGCCGAGGCGCAGGAATTCAGCTTCCTGCTCGCCAAGGACAAGGTGGAGATGGCGCGCGAACGGCTGCGGCTCGACAATGCCGTCTATCGCGGCGAAACCGCCAAGGGCGAAGCGTTCGTCATCAGCGCCGGTGGTGCCGTGCAGCGCAGCAGCGCGCTGCCCGTGGTCGAATTGCGCGACCTGAAGGCAAAACTGACGATGGCCGATGGCCCGGCGCTCGTCATCGCGCCGTCGGGACGCTATTTCCTCGAAACCGACAAATTGCAGATTTCGGGCCCGGTAACGTTGGATTCGGCGGCCGGTTACAGCCTCGATTCGTCGACTGTCGATATCGATCTCAACACCCGGGCGGTGACCACCGATGCGCCAGTGACGGGGGTGCTGCCCATCGGCAGCTTCCGCGCCGGGCGGCTCGATGCCGATATCCAGGGCCGCAAGATGGTGCTTTCCGGCGGTGTCCACTTGCGGATCAACGGCCGCGCGGGCAAGGCAGGCGCATGAAACCGCTGCTGCTCATCGCCGCCCTGCTGTTGCCCCTGTCGGCAGCCGCGGCGCAGACTTCGGCCCTCAAGGGCCTTGATACCGGCGCGCCGATCGATGTCGATGCGGCGCGCATCGAAATCCAGGATGCCGCCAACCAGGCGGTGTTTTCCGGTGCCGTCGTCATCCGCCAGGGCAAGCTGACGCTCAATTCCGACAGCGTGAAGGTGCTGTATTCGCGCAGCGCCAACGGCAACCCCGAAATGCAGCGGCTCGATGCGCGCGGCAACGTCAAGCTGGTCAGCCCGACTGAACGCGCCACCGGTAACACCGGCATTTATGACGTGGCGGCCAAGATCATCACCTTGCTCGGCAATGTCACCCTCGATCGCGGCGGCTCCAGCCTCAAGGGCCAGCGCCTCGTGCTCAACCTGGTCACCGGGCAGACCAGTTTTGACGGCCGCAGCAGCGGCGGTGCCGGCGCCGCGCCCGGCCGCGTTACCGGCCGCTTCATCGTGCCGCAGCGCACCCCCGCCAAATAACCGCAACTCCATACGCGGTCCGGTCGGTGCGAAAAGACCGTGCAAATGCGGTCGGTTCCGGATCAGGCTCCAGACTCGCCTTCATTCAAGTTGAAGAGCCTCCGGCGGTTGGGGCCGCAGGCCCCAAACCCCATTTGGAAAGCGCCCAAAGCACCACATTCAGTGCCGTCGCCAAACCCGCAATAGAGGTTTGGGGCCGAGGCCCCAGACGCCGGAGGCTCTTCAACACCATTGATTCTATCAAGTACAATCGATCCTAGAGAGACGAACCGCCATCGACGGCAAAGGCGGCGCCGGTGGTGAAGCTGGCCTCGTCGGATGCCAGATACACCGCCATCGCGGCAATCTCCTCGGGGCGGCCCAACCGGCCGACGGGGTGCACCGAAACCCAGCCATCGTACAGCGCCTTGGGGTCGTCGACCTGCGCCATCACCTTGTCGAGAATCGGGGTGTGGATGGCGCCGGGGTGCAGCGAATTGCAGCGGATGCCATAGCCCTGGGCGGCATAATGCAGCGCCGCCGATCGGGTGAGATGAGTGACGGCGGCCTTGGCGGCATTGTAACCGACCAGGTCCGGCTGCGCCCGCAACCCGCACATCGATGACATGTTGATGATCGACCCGCCATGGTCGCGCATCAGCGGCACCGCATGCTTGCAGCCGAGGAACACCCCGACCAGATCGATATCGAGCATGGTGCGAAAATCCGCCAGAGACAGCGATTCGATCGACCCGACTGTAGTGATGCCGGCGTTGTTGACCAGAATGTCGATGCGGCCACCCGGAACCGCCGCCAGTGCCGCCAGCCAGCCCGCTTCGTCGGTAACGTCGAGTGGCTGGAAGACGCCGTCCAGTTCCGCCGCCAGCGCGGCGCCGCCCGTCGCATCGATATCGGCGATCACCACCTGCGCCCCTTCGGCTACAAAACGCCGCGCGATGGCCTCGCCCAGCCCCGAGGCGCCGCCGGTGACGAATGCCAGTTTTCCGGACAATCGTGTCATCTGCCTGTCCTCCCTTGCGCTCCATCGGCGGCAACGGCCGCTCCCCTTTGCTGCCGCAACGCCTGGCACGGCCGGCCGACATCGGGTTCGACGAATACCGACGGGCTGGCGGCGGTGCCGACGCGGATTTCGTCGGACAAATGCGCTGCCGGAAAGGCGCGCAAGCCGCAGCGAAACGCCGTGTCGCCGGGCGACAGGTCAAGGTCCATGGTTTTGCCTAGCGTTGCAGGATGGTGACAGCCGAAACACCCGGCGCGCCATAGACGTGGCTATAGGCGGTTCGTGGCCCCTTGCCGTCACGGCCCGGCACCTGCCGCGTGCCGGCGGTGCCGCGCAACTGCACGACATTTTCATGGACCTGGCGCAGCCCCGATGCGCCGATCGGCTCCCCGCACGCCAGGCAGCCGCCATCGGTGTTGACCGGCAGCGCGCCGCCGATTTCGGTGCGGCCCTCGGCGAGCCATTGCTCCTGTTCGCCGTCCCTGCAGAAGCCGTTTTCGGCCATGTGCATGATTTCGGCGCCGCATTCGGTGTCCTGCAATTGCGCGACATCGATATCGCCGGGCCCGATACCGGCCATCGCAAAGGCATCGCGCGAGGCGATGTCGGTCGCCGACCCACCGCGCACGCTGTCGATCGACGGCGCGAACACCTCGAACGACCCCGGCGGCCGGGTGCGCATCGCAACCGCCTTCAACCGGATGATCGGCACGCCCAATTGCCGGGCGCGCTTTTCACTGGCCAGCACCAGTGCGACGGCGCCTTCGGCCGGCGAGCAGAACATGAATTTGGTGTAGGGGTCGCTGACCAGCGGCGCGTTGAGGATGGTTTCAAGATCGACCGCCTCGCGGCGCCAGGCGTGCGGCGCCAGCGCGCCGTTTCGAAACGCCTTTTCCGCCACCCGGCCCAGCGATGTCACCGAAATGCCGTGCAGGTGCATGTAGCGGCGGATCTTCAACGCAAAGAATTGCGTCGTCAGCATGTAACCCGCCTCGCCGTACCAGTCGGGCAGGTTGTATTCGGCGGGCAGGGCGTTGAAGGCGCCGCGCGGGTGCTTGTCGAAACCGATGGCGATGCCCAGGTCCGCGTCACCGGCCTTGATGGCACTGGCAGCCGCGGTCAGCGCCGACCCGCCGGTGGCGCAACCGTTCTTGACGTTGATGAATTGCAGCCCGGTCAGCCCCAGCCGTTCGACCATCGTATCGGCATTGCCGGCAGCTTCCGACCCGCCAAAGGCGAACTGCATGTCGCCCCAGGCCACGCCGGCGTCGCGCAACGCCGCCTCCACGGCGAACACGCCCTGGTCCAGCCCGCTCATGCCATCAGTGCGGCCAAACTTGTGGATGCCGGCGCCGATGATGCAGACATCAGACATGGTCGGTCTCCACTGGCTGGAAGGCATGGATCAACACACCGGCGTCGCCCACCGCCGGATCGAGCGGGATCAGCGTCAGTTCGACCGCCATGCCGATGCTGATCGCGTCGAACGCGACATTGGTCAGCCGGCTTTCGACGATCAGTTCGCCGGGCAGTTCGACATAGGCCATCGCATAGGGCTTGAAGTCGGCAGGTCCGGCATAGGGCGGCGACTTGGGGCGAAAGCGCTGGATGGTGTACGACCAGATGGTGCCGCGCTGGCCGAGCAGCACCGCGTCATGCTGGTCGCCAGCGGGGCGCGGGAACACCAGCTGGCCGGTCGTCCGGTGGCGCCCGCCGATCAGGCGCGGCGGTGATGTTTCGGTGAACAGGCCTTCGGCGATGGGCCGCATCGGTTTGTCTCTTCAACTGGGTCCGGCGAGGCGCCGCCGATACCGCAATCTAAGCGTCAAAGCGGCACGCTGCGTCACTCGCCGAAAGACTAGGGTGTAAACTTCTGCCGCATCCTGCGCGGCAGAGGCATAGGGGGTCAGGGGCCTGAGGCCCCGGCCGCCGGAGGCCCTTGCCACTGCCGTCAGGCCTCAAACCGATCCAGCCAGGCCCGCGTCGCTGCCCCCGTGAACCGCGCCCGGTCATCGGCATCGGGCCAGGCATCGCGCAGCGCCTTCGATCGCAGTTCGATGCTCAATGGTACGCCGGGCGGCAGCGCGGCCAGCATCGCCGCCAGCGGCAGCACGCCGTCACCGCATTGCAGGCGCAAGTCTATGGCATCGGTGATCACGGCGGCGAAATCCGCCGGGTCGGGGCGGATGGCGGACGCATCGCAGAATTGCGCATAGGGCAGCAGGTCGCGCGGCACCGCGGCGATTTCGGCGGCGCTGCCGCCCGACCGATCGACGTGGATCGGGTCGATCAGCAGCGCCCGCATCGGATGCGCAACGGCATCGAGCACCGCCATCGCCATGCCGATGGTCTTGACCTCGGTAAACACCCCGAATTCCAGCGCGACGCGCATCCCCGATGGTTCGGCGTGCGTGCAAAGCGCTGCCAGTGTGGCCGCGGTGGCGCCCATGTCGGGGTCGGAACTGACGCACAGGACGTGTTTTGCACCCAGCTCGGCGCCGATGTCGATGCTGCGCTTATGCTGCGCAACATCGCCGCCTGGCTTGATCCATATGACCTCGACATCGAGCAGCTCCAGCCCGGTTTCGTGCAGCGCGGCGCGGCTGTCGCGCGTCATCGCGGCGGTCCAGTGTTCCGGCTCGATCCACAGCCCGACCGCATCAAAACCACCGGCGGCGGCCGCGTGGATCGTTGCCACCGGCCCGAATTCGGGGACGACGCCCGAGGCAAGGGAAATCCGGTTCATGCCGGCAACCCCGTTAGCTGACAGTCGGTCATGCCGAGCAGCCGGGCATCGCTCATGCGCCGCTGGCCGCCGCCATCGCCTTGCCCACCGAAGCGGCAATCTCGTCTGCGGTCGGGTTGCGGCGCAGCGTCAGCCCGCCGTTGACCTGCAAATTGTCGCCGGTCATGTAGCATTCGTCGCTGGCGAGGAACACCGCCGCCGCCGCGACGTCTTCCGAGGTGCCGATGCGGCCCAGCGGATAGGCGGCGTTGAAGGCGTCGAACAGCCCCGGCACGGTCCTGGCGGCGGCGTTCATCGGTGTGTCGGTCAACCCCGGCGAGATCGAATTCGCCCGGATGCCGCGCGCGCCGAATTCATTGGCGACACAGCGGATGACATGGTCGGTGCCGGCCTTGGTGCCCATGTACGCGGCATGGTCGTTCAGCATGATCGTCGCGGTCGCGGAGCTGATCTGGATGATCGAGCCGCCTTTGGTCATCAACGGGATCACCGCCTGGCAGAACTGGAACGGCCCTACGAACTGCAATGCCGTCATCTGCGCCAGTTCCTCCGAGGTGGTTTCGAGGAACGGCTTCAAAAGCCCCCAGCCTGTGGCATTGACGGCAATCTCGACACTGCCGAACCGGGCCTTTGCAGCGGCCGCCACCGCCTCCAGATCCGCCTGCTGCGTGATGTCGCAATGCACCGCATAGCCGCCGATCTCGTCCGCAAAGCGTTGCAATTCGTCCAGCTTGCGCCCGCCGACGAGCAATTTTGCGCCTTCGTCGGCAAAGCGCCGCGCGATGACCTGGGCCATGTTGCCGCGCCCGGCAGCACCCAGAACGATTGCCGATTTGCCTGCCAGCCGACCCATGACGTCTCTCCCCAAATTCTTGTATCCAGCCTAATCTTCACGTCCGGCGCCAAGCCCGCAACTGGTCCGATGGCTAGGGACCGCGCCGGCAGCACGTACCTCCGGCAGCCGTTCCCGGCGAACACTCGTCCCCTTCGAAACGCGAACATCAACGCGATTCGGCACTGACCGCCGTTTCGCGCTTGCGTGGGCGAAGTTGTCCGGACAAGCTGGTGGCATGGATATCAGCTTCGACACGCCTGGCCGGATCAAATGCGGCACTGTCTGCGCGCCCGACCTGCCGGCCAGCCTGGCCGACTATACCGGCGTGCTCGGCCTGTCGGTGATCGAGGACGGTCCGGTCCCCGCCGATCTTGCCGCCGCCTGGGGCGCGCCCGCCATGGCCGGCCGGCGCTGCGTGCTGTTGCGGCACGCAGGCGGCCGCGAGAGCTTCCTGCGGCTCGTCGAAGCCACCCCGGTGCCGGGCTACACACCGCTGCGCAGCCATGGCTGGGCGGCCTATGAACACACCGTCGCCGATTGCGACGCGCTGTTCGCCGATATCAAGGGGTCGGCCTTCACCGTCATCGGCGAGCCCAAGCTGGTCCCCGGTTTCGACAATTTCATCCCGTTCCAGGTCGTCGGCCGCGCCGGCGAAGTGCTGTATCTCAACCAGGTGCTCAAATCCGGCATGACCGGGCTCGACCTGCCGCACACCGCCGCGCGCGTCGACGAGATGTTCATCGCCATATTGGCAGCGCCCGATCGCGCTGCCGCGGTCGCTTTTCACTGCGACGCGCTGGGCTTTGCCGCCGGCGACACCTGGTCGATCCCCTACAGCGTCATCAACAACAGCTTTGGTTTGCCCGCCGACACCATCACCGACATGACGATGACGCAGACCGGCCGCATCCCGGCGTCCGAAATCGATCAATACCCTGCCGCCGCGACGCCGCGCCACGTGCCACCGGGGGAATTGCCGCCGGGCAACGCCATGGTCAGCTTCCTGTGTGCCAGCCTCGATGCCATCACCGCGCCGTTCCTCGCGCCGCCGGCCGCCCGAGACGGCGCGCTTTATGCCGGCAGGCGGACAGCGGTGGTGCGCGGCGCGGCGGGCGAACTGATCGAGCTTATCGAGGTGGCATGACCATCACCCGCCATTTCGTCGACGTCTCCAACCCCGATGGCAGCCGCCGCCGCGTGCATTACCGCCGCGCCGGGGCCGGGCCGGTGGTGGTGCTGGTCCACCAGTCGCCGCGCTCCAGCGCCGAATATGCGGCCTTGATGGCGGACTGGGCAGCGGACTTCACCTGCCTCGCCCCCGACACCCCGGGCTTTGGCGAATCGGCGCCGTTGCCGATGCCAAACCCGCATGTGAACGATTATGCCGACGCCGTGCTGGCCTTCCTGGATGCGATGGGCCTGCCACAAGCCGGCGCCTATGGCACGCATTCGGGCGCGATCACGCTGATCACCGCTGCCAAGCGCGCTGCGCACCGCTTCACCGCCATCGCCGCCAATGGTTATGCGGTGTGGACCGATGCCGAGCGCGCCGATTTCGGCGCCAACTATACGCCGGCCTTCGTGCCGTTGCCGTACGGCGAGCATCTCGCCTGGGTCTGGCACCGCATCCGCGAACAAAGCTGGTTCTTCCCCTGGTACGCCGCCGATGACGCGCACCGGCTGCCGATGGCGCACGATGATGCCGCCACCAACCATGCGATGATCATGGATATCCTCGCCGCCGGCAGCAGCTATGCCCAGGGTTATGCCGCGATGCTGCAGGCGCCGCGCGACCTGCCGGCGCCCGGTGCGCCGACCCCGCCGGTGTATATCTCCGGCCGCAACGGCGACCCGCTGCAATCGCATATCGACCGGCTGGGGCCCTTGCCGCCCGGCTGGGCCGCCGAAAAGCTGGTCACCGAGGCGCAGGTGGAGGCGGCGTCGCGCACTTGGCTGCTGCGCCATCCGGCGACCGCCGCACCCAGCGCGGCGCCGCCCGCTGACCAGGGCTTTGTCACCGTGCCGGGCCTTGGCCAGCTCCACTGGATCGGCGACTCCTATGCCGAAACGCTACTCCTCCATGCCCCCGGCAGCGCCGCCGAGATGGTGGCGAGGCCCGGCGCACTGGCGATCGACCTGCCCGGCCATGGCCTCAGCGTTGGCGGTGCTGCGCCGCCGACGCCGGATGCCATCGCCGCCGCGCTGGCGACTGCGATCAAGCCACTGGCGCCGAAGCTGCGGCGCGTCGAAGGGCAGGGGGCTTCGGCCGCGATCGCTGCGCTGCTGGCCGCGCGCTGCCACCTAGAAGCGCCCGAAGCCACCCCGTCAGTCGCCGCCGGCTGGCCCGACCTGACGCCCGATCGCTTTGGCAGCCACCTGATGCGCGCCTGGGGGATGGCGCGCGCCGAAGTCGCCTTCACCCCCTGGGATGCGCCGTGCGCCGCCAATGCGCGGGCCTTCGACCCGGCGGAACTGGGCGCCCACCGCCTGCACCGCCGTGCGCTGGCGGCGCTGCGCGCGCAGCACGTGCCGGAACTTCTGGCAGCGCTGCAGGACTGCGGGATGACAGTCCTTTAAAGCCCCACCGTCACCCCGACACTGCGCGCAATCTCGGCAAACACTGCCGCCTGTGCGCCGGTCCCCGGTTGCCCGGCGTCCGATGCCAGCCGCAGCGCGATATCCAGCGGCACCCGGCCGAGGAACGGCACGCCCATCGCTGTCGCTTCGGCTTCGGCGCCGCCGTGGCCGAAGGGATCGCTCGCCTCCCCGCAGTGCGGACATTGGTAGCCGCTCATGTTCTCGACGACGCCGAGCACGCGCACATTGACCTCCTCGAACATTGCCACGGCGCGCCGCGCATCGATCAAGGCCAGGTCCTGCGGGGTCGAAACGATCACCGCGCCATCGGGCTTCAACTTTTGCGCCAGCGTCAGCTGCACGTCGCCGGTGCCGGGCGGCATATCGATGACCAGCACATCAAGGACGCCCCAATCGGCCTGCTCGACCATCTGCACCAGCGCCGAACTCGCCATCGGACCGCGCCAGACGATGGCCTTTTTCGGGTCGGTCATCATCCCCATCGACAGCGCCTTGATGCCGTGGACGAACGCCGGCTGCAACCGGTTGCCCTCCAGCCGCGCCCGTCCTTCGATGCCGAGCAGTGTCGGCACCGACGGCCCGTAGATATCGGCATCGAGCAAGCCGACGGCGTGGCCCTGCCGCGCCAGCGCCACGGCAAGGTTCGCCGCCACGGTGGATTTGCCGACCCCGCCCTTGCCGCTGGCGACGGCAATCAGCTTGCGGATGCCCGGCACCGTGGGCGCCACCGGCTGCGCGCCAGCCGCCGGCGCGCTGCCGCGATCCGCGGTCAGGATGATCCGCGCCGCATTGACCCCGGCGACGCGGTTGGCCGCCACTTCGATGGCCGCCTGCAGGCGTTCGGCGACCACCCGCTCGAGCCCATCGACGGACAGCACCAGCCCGACGCTGCCATCGGGCTTGACCACCAGCCCGGCGACCCGGCCGCTGCTGACGATATCGCCGCCGCCGACCGGGTCGGAAATCGTTGCCAGCGCCGCTGCTACATCATCTTTAAGCGCCATGAAAACCCGTCCTTTTCGATGCCGAGGGGCAGCGACATCTGCGCGCCCTCGCAATCCCTGAATGCGAGACGTATATAGCTCTGGCTTTCACGATGACGAGACCTGGAAACCGGATGCCCTGGCAAAACAACAATGATGGCGGACCCTGGGGCGAAGGCTCGGGCGGGAGTGGCGGTTCCGACGGTGCAGGTGGCGGCGCCGGTGGCGGTTCCGGTGGCGGCTCCGGCGGTCCCCCGCGCAATCCCTGGGGCGATGGCCCGCCCAAGCGGCCGCAAGGCCCGCGCCCCGGCGGCAACCGCGATTTCGACGATATCATCCGCCGCGGGCAGGAAAAGCTGCGCGCCTCTCTGGGCGGTGGCGGTGGTGGTGGTGGTCGGGGCGGCAGTTTCGAACTCTTTGCCGGCAATGCCTGGCTGTGGGCGATTGCCGCGGCCCTGGCGGCCTGGGTGATCTTCTCCAGCTTCTACCGCGTCGATGCCCAGGAACGCGGTGTCGTGCTGCGCTTTGGCCGCTTTGTCGAAACCACCGAGCCGGGGCTGCATTTCAAGCTGCCCTATCCCATCGACACGGTGCTGCTGCGCAAGGTCGAACAGATCAATTCGGTCGATATCGGCGCCACCGAAGGTTCGGCCGAAAACCTGATGCTGACTGGTGACCAGAATATCATAAACCTGGCTTATGCGGTGCGCTGGAAGATCAAGAACCCCGAACTCTACCTGTTCGAACTCGCCGAGCCTGAACAGACGGTACGCGAAGTCGGCGAATCGGCGATGCGGTCGGAAATTTCCAAGGCGACGCTCAACGACGCCATCGGCCCGCAGCGCGCCCAGATCGCCGAACAGGTGCGTGAACGCATGCAGGAACTGCTCGATAGCTACCGTGCCGGCATCGAAGTGCGCGGCGTCGATATCAAGCAGGCCGATCCGCCCGCTGCCGTCGATGACGCGTTCAAGGACGTGTCTGCGGCGCAGCAGGACGCCCAGCAATATCTTAACCAGTCGCGTTCCTATGCCCAGCAGCTGCTCGCCAGCGCGCAGGGCTCGGCAGCGGCGTTCGACGCGGTCTATGCCCAGTACAAGCTGGCGCCGGAAGTGACGCGCAAGCGCATGTATCTGGAAACCATGGAGAGCGTGCTGTCCAAGGTCGACAAGACGGTCATCGAGCCGGGCAATGTGCAGACCTATCTGCCGCTGCCCGAAATTCAGAAGCGGGCGCGAGCGGTCGATCCGACTGCGGCGGCCGCCAATTCCACCAACGCTTCCGGCCAGTAAGGCACGCTGATGCTCACCCTCCGCAATCCCATCGTCTGGGCGACCCTGGCCTTCGCGCTGATCGTCATCGCCATGAGCACGCTTTATACCGTGCCCGAAACCAAGCAGGCGGTCGTGCTGCGCCTCGGCAAGCCCGAGCGCATCGTCAACGCCTATGATGCCAAGGCGCGCTTTGGCACATCGGGTGCCGGCCTCGTCGCCAAGGTGCCGTTCATCGAGGACGTCATCTTCGTCGACAAGCGCGTGCTCGATCTCGACATGGAACAGCAGACGGTGCTGTCGACCGACCAGTTGCGGCTGGTCGTCGATGCCTTTGCGCGCTTCCGCATCACCGATCCGCTGCGCATGGTGCAGACGGTGCGCACCGAACAGGATGCCGCCGACGCGCTGAAGCGCATTCTGGCGTCGAAACTGCGCAACGAACTCGGCAAGCAGCCGTTCGCTGCGCTGCTCAGCCCGGAACGCGGGCCGTTGATGGACGAGATCCAGCAGACGGTGAACCGCCAGGCCAAGCAATATGGCGCCGAAATCATCGATGTGCGCATCAAGCGCGCCGACCTGCCCAGTGGCACGCCGCTCGAATCGGCCTATCTGCGCATGCGTTCGGCGCGGCAGCAGGAGGCAGCGACGATCCGCGCGCAAGGCCTCAAGCAGGCGCAGCTGGTACGGGCACAAGCTGACGCCGAAGCCGCCAACACCTATGCCGGCAGTTTCGGCAAGGACCCCGAATTCTATGCCTTCTACCGCGCCATGCAGGCCTACCGGACGACGTTCAGCGACAGCAGCTCGACGGTGATCCTGTCACCGAACAACGAGTTCCTGCGCGAATTCGAAGGTCGGCGCACCAATCGCTGACCCGGAGGCTCGCTGAAATGTCGCAGGTTATTTTGCCGTCACACAACCGCTTCGTTCATCGGGCGTTAGTATCGCTGGCGGCATGACGACCACTGTGTTGCTGAACGTCGCCTTGCCGGTCTTGCGC
This sequence comes from Polymorphobacter sp., assembly GCA_049318305.1. GTDB lineage: Bacteria > Pseudomonadota > Alphaproteobacteria > Sphingomonadales > Sphingomonadaceae > Sandarakinorhabdus. Next base: position 21,859 of record JBMOGO010000034.1, read on the forward strand.
CATGCCGGACACCGGGTGACAGACGCTATCAAGATCCGTTTCGAAGCCTGAAAGGTTCGCTACATCGTGCGTATTGCCCGCAGCCTCATCCCCGCCGCCCTTGTTCTGGGTACACTGTCGACAGCGATTGCCTCGGCTCAGGCCCCGGTTGCCACGCAGCCAGCGCAAAACGCAGTTCCGCCGGCGGTGCCGATCAACCCGCCCGGCGGCGCACCGCGCAGCTTTGCCGACCTGACGTCGCGGCTGGCTCCGGCGGTCGTCAACGTCTCGACGACGCAAAAGGTCGAAGTCGGCAAGATGCGCGGCATCCCGCCCGGCTCCCCGCTGGAGGACCTGTTTCGCCGCTTCCAGGAACAGCAGGGCGAAGCCGGCGAGCCGGTGACCCGCGAAGCGACGTCGCTGGGTTCGGGCTTCATCATCTCCGCCGACGGCTACATCGTCACCAACAACCATGTCATCTCCGCCGAAGCCGGCAAGGATGCGCCGGTCGATACCATCACCGTCACGCTGTCCGACCGCCGCGAATACAAGGCGCGCATAATCGGCCGTGACGCCCTGACCGACATGGCGCTGCTCAAGATCGAAGCCACCGGGCTGCCGTTCGTCGCGTTCGGCAACAGCCAGTCGGTCCGCGTCGGCGACTGGGCGATTGCCATCGGCAACCCGTTCGGCCTGGGCGGCACGGTCACTGCCGGCATCGTGTCGGCGCTCCACCGCAACATCGGTTCAGGCCAGTATGACCGCTACATCCAGACCGATGCCAGCATCAACCAGGGCAATTCGGGCGGGCCGCTGTTCGATCTCGATGGCAATGTCATTGGCGTCAATACAGCGATCTTCTCGCCCACCGGCGGCAATGTCGGGCTGGGTTTCTCGATTCCCGCCGAACTCGCCTATCCGGTCATCCAGCAGCTGCGCGCCACCGGCACGGTGAAGCGCGGCTATCTGGGGGTCGCCATCCAGCCGCTCAGCAGCGATATCGCCGCCGGGTTGAACCTGCCCAAGGACCGCGGCGAGATCGTCGCGACGGTGGAACCCAGCGGCCCCGCCGCCAAGGCCGGCATCAAGCAGGGTGATGTCATCGTTCGCATCAACGGCAGCGATGTTACCTTCGACAACACCTTGTCCTATGTCGTCGCCAACACGCCGATCGGGTCGAGCGTGCCGATCGAACTGATCCGCGATGGCCAGCGCCGCACCATCAACGCCACCATCGCCCAGCGCCCGGCCGAATCGATCGTCCAGGCCCGCGCCGGTATTCCCGCCGACGCCGATGACAGCGCCGATGCCAAGTCACCCGCCGGCGAAGCCACCAAGGCCAGCCTGGGCATCACCCTGCAACCGCTGACGACGCAGTTGCGCACGCAGCTCGGCATCCCCGAAACGGTGCGCGGCGTCGTCATCGCCGGCATCACGCCGGGCAGCGATGCTGCCACCAACGGCCTGCAACGCGGCGACATCATCCTGCAGATCAACCAGAAGCCGACGACCAGCCCGGCCGAAGCTGCTGCCGCTGTCGATGCTGCCCGCAAGGCCGGCCGCGACACGGTGCTGATGCTCGTCCAGCGCGGCAAGAACCCGCCGCGCTATATCTGCATCAAGCTGATCTTCGAAAAGAAGTAGGCGTCGCGGGGGGAGGCGCAACCCTCCCCCCAACTTCTTACTGTCATCCCGGGCTTGACCCGGGACCCGGCTTCTTCGAACCCGCCCCCTTAACCCACCCTGCAAAACCGGCTATCCCATCCGCACACGCGGGGAAAAAACAAATGGCCGACAGCATCTTCATCGGAAAAGGCGAGGAACACGCGCAGGCGCTCGTGCTGAAACGCGCCAATCGCCATGGCCTGATCGCCGGCGCCACCGGCACCGGCAAGACCGTCACCCTGCAAACCCTGGCGGAAGGCTTTTCGCGCGAAGGTGTCCCGGTTTTCCTGTCCGATGTGAAGGGCGATATCGCCGGCATGGCGATGCGCGGCAGCGATGCAGCCGCCTGGACCGGCAAGCGCGCCGCCGAAATCGGCATTGCGGACTATGATTATGCCGCCAACCCGGTGGTGTTCTGGGATCTGTTCGGCGAGCAGGGCCACCCGATCCGCACCACCGTCAGCGAAATGGGGCCGCTGCTGCTGTCGCGCCTGATGGGCCTCAACGACACCCAGGAAGGCGTGCTGTCGGTGGCGTTCCGCTATGCCGATGATCTTGGCTTGCTGATCCTCGACCTGAAGGACCTGCAATCCGTGCTGTCCTTCTGTGCCGACAATGCCGGCGAACTCGCCAGCAAATATGGCAATGTCACCAAGGCCAGCATCGGCACCATCCAGCGCCAGTTGCTCCAGCTGGAATCGCAGGGCGCGACGTATTTCTTTGCCGAACCGGCCCTGGACATCACCGATTTCATCCGCACCGACAGCGACGGCCGCGGCCAGGTCAACATCCTCGCCGCCGACAAGCTGATGCAGAGCCCGCGCCTTTACGCCACCTTTCTGCTCTGGCTGCTCTCCGAACTGTTCGAAACGCTTCCCGAAGTCGGCGATCCGGACAAACCCAAGCTCGTCTTCTTCTTCGATGAAGCGCATCTGCTGTTCGATGAAGCCCCCAAGGCGTTGATGGACAAGGTGGAGCAGGTTGTCCGCCTGGTCCGCTCCAAGGGTGTCGGCGTCTATTTCATCAGCCAGAACCCCATCGACATTCCCGAAAGCGTGGCGGGACAGCTTGGCAACCGCGTCCAGCATGCGCTGCGCGCTTTCACCCCGCGCGACCAGCGCGCCATCAAGGCGGCGGCGGAAACCTTCCGCACCAACCCGAAACTCGATGTCGGCACCGCCATCACCGAACTGAAGGTCGGCGAGGCGCTGGTCTCGCTGCTGATGCTCGATGGAGCGCCGTCGCCGGTCGAACGCACGCTGATCGCGCCGCCGCGGTCGCGCGTCGGCCCGGTAACCAGCGCCGAGCGCAGCGAAAAGATCAACATGTCGCCCTATGCCGGCAAATATGACGAAACTATCGATCGCGAATCGGCCTATGAAAAGCTGAACGTCCGCGCCGCCGAGGCCGCTGCCCATGCCGCACGTAGCGACGCCGAAAAGGAGGCCGCCAAGGCCGCCGTTCTGCAGGCCAAGCTCGATGCCGCCGCGGCCAAGGAACGCGCCCGTGCCGATGCGGCGGCAGCCAAGGAAGCCGCTGCCGCCGCCCGGGTGGCGGCACGCCCGCAGCCCAAGAGCTTTACCGAAAAAATGGTCGAATCCGCCGCCCGATCGGCGGCCACTTCGGTCGGCCGGCAACTCGGCGGCAGTTTCGGCAGCAAGCTGCTGCGCGGTATCCTTGGCGGGCTGCTGAAATGACCGCGGCGGGCGGGGATGCCGTTGCAACCGCCCGCGCTGCCATCCGCGCCGGCGATCTCCTCAACGCCTATGACATCATCATGGCGGCCATCGCCGCCGCCGATGACGCGGCCGACCTGCGCTACCTCCTCGTCCTCACGCTGGCACGGATGGGCGAAACCGAACGCGCCGCCTCGCTGTTCGCGGCGTACGACCTCGCTGCCGCCGCCAACGAGGACAGTCTCGCGCTCGGCGCCCGGCTGCTCAAGGACCGCGCCATTGCCGCCACCGGCGCCGACCGCCCGGCGCTGTTCGCAGCGGCCGCTCAGGCCTATCTTGGCGCCTACACACGCTTCGGTGGCTATTTCAGCCTGATCAACGCCGCAAGCCTGTCGGCGCTGGCCGGCGCCACCGCCGCCACCGCGCACGCTCGCCGCGCCCTTGCCGATGCCGAAGTGGCCCGGCCGACTTCTTATTTCGCGGCCGCCACCGCTGCTGAGGCGCATCTGCTGCTGGGGGACCGCACCGCCGCCCTCGCCGCCGCCCAGGCCGCGCTGGCCTGCGCCGATGCCGATCTGGGCGCACGCGGCTCTACCGTCCGCCAGTTCCGGCTGCTCGGCGCGCACGGCGTGGCGGCCGACCTTGCGGCAGCGCTTTGCGACGCGTTGCGGCCGCCGCCGGTGCTGTTCTACGCCGGCCACATGTTCCAGGCCGATGCTGCCTGCGAAGCCGATATCGCCGCGCAGATCGACGCCCGCCTCGCCGCTGCCGGCACCAGCATCGCCTATGGCGCGCTCGCCTGCGGTGCCGATATCCTGTGCCGAGGCCATTTTGCGCCGCGGCGCCGATCTTCACGTCGTGTTGCCCTTTGCCACCGCCGATTTCATCGCCGAATCGGTGCTGCCCGGCGGGGCGGAGTGGCTGCCGCGTTTTCACACGGCGCTCGCCGCCGCCAGCAGCGTCACCTTCGCCAGCGAGGCGGCCTATGTCGGCGACCATGACCAGTTCCACTATGGCAACAGCCTGGCGATGGGCATGACCCTGCTACGCGCGGCGCATCTCCACACCAGCCCCGAGATGCTGGCAGTGTGGAATGGCACTGCCCCGCGTGGCAGCGGCGGCACCGGCGGCGAAGTGGCGCGCTGGCGCGGGCTGGGCCATGTCGCCCATGTCATCGCGCCGGGTGACATTACCCGGCCCGCCGTCGCCGCGCCGCGTCAGCACCCGCTGACCAGCGCCACCCGCTGCCAGCGCGCGATCCTGTTCACCGATTACGCCGGCTTTTCACGGCTAGACGAACACGCGCTGCCCGGCTTCTGGGCCGATGTCATGGGGCCGGTCGCCGCCGTTCTCGACAGCGCCGGCAGCACCATCGATTTTCGCAACAGCTGGGGCGATGCGGTGTTTGCCGTCATCGATGATCTGGCAATGGCAGCGCGCGTCGCGCTCGACATCACGGCGCCGCCACTGGTCGATGGTGCCGGCATGCGCGTCGCACTGCATTTCGGGCCGGTGTATCGCATGAACGATCCGATTACCGGCCAGGACGGCTATATCGGCACCGAAGTCACCCGCGCCGCGCGCATCGAACCTGTTACCCCGGTCGGCCAGGTCTTTGTCACCCAGCCCTTTGCCGCGATGCTCACGCTTGCGGGACACAGTGATTTCCGGCTCGAATATGCCGGCAAGATCGTGCTCGCCAAGAAATACGGCACGATGACGCTGTACCGGCTGTCGCGGTGAAATATTCGGCGTTCATCAGCTACAACCACCGTGATCGCAAGGCCGCGTCCTGGCTGCACAAGACGCTGGAAACCTATCGCATTCCCAAGCGCCTGCAGGGCCGCCCCAGCGCCGTCGGCCCACTCGGTCCCCGGCTGCCGCCGATTTTCCAGGACCGCGAGGAGCTGGCGGCGTCAGCCAACCTCGCCGAATCGGTGCGCGCCGCGCTGGTCGAATCGGCCTCGCTGATCGTCATCTGCTCGCCCAATGGCGCCCGCTCCCACTGGGTCAACGAGGAAATCCGCGCCTTTGTCGCCATGGGCCGGCGCGACCGCATCCAGTGCCTGATCATCGATGGCGAGCCCAATGCGGCGACGCTGCCTGGCGGCGATCCGGCGCTGGAATGCCTGCCGCCGGCGCTGTTCGAAAATGGCGGCGCCGAACCGCTCGCCTCCGACATCCGCCCCGGCAAGGATGGCCGGCCGGCGGCGCGGCTGAAGCTGCTCGCCGGCATCATGGACCTGCCCTATGACGAACTCCGCCAGCGCGAGGCGGCGCGGCGGCAGCGGCAACTGGCGATCATCGCCAGCGCGTCGGGCGTCGGTTTCGTGCTGATGGCCGGCCTCGCCGTCAGCGCCGTGCTGGCGCGCAACGAAGCGGTGCAGCAGCGCGACATCGCCCGGCAAAAGACCATCACCGCCGAACGCACCACCAGTTTCGTGCAGTCGCTGTTCGAAGTGTCGGACCCGTCCGAAGCCAAGGGCGCCCAGGTCAGCGCCATCGAAATCCTCGACAAGGGCGCCGACCGCATCGCCAATTCGCTGGCCGATGAGCCCAGCGTCAAGGCCGAGCTGATGACGACGCTCAGCAAGGTCTATCTGGGGCTTGGCGCGTACCGGAAGGGCGACGCCATCATCCGCGATTCGCTGACGCTCAAGGTCACCGACCCCGGAGTCGCTGCGAAACAATTGCTGGCGCTGGGCGATTCGCAAACCCGGCAGGGCGATTATGCCAAGGCCGCCGCCAGCTTCACCCGGGCGCTGGCGTTCGCCCGCGACCCTGATCGCGGCAACCCCGAACTCGTCGCCGCCATCCTCGTCGGCCGCGGTGAGGCGCGGTCCGCCAGTGACGACACGGCGGGCGCCGAGGCCGATATCCGCGCCGCGCTGGCACTCGATACCGCACGCTTCGGCGCGAAACACCCCGCCGTGGCGCGCGACCTGGAAGCACTGGGGCTCAACGCACTCGCTGAAAACCGCGAAGCCGATGCCAAGCCATTGTTCGAGCGCGCCCTCGCCATCCGCATCCCGGCGCAGGGCCTGGCCCACCCGCGCGTCTCCGAAGATTATAACGAGCTTGGTGCCATCGCTTATCTGCAGCGCGATTCGGCGGCGGCCGAAAATTTCTGGAAACAGGCGCTTAAATCCGACGAACTGGTGCTGGGGCCGGACCACCCCGATGTCGCCATTTCGATCAACAATGTCGCGCGTGTCATGCTCGAACGTCGCGGTTTCGCCGAAGCCCGCGCGCTCTTGCTGCGCGCCCAGGCGATCAGCCTGAAACAACGCAGCGAAACCCATGACGACCTCGCCTTCATCCTCGCCAATCTGGGGATTGCCGAACGCGGGCTGGGCCAGCGTGCTGCCGCCGAAACCGCGCTGCGCCAGGCGCTGGTGGCGGCGGACGTCCACAAGCATCGCAACACCGCGCCGATCCTCACCGAACTCGCCGATCTCGCCTGTGATCGCGGTGCCACCGCGGACGGACTGGCGCTGCTCGATCGCGCACGGCCGCTGATGCAGGCGGATTATCCCGATGATGCGTGGCGCGCGGCCTGGGTGAAGAACACGCGCGGCAAATGCCTGTTGGCAGCGGGAGACCGGCCGGGAGCGCGGCAGATGCTGGCGGCGAGCATGGCTGACATCCGCCCGCGCTGGCCCGAAAACACATTATTCAGCGACATTGCAGAAGCCCGCCTGCGCGCCGCTCGGTGAGTTGTGACCGGCGTAATCTCAAATAGCCGTGACGTTTGTTAATAAATTTATTGCGCCTTCTTAGGTAATCGGTCAGCTCAAAAATAATCTGGCGAGCGCGGGGATGCAGCATGAGAAATTTGGCAATTTTTGGCGTGCTTGTGGCGCTATCGACGACCGCTATGCCGGCTATGGCGCGGCGCACCGCAATTGATAACGATATAAAATTCGACCTGTCCGGTTACTGTGATCTGAATGGTGACGAGTGTGGCCCAACCGATGGCAAAGCGTTGGGCTATTCCGTAAAATTCGGAAACGGCCCCACGTACGAACGAGTTTTCGCGAACGGCAACGGCTATTTGTCGTTTGGCAGTGCGATCGATTTCACCGCAGTCCCCGCGTTTCCTGGAATGGTGAATTTTCGGACGCTTATTATTGGCGGGCAAAGTCCGTTCTTCGGTAACTACGGTCGCGATCTCATAGGCTTTAGCGAGGAAAATCAGAATTTTAAGGGCGGTGACAAAGGTGAGAGCGCCTTCGTTCAGAGTGCCAAGCTAGGACGTGTTGACAAAGGGGATTCCCAACAGCGTCCGATTCTGATTCAAGG